>BFBT01000001.1:1911104-2229622 GCA_003112755.1 Lawsonibacter asaccharolyticus | reverse complement strand
AGCCTTTATCCAGGCCTTCTTCCTGTGCTTTACCGACTTTGGTATTCCTGCCTCGGTGGGCGGAGGCTATGAGGTCATTGCCACCCTGCTCTATAACCAGATGCTGGGCGGGATCCCCGACTTCAACCGGGGCGCTGTCATCGCCATGGTAATGCTGATCCCCTCCCTCGGCAGCATCTGCATTCTGCAGATCCTGGAGCGGTTCAACATCCGGTATAGCCGGATTTCCAACGCGGATCTGCGGAAAAATTCTCTGCGGGATGTAGGATGGGGCCTGTCCGGTACCGTAATTTCCGCGGGAATTCTGGCCATTTTTGCCGTAATCTTTGTGGTTCCCACGGTGGAGGAGTGGCCCTACCAGACCGAATTCTCCTTGGAGCACTTCCAGACGGTCCTCTCAGACAGCAGCCTGCTGGCCGCCTATGGGCATTCCCTGCTCATGGCACTGCTGACCGCTGCCGCCGGTACGCTGATTGCCTACGGAGCGGCCCTCATCACCGCCCGAAGCAACCTGGGTCGGGGATATAAGCGGACCATTGAGAGCATTGCTCTGGTGACCAACGCCATCCCTGGTATGGTGCTGGGTGTGGCCTACCTGTTCCTCTTCTCCGGAACCAGTTTGCAGAACACCCTGCTGTTGATGGTTTTGTGCAACATTGTGCACTACTTCTCCACCCCCTACCTGATGATGAAGAACGCCCTGTCCAAAATGAACGCCGGGTGGGAGACCACCGCCATGCTCATGGGGGACAGCTGGCTGAAGACCATTTTGCGGGTGGTCACGCCAAACGCCCTGTCCAGTCTCATCGAGGTGTTCAGCTACTACTTCATCAACTCTATGGTCACCATCAGCGCCCTCATCTTCATAGCCGGGGCCAGGACCATGGTCCTCACCACCATGATCAAACAGCTGCAGTATGTCAACCGCTTCAACGAGGTGTTTGTACTGTCCCTGTTGATTTTAGCCACCAACCTGGCAGCCAAGGCGCTGTTCTCCTGGCTGGCCGGGTACCGATCCAAACACAGTCCTAAAATAACAAAAAAGGAAGGAATCAAGTGATGAATTACAAAAAAATGATGTCCATTGGTCTGTCTGCCGCCCTGAGCCTCTCCCTGCTGACCGCCTGCGGAGGAAACAACAGCGCCGGAAACAGCGGAGAAAAGCAGGTGGTGATCTACTCCAATGCCGATGAGGAGGCGGTCACCGCCATGAAGAACGCCTTGGACGGCAACGGTTATGAGGGCAAGTACATTTTCCAGACCTACGGCACCTCCGAGCTGGGGGGCAAGCTGCTGGCGGAAGGGACAAATCTGGAGGCCGACCTGGTGACCATGAGCACCTTCTACCTCCAGAGCGCCCAGGAGCAGAACAGCATGTTCCTGCCTCTGGACTTTGAAGTGAATACCCTCACTGAGGTTCCCGACTACACCGCCCCCATCACCTCTCAGGAGGGCGCCATCATCCTCAACACTGAGCTGATGGCCTCCGAGGGCCTGCCCACTCCCACCAGCCTGAAGGACCTGGCTGACCCGATCTACGCGGGTCAGGTGGCGGTCACGGACATCCAGTCCTCTTCCACCGCATGGCTGCTCATCCAGGCCCTGGTGGATGCCTACGGGGACGACGGAGCTCAGGCGGTTCTGTCCGGAATTTATGACAACTGCGGAGCTCACATCGAAACCTCCGGTTCCGGTCCCCTGAAGCTGTGCCGGGCTGGTGAGGTAGCCATTGGCTTCGGCCTGCGCCACCAGGCGGTGGCCGACAAGGCGGAGGGCCTGCCCATCGACTATGTGGACCCTGCCGAGGGCAACTTCTCCCTCACCGAGTCCGTGGCCGTGTTGGACAAGGGGGAGAGCACCAATCCCCTGGCCATGGAGATGGCCCAGTGTATCATTGAGAATGGCCGGGAGGAGCTCCTCCAGACCTACCCTAACCCCCTCTATGAGGGTGAGACCGCCGATCCTGCCAACCAGTCCGCCAACCCTTCCGTCTTTGACGAGCCTCTGACCTTTGAACTGTTCCAGGCCCACCAGCAGCTGTCCGAGTCTGCTAAGGGCTGATCGAAAGGAGCTTTCATACCATGAATACCTATAAACTGCTGACCCCCGGCCCTCTGACCACCACGGATACCGTAAAGCAGGAGATGTTGGTGGACCGCTGCACCTGGGATGACGACTACAAGGCCGTCACCCAGAAGATCCGCCGCCAGCTGCTGGAGCTGGCCCATGTCTCCGAGGATGACTACACTGCCGTGCTGATGCAGGGCAGCGGCACCTTCGGCGTGGAGAGCGTGCTCACCAGCGTGGTGGGCGACCAAGACAAGGTGCTCATCTGTTCCAACGGCGCTTACGGAAAGCGTATGACCGACATCTGCACCCACAGCCGCATCCCCTTTCTTCACTATGCTCAGGACTACGACAAGGTGCCTGACGCCGCCCATATGGCCCAATTGCTGGCCCAGGACTCCTCTATCACCCATGTGGCCATGGTCCACAGCGAGACCACCAGCGGGATCCTTAACGATATCCAGTCGGTGGGCAAAGTGGTCCGGGACGCGGGCAGGACATTCATTGTGGACGCCATGTCCTCCTTCGGCGGGGTGGATATCCCTGTGGCCGACTGGGGCATTGACTTCCTGGTGTCCAGCGCCAACAAGTGCATCCAGGGCGTGCCCGGCTTCTCTTTCATTCTGTGCCGCCGGGACAAACTGCTGGCAAGCGAGGGCAAGGCCCGCTCCCTGTCTCTGGACCTGCTGGACCAGTGGAAGGGGATGGAAAAGGATGGCAAGTGGCGCTTTACCTCTCCCACCCATGTGGTGCTGGCCTTTTCCAAGGCTCTGGATGAGCTGGCCCAGGAGGGCGGCATCCCCGCCCGGAGCCGCCGCTACACGGAAAACAACCGCCTGCTCATTGAGAAGATGCGGGCCATGGGCTTTGCTACCTACATTGACGGAAGCCACCAGGGCCCCATTATCACCACTTTCTTCTATCCTGCCGGGGTATCCTTCCGGTTTGAAGAGTTTTACCGTTACATCAAGGAGCGGGGATACGCCATCTACCCGGGTAAGCTCACCGAGATGGATACCTTCCGCATCGGCAACATCGGGGAAATTTACCCCGAGGATATTGACAAGCTGACCAGCGTCATTGCAGCCTTCCTGAAGGAGAGAAAGGAGCAGATCGCATGATTGAAGCGGTGATTTTTGACTGGGCAGGTACTACGGTGGATTACGGCTGCTTTGCTCCGGTGAAGGCCTTCATGGAGGCTTTTGCCCACCACGGAGTGCCCGTTACCATGGAGGAGACCCGCAAGCCCATGGGAATGCTGAAGCGGGACCACATCCGAACCATGCTGAATATGGAGCGCATCGCTGCGGAATGGAAACGGGTTCATGGCCACGAAGCCACCGAGGAGGATGTGGACGCTGTGTACGCCCAGTTTGAGCCCAAGCTGTTCTCCATTCTGGACCAGTACGCCGCCCCCAAGCCCTTTGCTGTGGAGACGGCAGCCAAGCTGCGGGAGATGGGGGTGAAGATCGGCTCCACCACCGGCTACACCGATGCCATGATGAATATTGTGGCGCCCAAGGCGGCCCAGCAGGGCTATGCCCCCGACTTCTGGATCAGCCCTGACGGAGTGGGGGGCAGGGGCCGCCCCTACCCCTACATGATCTTTGCCAACATGCAGGCCCTGGGACTTACTGCGGTAGGAAATGTGGTCAAGGTGGGGGATACCATCTCGGACATCAAGGAGGGCGTCAATGCCGGTGTGTGGACGGCAGGCGTTATCGAGGGCAGCTCCGAGCTAGGGCTGAGCCAGCAGGAGTACGAGGCCATGTCTCCCCAGGAGCGGGAGACGGCCTGCCAGAAGGTGGAGGAGCGATTCCGGAGGGCTGGTGCCCATTTTGTTGTCCGGGATCTGTCCCAGTTACCAGATCTGGTTCATGCTTGCGGCTTTAAGAACATGAGGAGATAACGCCTTTATCAAACAGTTCTCCACTTATAGGCTACAGTGATTCATGCCGTACCATTTTTCTTATGTGTGATAAAGAAGTAATAGAAGTGTAAAAAATTTTGCCGTTCCTATCCGGCACTTAGCTATTGTGTCGGATAGGTCGGGCAGTTATTTGGGCAAGTCCACCTTGCCAACAAAAGAATAATAAATCTCAATGTCTTGTCTGCGGGGCTTGTTTTCGTCATAGCCCGTCCCGGATGGGGCGGGTCTTGGAATAGGCAAGCACCTGCCGTTGCAGCCCCTTTTCCCGTTCAGCCTCTTTTCCACATTTTTCAGCTCTGTAATGCTTTTCTGCATGGCGGTATAGGCTGCGGAACAGGCTTCGTCCAATTTCTCCGGGGAAGAAAAGCCGTACTGCTGGTAGGCAGTAACGGTAGCCGCATCTGCTTTAGGTTGTGCTTTGCCGCCCAGCGGTCATAGCCCATGCCTTTGCCCTCGGCTCGCTTGGCTTCCAGATCAACCATGCGCTGCAAGGTGTTGGCTACTGGGGTGGTTTTGAAGCTTTCTCCCTCTGTAACGGCTCTTTGACAGCGGCAGGGTATTCGGGTAATAGCAGAAAAACAGGGTGTGGAGCGGAACTATTTTGAAAAATCCGAAAAAATATTTTGAGGGATTTTCAGCAACACAAGCCGCATGGCAGGGTTTGGGGAAGTCACTCCCCAACAAGATTCCCGCAGGGGCAAAAATGAGCAGAAAGTGAATTTTGGCACCTCGGTAGAATCTTGCTCTAAGAAACTGCCGGACTGCCGCTCACTTCCTACCGCCACTTTTTCGGGCTTCACTCCTTACTACTGGGCATTTGGAAATTTGCCAAACAGACAACAAAAAAGCAGCAAATCGGTTTGATATGCTCCCTTTATGAGAGACAGTGAAAAAACAAACTGTTATCATGAAGGGAGCAATTCTATGTCACAAAAAGGTAAACTAAACACAGAAGAAAAAGTCGAGATTATCAAGAAGTACCAGCAAGGGGAAATAAGCTTAGTTCAGGCGGCCCGGGATGCAGGAGTTGGGACAACGACGATTTATAGATGGAGTGCACGATATGAGACAGAAGGGGCGGCTGGATTTTTACCATATCAGAAAAATCGTGTCTATCCGCCAGAACTAAAGTTAAAGGCGGTGCTAGAATACTTATCCGGGGTGGGAAGTCTCGAAGAAATCAGCAAAAAATATAAGTTGCGAAATGATCGTCAACTCAGCAACTGGATAAAGGTGTATAATGCTCATGGAGATTTCAACTCTACAAAGTTTTCTGGAGGAGGAAGTTACATGAAGCAAGGACGAGAAACCACATTTGAGGAACGAGTTCAAATCGTCAGGGAATGTATCGCTATAGGGAAAAACTACGGAGAAATAGCCTTAAAATACCAGGTAAGCTACCAACAAGTTCGTACTTGGACACTTCGTTTTGAACAGATGGGAGAAGCAGGATTACAAGACCGGCGTGGACAGCGCAAGAAGGACCAAACTCCCCGTACCGAGCTGGAACAGGCACAAATTGAGATTGAGCAGCTCAAACATAAACTGTATCTGGCGGAAATGGAGAATGCACTGTTAAAAAAATTGGACGAAGTAGAGAGGAGGGATGCCTTTCAGAAGTAAGACAACGACATACTTATATAGCCATTCGAGAGTGTCACGAAGAACAAGGGGTTGCTGTTGAGACAGCCTGTGACCTTCTTCATGTATCCCGTTCTGCTTACTACAAATGGGCTTCCGGAAAGCTAAGCCACAGAGTAAAGGAGAACGAACAGTTGGCCGACAAGATTGAGAAAATCCATTCAGAAAGTCCAGATAAAGGTTACCGGAGATTGAATGACGATCTGCGTCATGACCATGGTATCTATGTCAATGACAAGAGGGTGCTACGCATCTGCCGAGCCAAAGATATAAGATCCACTGTGAAGTACAATAACCGCGGCTGCACAAGGCGGGCAAAGAACCCTCAGTATCTTGCTGAAAATCTGCTGAATCGCCAATTCTATGCGGAGAAGCCGAATGAGAAATGGCTTACTGATGTGACAGAGTTCAAATGGTATGATGGCATGGAAGTACATAAACTCTATCTAAGTGCCATTCTGGATCTTTGTGACCGGCGCATCGTATCCTATGTGCTCAGTGAGCGCAATGATAATCCACTCGTTTACAAAACCTTTGACAAAGCTGTTAAGGCGAATCCAGATGCCCACCCGCTGTTCCACAGCGATAGAGGTTTCCAATACACAGGCAGAGCCTTCCACCACAAACTCGTACAGGCTGGAATGACTCAGAGTATGTCCCGTGTGGCTCACTGCATTGACAATGGACCTATGGAAGGATTCTGGGGCATTTTGAAACGGGAACGCTATTACGGCAAGCGTTTCACCAGCAAACAGGAACTCGTGCAAATGATTGAGTGCTACATCCGTTATTACAACACCAGAAGAGTCCAGCGTAACTTGGGTGTACTGACGCCGATAGAAAAACACAAGTTGTGCCTTGCTGCATAAAAAGCGGCCAGCAACATTTAGCTGCTGGCCGGGAAAATTTTATATTTTTTCTCTGTCCTCTTGACGGGGAGCAGTTCAGTTTCAGATTTACTGCTTCATGTGCCACTGCGGGGCGGCGGATATTCAGTTGTAAATAACAAAAGAGGGCGGTAGCACTTTGGGCTCCCCTCCTACAAATGGAAAGTTGTAATATTACTATTCCAACCACATCATATTAGTATATTCATGCCTGATTTGTAGTCATCCAAGATATCGGGCTTGACTGGCTTTCCCCAATTCCATGAGGGGTCTCGCTGATGTACATATTCTCCCAACCGGTCAGCCTCTTGCAGACTAATCTGATTTAATGTCCACCCAGCGGCAGCTCGTTCTTCGGGTGGCAATGACATAACGTAATCCTTTATAATTTCGCTCTCAATCTCTCCACCACTCATGCCGCCGTTCTTTTCCATTCTCTCAAACACCAAAGATTTTATCTTATTTGCAACGCCCTCGTCAACAGGGACAATGCGGCGAAAATCCGTTCGACCTGTAATATCCATTCCCTCCGGACAATATGGGTTAACATGACCCTTTGGCGGCAAAGAGCCATTTGGAAGTTTAGGGGTTAAGTGCGAATTTTGAACCTTATAATTTTGTTGCACAAATCGTGTCATTCCTGTAATCGTCATAAGAACACCTCCAAATAATAATAAACCCTGTTTTAAGAATAACTGTCATAACCATAGTTTACAGTTATACGAGCCGTTGCTGCAGAAACATCCCCCACAAATATAATCGGCACTTTTGGCAAAAATATAATATCCGCACAAGATTTTATCGTTACAAAAACACAAATTTATTCTGCTTGTTTAATAAAGAATTTTATCTGCTTTATTATATTTATCGCACGATTTTCAAAAAATGAAACACATAACAAAAAATGTAACCCGGAATAGTGGGCTGCTATCTATCAAATTTTTGTTTGTTACTTTATGACATATGAGCATTGGGGCAAGTCACGTATTTATCAATTGTTAACAATGGAAGAGAGAACAGGCGGCCTACAGGCGACACCAGCTCTTGGACAGCCGCGTTTGTCCTGAAGTAAAGAGAGTATTTTAAATCTCTCCATGGAAAATTTCGACCTGCCCCGTTTGGTCAATGCTTTAGATGAAGCGATTCTGGAGGATAGTTGCCAGTTATAATCTTCAACTGCCTGCCCAGCAGCAAAAAAGCCACCGAAAAATGATTCTCAGTTGCAACCATCTACCTTAGAGGGGTCATATCACATTGCGCTGTTTTACAAAGTGTTCGGACGAAGTCACGCCAAGTCGCAGTATAGGAATGTCAAGATCCATGGGTGCAGGTGTTGTCAGCAGAAAAATGGCGGCCGTAGTTCCGGCGGTGATCCCCTCCACTGCCCATTTCACCACATCGGCGGAGCGGGCAGCGGACAAAGGGATATCCGGAAGTTGGAGGCGGCGGGCTGATCGATACTCTCATGCTGGCAGGGGACAGCCCCCTCGCCAGTCTGGTCAGCAAAGCCCTGAACCGGCGTTCACCACCGCCGCGGGCTCCTTCCGGAAAGTATGGAAACTGACCGAGCAGATCAGCTAACGCGGCCTGTCAACGAGTCAGTTGACAGGTCTTGATGATTTCAATATACTGATAGGCAGAAGGAGGGTTCGGTATGGACTTTCAAAGCTATTTCCCGGTTTGGAACAAGCTGACACCGGCTCAGCAGGAACGCATCCTTGGCAGCCTGATGGAGCGCAGGGTAAGCAAAGGGACCGTGATCCACAATGGAAGCATGGACTGCACCGGCCTTCTGTTGGTGAAGTCCGGCCAGCTTCGGGCCTATATTCTCTCCGACGAGGGGCGCGAGATCACCATCTACCGTCTGTTTGACCGGGATATGTGCCTGTTTTCCGCCTCCTGTATCATGCGTTCCATTCAGTTCGAAGTGACCGTTGAGGCGGAAAAGGACACTGACCTTTGGGTAATACCTTCCGAAATTTATCAGAGCATCATGGAAGGATCTGCGCCTGTTTCCAACTATACCAACGAACTGATGGCCTCTCGCTTCTCCGATGTCATGTGGCTCATGGAGCAGGTCATGTGGAAGAGTCTCGACAAGCGTGTAGCCGCATTCTTGTTGGAGGAAGTGTCTATCGAAGGGACCAGTCATCTGAAAATCACCCATGAGACCATTGCCAATCACCTGGGTTCCCATCGGGAAGTGATCACCAGAATGCTTCGATATTTTCAGAATGAGGGGATGGTCAAGCTGTCCCGCAGCAGCATCGAGATCACCAATGCCAAAAAGCTGGAAGAATTGAACGGTCAATAATAAAATGTCCGCCGAGTTGAACACAAGGCGGACATTTTCAGCTTTTTATCTGATTTTCAGCAGCTAACGCCCAGCTTTTTCCACAGCGGCTTTGAAGGCGTCGTCTGTTGCAGGTCGATCCAGCCTGACAGATGCTGTTTTGTCCTCCAGACTGACGGACTCTTCCGCAATACCGGGCAGTTCTGCCGCACACCGCTCCACTCTGGTGGACCAGTGCATACCGGTAATATCAAACTGTTCTCTTTGCATAGCAGCCCCTTTTTCTGTCTGTATCCCTTTGCAGGATCATATATGAGTTTGATTTACTGATCCATATTGCAATCTGCTTCTGAGGCTGCCACTTACCACAGCCTTACGACTCGTCAGGTCCTTGCCATGCCGTCCACGCTCAGCACAACGCCGGTGATGTAGGACGCCTCATCGGAGGCCAGGAACGCAAATGCGTTGGCAATATCCTCCGGCTGGCCCAGGCGGCGCAGCGGGATTCTGGCGATCATAGGCTCGATGACCTCCTTGGGCACCGCTTTCATCATATCAGTCTCCGTAATCCCAGGAGCAACCGCGTTCACGCGGATGCCCTTGGGTCCCAATTCGCGGGCCAGCGATACGGTCAGTCCATTCACCGCAAATTTGGATGCGGGATAGGCAAAACCGCTGGGCTGACCGGAGATGCTGACCATTGAGGACGTGGAAAGGATCACGCCCGTCCCCCGTGCCACCATACACTCTGCTGCGGCGCGGGTGGTATTGAATACGCCCTTTACGTTCAGATCCATGACCTTATCAAAGGTCTCCTCTGTGTATTCCATAAATGGGGTGCTTTCGGAAACGCCTGCGTTATTGACCAGGATATCCACACATCCATACTTCTCAGTGGCAGACCTGAACGCTTCCCGCACAGACTCCAGACTGGCCAGATCAGGGCTGATGCCGGCGATGATCGCATCAGGATATTTTTCTTTCAGCCGTTCAACCGCCTTTTCGGCAGAGGCTTGTGAACTTGCGGTCAGGATGACCCTAGCACCTTCTCCCAGGAACTTATCCGCCGTAGCATAACCAATGCCGCGGCTGCCTCCGGTGATGATCGCCACTTTATCTTTCAGCCTCATGGGAAGTGCCCCTTTCTGTTTTGATTTTCCCCTCAGTGTACAGAGGGTATGCTCATATTTTACCTAAAGAATACCGGCCGTTCCGTGATGACATCACACTTTGCTGTTCCGCGCCTTGCAGACCAGCTGGGTCATGGTCCCCATAGGGCAGTACACACACCAGCTGCGGGGTTTGAACAGCACCATGGTGATCAGGCCAAGAACAGTGGAGGTCAGCATCACGCTGTAAAATCCAAAGGCGAACTGCGCCACGCCGGGATGGAGGAATGTTCCGTGATAGCCCCACTGCCAGGGCAGCTTGAACGTCCACAGCAGCGTCACCACCTGCTTTAAGTCCTGTGCTTCCGCAAACACCAGATAGGTGTTCCAGAGCATCACAAAGAACATGGCAAAAAAGAATACCAGAAATCCATATCGGAATCCTTTGCTTTTCATCCACTTTGGAATGTCCTTTCTGCGGGAGAGACCGAAGCGGCCCCCCAGCAGGCCAAACAGCTGCCCTCTGCCGCAGTAGCGGTTGCAGTAGCCTTTTGTTCCTTTCACAGCGGAGATGATCAGCGGGATAAAGAAGCAGAAGAGCCCCAACCATGCAAACAGGATATTGAAAAAGCCCAAGATCAGATAGGTCAGAGAAACGACCCAGAGATGATCATACCAATGTCTTTTCATCTTTCCACCTCCCGGATCTCGACGACGCTGGCGGGACACTCTTTCGCGCATTTCCCGCATCCCACGCAGTTGTCCATATTCACCTGCGCCATTATGCCCTTCATAATCTGAATCGCTCCCAAAGGACAGACTTTCACGCAACAGCCACAGGCAACACAGTCCTCCTGCACAACAAAGGCTTTTCGTTTCTTTCTGATAGCAGACATAAGCACCCTCCCGTCA
This sequence comes from Lawsonibacter asaccharolyticus, assembly GCA_003112755.1. Lineage (NCBI taxonomy): Bacteria > Bacillati > Bacillota > Clostridia > Eubacteriales > Oscillospiraceae > Lawsonibacter > Lawsonibacter asaccharolyticus. The sequence continues at coordinate 2,218,783 of BFBT01000001.1, read as the reverse complement.
TTGATCGGCATCATTATACCGGAGAGATCCACTTTCTTCCGTGATGATATCACCTTTTGAATATAGAAAAAGCCACGCTCTCCTGATGGAAAGCGCGGCTTTGGCAGTTTGCAGTTATTTGTCCATTCCACAGCTCATGGCTCTTTCAACCAATGCCCGGTCGTTTGTTACCGCATCATAGAAGCGGAACCCTCCGGCGAAGTTATAGGCTTCGTGGCCGTTGGCTTCCAGAATGCGGCAGGCAATATAGCTGCGCAAGCCGCTCTGGCAGGTCACATATACAGGCTTACCCGGCTCTATCTCATCCAGCCGGTCCCGCAAGTCATCCAGCGGAATATTACCGAATCCTTCCATATGGCCCCCAGCGTATTCGTCCGGGGTCCTGACATCCAGCAGGATTGCACTTCCATCCCTTGGAAGATGGTCAACGTCCTCCAGATACCACTGCTTCATGGTACCGTTTGCAATATTGTCGATCATGAATCCCGCTATGTTCACAGGGTCCTTGGCGGAGGAGTAAGGAGGTGCATAGGCCAGATCCAGGTTTTTGAGCTGAGTTGCTCTCATGCCTGCATGGATGGCGGCAGCCAGCACATCGATCCGCTTGTCCACACCCTCGTAACCTACGATCTGAGCGCCCAGCAGGCGGCAGGTCCCCTTCTCAAAGACCACCTTCATGGTCATCAGCTTTCCGCCGGGGTAATAACCCGCGTGGCTCATGGGGGACAGGATCACTTTGTCCACATCCAGCCCCGCCTTTTTTGCATTGGTCTCGTTGATGCCGGTAGTGGCGGCAGTTATATCAAATACCTTGATCACGCTGCTTCCCTGAGACCCCAAATAGCGGCTGTCGCCGCCGCAGATATTGTCCGCAATGATGCGCCCCTGCTTGTTGGCGGGACCGGCCAGGGAGATCAGGGCATCCTCGCCGGTGACATAGTGCTTCACCTGCACCGCATCGCCCGCGGCATAGATGTCCGGCACAGATGTCTCCATCCGGTCGTTGACCACGATACTGCCCTTGATCCCCAGTTCCAGACCAGCTTCTTTCGCGAGAGCGGTGTCCGGCGTGATGCCGATGGCCAGCACCACCATATCCGCATGAAGGGGAGCGCTGTCCTTCAGCAGCACATCCACACCGCCGTCCTTTTCCTCAAAGCCTTCCACGGTATATCCCAGGGCCAGCTTCACACCGTGCTTGCGTGCCTCTGCGTGGATAAAGGATGCCATATCCGCATCGAAGGGATTCATCAGCTGCTTGGGGCGCTGGACGATAGTGACATCCATGCTGAGCTCCCGCAGATTTTCCGCCAGTTCCAGACCAATAAAACCGCCGCCCGCCAGAACGACAGACTTGGGGTTATGCTTATTGATGTGATCTTTGATCCGGAAGGTATCCTCCACGGTGCGCAGAGTGAACAGATTCTCCAATCCAACGCCGGGGAGGCGGGGTTGAGCGGGCTTCGCACCAGGGGACAGGATCAGCTTGTCATAGCTCTCTTCGAATTCTTCTCCGGTCTCCAGATTTTTTACCGATACCGTTTTCCTGTCCGGGTGGATAGCCTTCACCTCGTGGCGGACCTTCATGTTCACACGGAACCGGGCGAAAAAGCTCTCCGGTGTCTGAAGGGTCAGTTCTTCAGGGGCAGTGATCACATCTCCGATGTAGTAAGGCAGACCGCAGTTAGCGTAGGAAACAAAGCCTGAACGCTCGAACACCACGATCTCAGCCTGCTCATCCAGTCTGCGGAGCCTTGCCGCGGCTGTGGCTCCGCCTGCCACACCGCCTACGATCACGACTTTCATATTATCGTTCCACCTTTCCCGCATAAGCTGCAATGCCGCCGATGTTGTTTACATTGCGATATCCCATACGCCGCAGCAAGCCGGCAGCCTGACGGCTCCGGGCGCCAGAGTGGCAGTAGACATACAGTGCCATATTTTTATTTTCTGCGACAGAGGCCACCTTGTCAAGAGCCTGAAGCGGAACATTTTTGCTGCCGGGGATATGGCCGTCTCTGTATTCTTCAGAGGTACGGACATCCAGCAGGACAGCACCGGGCGTGGCCAAATATTCCTTTACGCCCTGATCGATATCGGCTTGCTGGAAGAGATCGAAGAACCCCATCGTCATCCCTCCCTACAGCATCCCAAGAATTGCATTCTTGGGTCTTGCACCTATAGCCTGATCGACGATCTTTCCGTTCTTCATGACGACCAAGGTAGGAATGCTCACCACGCCAAACCGGCTCGCCAGCTCCGGCTGCTCGTCCACGTTCACCTTGCCGACCTTGATATCGTTGCGCTCCCGGGCGATCTCCTCCACGATGGGGACGACCATGCGGCAGGGACCGCACCAGGGAGCCCAGAAGTCCAGCAGAACGGGCTTGTCGGAATTCATCACTTCACTCTGGATGTTGTTCTGATCGATATTGATAGCGGACATATTCAGATCCTCCTTCTTGTTTCTTTATGGCTCTATCATAGCCAGATCCCGGCTGCATTTCCGTGATGACATCACTTAACGCGGGATTCCGCTCTCCAACTGCCAGCATCTTCTGAGTCGCTTCCGCCATGGCACTGTGCTCATGCTGCCGGGTGGAACGGACTCTCTGCCGGCCTTCTCTGACATTCAAAAAACTTCGTGACCAGAAAAGGGCACCACGCCTGTGGGAGAAATACAGGAGAGAATAAAAGCCGCAGGGAAACGTCGTGACGACTTGCCCTGCGGCTGTCCTTGATCCAGCATCGAAACAGAAGGAGGGCGGGGCGGCTGTGCCGTCCCGCCCTCCTATTCATGCAGGGGCGATTTACTTTACTTGGTCAGGCTCTCCACAAAGCGCATGAGGATGGTGGCCACCTGCGCCCGGGTTGCGCTGCCCTGAGGGGCCAGCAGGCCGGCATCTGTACCGGAGATCAGGCCCTCGCCCACGGCCCAGCGCACAGCCTCCAGGGCGTAGGCGCTGACGCTGGCGCTGTCCCCGAAGGAGGACAGGGAGCCGCCCCCAGTGGGACTGCCCGCATAGCGCCACAGCATGGTGGCAAGCTGCTCCCGGGTGATGGAACCGTCGGGATCAGAGCCGTCAGAGATGCCGTTCTCCCTGGCCCATTCCATGGCCTTTTCATACCACACAGCCCCGCCGGTGGTGTCCTGTCCGTCAAAGCGGGCCAGAACAGTCATCAGCATGGCACGGGTCATGGGGCTGTCAGGGGTGAAGGCGGTGTCACTGGTACCAGAGAACAGCTCATGGGCTGTGACGAAGTTGATGGCGTCCTTCGCCCAGTGGTTCCGAGTGTCATCAAAATTCCTGCTGCGGTCCACCAGCACCAGTTCAGCGGAGCCGGCCAGCTTGACGGTCATCCCCTCCTTAGTGGGGACGGACAGCTTCACCACCTCGCCGGTGTCCGTGTCCACGGCCACAGTGCCGCAGTCCACGTCGGCAGGGATGATCACAACGGCCTCGCCCACGGACTTTGGGACGGTGATCTCAGCAGTCACATCCTCGCCCGGCTCATCCACGGTCTTGATCTTGACACCGTTTTTGGTTGTCTCGGTGGTGGTCACAGTGCCGTCCTTCTGGGTCTCCACCACTAGGATGGAGCCGTCCTGGAACTTGGTGGTCTCAGTGACGGTGCCGGTTTTCTTGTCTGTGACAGTGGTGGTTTTGGAGCCGTCCCTGTTGGTGGTGGTCTCCGCGGTAGTGCTGCTGGAGCCGCCGCCACCGCCGGAGGAGCGGCGGGAGACGGTCACGGTGCATTCGCTGCTCCCTGCGGTGTAATTGTTCGTTTCAGCACAGGATGCGGTAAAGGTGTACCTGGCATCCCTGTTGTCCAGCTTGACAGATACGGTCCCATCCGTCAGAGTCAAAATCTTGGCCTCGCTGCCTTGGTCATCAGTCTGGGTGACGGCCACAGTGCTGTCCGCGGGGGCGGCCTTGACTGTCAGTTCCACAGTACCGCCGCCGCGAAGCTCGGCTTTGTCGGAAGAAATGGTGATGGCGGGGACAGCCTTGGCGATCTTCACAGTCACATTGCCGGTCACATCGTTGTGGTTGGCCTTGGCAGCCCTGTAATAGACGGTATATTCTCCTGCGTCGGTAAAGGTGGGATTCGTCTCGCTGTACGTGCCGTTCTCCGTGGTGGAGTAAGTCACAGCCGCGCCCTCTGCCGTTACAGTGATGGAGTGCGGCTGGCCGTCATAAGTGCCGTCGTAGCCCTGAGCGGTGACAGAGAAGTCGGCGTTGCGGATGGTGATCTTTGCAGATGCGCTTGCACTGCCATAGTTGTCCGTTTCGGCCAGAGTCGCCTTGGCATAGTAGATGCCCGCGGCAGTGGGAGCGGTTTCAGACTCATCCTTGGAACAATCTTCATTGGTATAATACCGGATGGTGATGGTACCATCTGTAATCGCATTGCCCGCGCTGGTCTTGGCCGCAGCAGTCATCGCATATGCAGTGCCATAGGTCACAGATACATCGGACATTGCAACAGTGGGGGCGTTGTCCCTGGTGATCTGGAATGTGACCTCGGCGGAATCGTTTCCGATCGTAACGGTGACCTTTGCCTCACCGACATCGATGTTATTGGAGTAAGAAACGGTATATCCACTGTTCAAAACCGTTTCACCACTCTTAATGATAACAGTGGGCTTGATCTCCTTGCCAGTGTAGACATGACCCTGGATAGCGTTCACGGTGTATGGAGTGGACTCACCAATTTTTTTGGTCCACTGGGCGTACAGGGTGGTTCCGTTGGGGACGGTGGAGGCCACCGCATCTGCCGCATAGGCTGTCCCCGTACCATCCGGTTTTGTATTCCATCCGGCACAGGTGTAGTCGGCTCTGGTAAAAGTACTGTTCATCAATTTCGTGGTCTGATCGCCTTCGGTGACCGCCTGAGCTTCCATGGTGCCCTCGCCGCCGTTGGCATCAAAAGTGATATTGTAGACCCACTTGGCGTAGTAGGTCTTGCTATTTTGATAGATATAGTCACCAGCCTCATTCTTGTTCGCCGGTGTCTGGAAGTTGGCATCTTGATACCAGCCGTCGAAGATATAGCCATTGCGTTCCACATCCATCAGCGTGTTACCTTCGCTGTTACCAATGGCTATGCCACCGTTAGTAACAGCAAAGGTATTTTGACTGGTGTAATTGGACTTCTGATTCTCAGCGGGAATATAAATAAGCTTATATCGAGTGGTTCCATAAGGTTTGATCTGATGGACTGTTCGACTTGTATCTAATATGCAGTTATCACTTGTAGATACCCAGCCAAGTGAAAACCCTGCTGTCAGTGTGCTGGGAACCCGAATTAGGCTGGTGACTTTTCCGTTATGGAGAATGCTATCACCTATCGACTCTACACCTTCAGGAATAATGAACTCGTTAACCGTTGCACCGGCAAATGCACCGTAAGCGTCAAGTAAAGTGACGGGTAGACAGACATGAGAGAATAGTGGTGGAACGTTTTGAGACGTTCCGGCACTATTAACTATTAGGCGGTGTATCCGGATGACGAGCAATGAACTGAAGCACCAGGCAAAGGTTCAGAAATGGGGATTGGCAATACAGGACTGCCGGAGCAGCGGGCTGTCAGTGCGGGAGTGGTGCCGCCAGCGGGGCATCACGCCAACAACATATTACCGATGGGAAAGAGAGGTTCTGTCCGGTATAGGTAGGAAAGACGCCGAGGGACGTTCTGGGGGCACATTTGTAGAACTGCCAGCACCGCAACCATTGCGAAATAATTCGGAACGTACCGCTACACTCAACATCGGGAGTAGCAGCATTGATCTGTATCAGGAAATGGGGCCGGAATTGCTGCGGACTCTGGTGGAGCTGCTGAGACAATGCTGAACGATTTTACCGGAGCAGACAAGGTCTACATCGCCTGTGGATATACAGATCTGCGCAAAGGGATCGATGGTTTGGCCACGATGGTACAGCAGCAGTTTGAACTGGACCCATTCACCAACACACTGTTTCTGTTCTGCGGGCGAAAGCGGGACCGAATAAAAGGGCTGTACTGGGAACGGGATGGCTTCATCCTCCTCTACAAGAGGCTGGAGCAGGGAGCGTACCAGTGGCCGAGGTCCGAAGTTGAGGTGAAGATGCTGACGCCGCAGCAGTACCGCTGGCTGATGGAAGGGCTGAAGATCGAACAGCCCAAAGCGCACAAAGCAGTGACTGGCCTGAGTATGGTATAGCATTGAAAATTGGATGCTATTTTCTCGCAAACCATTGAAAGAACTGGTATTTCAAGGGTTTTTATGTTATAATAAAGATATGAAAAACGAAGTGAACATTACCACAAGCAGCACAGAAATGATGACCATTTCCCGTGCGGAATATGAGTCTCTAAAGGCGGAACGAGACGAACTGAACCAGAAGCTGGACTGGCTGATGGAACAGGTGCGTCTTGCCAAAAAGAAGGTCTATGGGACATCCTCCGAGCAGACGAAGGAGGAGTTGGTTGGCCAGCTGAGTTTCATGTTTGATGAGACGGAAGCATGGCTGTCTACCAGGAGGACTGCCACGAGGGAAACCAGGGTTGCCGCTCATACCCGGCAGAAGCGATCCTCCCGTGTGGAGGAGGTTCTGCCTGAGAACATCCCTGTTGAGGTGGTGGAGCACCGCGTCCCGGAGTCTGAACGTAACTGTCCTGAATGCGGTACGCTCATGACAGAGATTGGGACCGAGGTGCGCCGTACTCTGGTAATGGTCCCTGCCCAGGTGAAGATCCGGGAAGATGTTTATTTTACATACGCCTGCCAGAACTGCAAGCAGACAGGGACGGAAACACCTATCCTGAAAGCCCCCAAAGAGCCTCCCCTGATTTCGGGCAGCTATGCCTCCCCGGAGGCTGTGGCCCATATCATGGTGCAGAAGTTTGTGATGTACGCTCCGCTGTACCGGCAGGAACAGGAATGGAATCGTGCTGGGGTGATGCTCTCCCGGCAGACGATGAGCAACTGGGTGCTGCGGGTGGCGGAGGACTGGCTGCGGCCCATCTATGACCACTTGCACCGGCAGTTGCTTCAGCGCGAGGTTCTCCATGCGGATGAAACAACCTTGCAGGTGCTGAAGTTGGAAGGGCAGACAGCCAGGAGCAAGTGCTATATGTGGCTGTACCGGACTGGCGGAGACGCCGAGCATCCCATAGTTCTGTATGAGTACCAGCAGAACCGGAAGGCGGAGAATGCCGAAGCATTCCTCAAGGGCTTTACGGGCTGGCTCCATGCGGATGGGTATTCCGGCTACCACCGATTGCCGGAGAACATCCGGGTGGTTGGCTGCTGGGCGCATCTGCGGCGAAAGTTTGACGAGGCGGTGAACGCCTTGCCAAAAGAGCAGCAGGTTGGCTGCACGGCGTTGGAGGGACTGCAATACTGTAATATTCTTTTCGCCATTGAAAAGGAACTAGCGGATCTGCCGCCGGAAGAACGTTATATCCAGCGTCTGGCTCGGTCCAAGCCGGTGATGGACGCTTTGTTGGCATGGGCGGAAACGAAGACCGCCCCGCCCAAGTCCTCTTTGGGAAAGGCGCTGTACTATCTGCGGGAGCAGTGGCCATATCTGAAACGCTTTTTAGAGGACGGGCGTCTGGAAATAAGCAACAACCGGGCGGAGCGGAGCATTAAACCCTTTGTGATGGGGCGGAAGAACTGGCTGTTCGCCAATACGGAGGGCGGTGCTCAGAGCAGCGCCATTGTTTACAGTCTGATTGAAACGGCCAGGGAGAATAACCTTGATCCATACCGATATTTGGTTCATGTGTTTTCCAAGGCACCCGGACTGGCAGTTACCGACAAGAACTGGGCCGCAAAGCTGCTCCCGGAAAATATTCCCCCAGAATGTTGTATTACAAAGAAATAGAATATATCTTGTGAAAGCGGGATTGCCATTGGTAAGCCCGCTTTTGCTTTTTCCAATAGGGATTATTGGCACCGCGGTGTGGAAAAACAAGGAAGTTTTGTCCTGTTTTATCCCATGTCGTCTATCTGTCTGATCTTGTCATATTATGGAACTATCTTATGAAAGGTGGTTCTTTTATGGCAAACACAGAAATTTTCCTGCGCAATATTTTTGGTACAACTCGTCCGAATATTCGTCCACTCGTTCTTGCTCTAAACATTACCAATGACCTCTTATTTGAACAGCATATCTCCATGTCCGATATTAAAGCAACGAAACATATTTACCCCGATGTTGCCAGACTGCTTCATAAAAAGCCTGAAACTGTGTACAAGAGCGTGATACGCTTGGCGCATCGCTGCTGGGATGCACTTGTGGAACAAGATTTGGTTCTTTCTTATCTGGGACGCTCTATGAAGCAGGAACCAGATCCCAGCGTTTTTATTACCTATCTAGCTGTCTACATTCAATCCGATATCCCGTTTTTTGAATTCATTGAGCGTGACCCTGGTTTTCTTTTCCGAGACTCGCCTGACATATTCGGAATGTCTGATATTCCGCCTGAATCGACTACAAAGTTGCTGCTGCGCAACAAACCGCTCCTGGTTTCTCAAGCAATGGCTTTTACATCCCCGGCCGGATTGACCACATTTCCTGTCTGTCCCGCGTGTATGGCCACTTTGGAACGTGAAGGCCAGAACTTTTGTGACCATTGCGGACAACGCCTGGATTGGCGTTGGTACAAGCACGCCCAGATCATCTACCCCGGGCAAAAATCAGCACTCAATATTCTTGACAAGGATGATGTTCTAATCTCCACTTAAAAGGGATTGAAATATTTAATAAAGTCTTTAGAAACCATATAAGGAGATGATACGATGGTTGCCTCCTCAGCCATTTGTGATCTATTATACCAGCTTGGAATATCCGCTAATTACAAAGGATTTCTCCATACCGCTTATGCAGTATCTTTGTGCGTGGAACAGCAAGACAGGCTTTTGTTGGTGACAAAGTGGCTGTATCCCGATGTCGCCAGGAAGTATGGGACGAACTGGAAGGCGGTGGAACGAAATATTCGAACTGTATCTACTATTGCCTGGAAGCACAATCTCCCCTTGTTGGAATCTCTTTCCCATAGACACCTTGACAGGCGCTTGCGTTCCGCTGAATTTCTTGCTGTACTTTTCCATGCAGTCTGCTCTGACGAATTTGAGCGCCCTGCTTAAATTGTAGTCTCAAAATTTTTATTGCTTCCAGAAGCAAAGAATGAGAGCAGACAAAGTATTGGCTGCTCTCGTTCTTTTTATCTCATATTATATTTGACGCTTACAATGCACCTGTGCCGATTTCTTTTAATTCAAAGTTCTCTGCGAATGTAACCGAAGTCAGAGGACACCCGGCAAACGCATTGATTCCTATGCTTTGCACCCGCGCAGGAATCGAAATCGCAGTTAGTTTTGATCTGTGGAAGCAACTTCTTCCTATCGTTTCTACGCTGTCCGGCAGATCAATGGAGGTTAAGGCTGTTGCGGTAAATACACCTACATCGCTGGAACTGGAGCCTGATAAGTGCTTTACCACGGAGCCAGGCGCAAAGGTTACAGACGTCAGCTTGGAACAGCTATAAAATGTTGCACTCAAGGTTTCCACCCCTGCCGGGATCGTTACATCTGTTAGACTGGTGCAGTATTGGAAAGCCATCCCACCAATCGATACAACATTCTGAGGAATGTCACATTTTCCATCTACGTTCGAGTTGAAGTGTTCCAGTGCTTTACAAGAGCCAAATGCACTGTCTTCAATGATAGTCAACTTCTCCGGATCCTGAAAGGAAACCGTTTGAAGTGCGGTACATCCATAAAACGCGGCTCCCCCGATCTCCACCAACGAGGCAGGGAGTTCAATGGATGTTAATTGAACCAGTGAATGGAAGCCATTCAGGTGGATTTCCTTCAATGCGCTTCCTGCTTCAAAGTTCACATTTTTGACAGCTTTGCACCAGACAAAGGCATTGGCACCAATGGTGGTCACATCTTTTCCGATTGTGATTTCAGTAATCGCCGTTTGAGCGCCTTTATCAGGAAAATACAGATACCAAGGAGCCTGACCCGCGTCAGGAAAATCCGCCATCGCACCGCTTCCGGAGATGACAAGCGTATAGGTGGGAGTAGACTCATCACCGTTGTTTTTCTCCAGATAGGCAGTGATATTGTTTCCCTCGCCCTCAGCGGAAATATCCCACGGATTTTCTTGTGTACCCTCTTCAGCTGTATATTCCAGCAATTCCACAGGGTAGAGAGCCATAATCACGGCATTGATGGTTTCATCGTTTTCCGCATCAAGGCCGTGTTCCTCGGCATAGGCGTAGATCTCGGAGATTTGGTCGCTGATCCTCTCCACCTGCTCCTCGTCCTCCGGATCAATATCAGCTGGGTCAGGCAGAGCCGCGATCAGCGCCGTAAGCTGTTCCTCCGCCGTGGGGCCGACAGGTTCTCCCTGTTCACCCGCCGGCTCCTGCTGCTCATCAGCAGGAGCCTCATAGGTGCAGGCGGTATAGTCCGCCGTGCAGATGGGGCAGTCCGTGTTCACGGTCTCCCCGGTACAAAGGGACTCGCAGATGCAGGCCGGCTCTTCCGGCCCGGCCGCCTCCTCCACCGGAGGCTCACCGTGGACCTCTCCAGGCTCCTCTGTGACCACGGCAGGAGCCACATTCTGCGGTCCCTCCGCCGCCAGCGCGCTCACAGGCATCAGCGATAATACCAGTACCAGCGATAAGAAACTTGACAATATCCGTTTTTTCATTTCTCGTTCCTCCTGTTACGATTTTCCAGACCGGGAATTAGAGCTGACCGGCCCCATTTTATTCCCATTCTTCCAGCGCCCGCCGACAGCGTTCCAGCCGTTTTGGGCTGACTTTCCCGGCGCAGACGGGAACAGCCGCACTTCTGCGGCCCCGCCCTGGAATAAATGGCGGCCTTCCAGATATGACCGTTGGGACACTCCCGCCAAGCCATCCGGCGGCTTCCCGCTGTCACGTGCTCCGGGGTTAGGTCGGGGGACGCACCACTGGGCGGCCACCTCTCGGGCCAGTAAGTACGCCAGTTCTTCTGTCTCCTGCCATAGGACCCCTCTCTTGGCGTCAGCGTCCTGTTTTTGACCGGTGCCCACTGGGTCAGCAGGACCAGCTCATCCCGCTCCGCGCAGTAGTCGTAGAGAGTCATTCGCAATATTTATCGCCTCCAATCTTTTCAGAATTCTCATTCTGTCCCATCATTTGCTGTATAGGCCATACAAAGAGAGATAAAGCGAATGAAAGGCGTCTTTTGCTGTTCTAAAAACAGGTAAAAAGCCGTAGCAAGGAAAGCCGCAAAAATATTCCATTTTGCGGCTCATATTTTTGTGCTCAAAAGCAGGTCCCGCTCTTGCTCTTTTGAAAAGAAAGTGGTAATATTTACATGGAATATGTAATTCTGGCAGTTTTATATTTACAGCAAATGAGACAGAATGAGAATTTCGACTTTACGATACAAGTCCCAGTCGGTCCAGCTGCCGCTGGTGTTCCGCCCCGGAGGTCAGGAGGTAGATGCGTGTGGTCTCGAGGCTGGAATGGCCCAGCACATCCGCCAGCTTCACGATGTCACGGCTGGCCCGGTAAAAGGCCGCGGCGAACAGATGGCGAAGGTTGTGGGGAAAGACCTCGCTGGCCGCGACCCCCGCCGTCTTGCACAGCCCCTTCATCTCCGCCCAGATCTGACGGCGGCTGAGGGGCGTCCCGTTTCTGGTGAGAAAGATCTCGCCGGAAGCGGTTTTTTGCTGTTTGGCGTATTTCAGCAGCTTGCGGCACAGCTTGCTGGGGATGAGGATGGTGCGGATCTTGCCTTTCAGGGCGACCTCCGCCCGGCCCGCTCTGGCCGCCTCCACGGTAATATACTGCACCTCGCTGACCCGGATGCCGGTGGCGCAGATGGCCTCCATCAACAGAGCCAGCCGCGTTTTGTTCTGCGCCTTTGCCGCAGCGGTGAGGGCGTTGTAGTCGGACCGGGTCAGGTCCCGGCTGTCATCCCGGAACATTCGCCGCTGGACCTTGAGAAACTTCACCCGGCAGTCCCCGAAGCCCAGAAAGTCCAGCAGACTGTTCAGGGCGGAGAGCATGGCATTGACGCTGGCGGGGGCGTAGCCCCGCTCCACCAAATGGGTCTTCCACGCCGCCGTCCGCTCCTTGGTGATCTCCCGCCCCTCCAGCCAGCGGGCGAAGGCCCGGACGTCCCGCAGATATTTCTCTACGGTGGCGGCGCTTTTTTCTTCCAGCCGAAGATGGTCCGCATACGCCTGGATGTGTTCCAATGCTGGTCTGTGTTCGCTCATGGTACTCCTCCTTGATGGTTCTATATGGCTATTTTACGGGTAAAGCAACGCCCACAGCGGCAAATACTTCTGTGGGCGTTCCGATACTGTCCCGCTTGCCGTGCTGACAGCTTGCCACTGACAGAGGGAACCTATGCGCTCGGCTGACGGTTTGACTTTGGGCGGTCACCGACACTTCGCCGCTCATGAGGCACATGCAGGCTTCTTCCATCTGCTTGGTCACACAAAAGCCCTCCATCCAGGTGGAAGCCGGTACACTGCGCAGCGCTTTATATTCCCGTTCGCTCATGTCAAAACCTCCGCAGGCCGCATTTGAGCGGCCGGTTTTTGATTTTTTTCTTCACTCCCCGTTTACTTTCATAGATTAGCCTGTTAAAATATAAAAGAGCGCGGCGGGACCTTGTTGGGCCGCCGGGAGGCAAGATTTTCTCTGGAGAAGGAGCACCCAATATGTCTAAATTTTTAGAGAAGGAATCCAGCGACACTCTGTACCGAGCCATCGTGTCTTTACAGGACGTGGATGAGTGCCGCCGCTTTTTTCAGGACCTGTGCACCGTGTCCGAGCTGAAAGCCATGGAGCAGCGGATGGAGGTAGCCATGCTGCTGGACCAGGGGCTGATATACAGTGACATCCTGGAGCGCACCGGCGCCTCCAGCGCCACCATCAGCCGCGTCAACCGCTGTCTTCACTACGGCGCCGATGGCTATCAGGCCGTCATCCCCCGTCTGAAGGAGCGTCAGGAATGAACAGCTATGGATTTCTGGCCGGCTGCTACGATGAGTTCACCACCGATGTGGACTACGCCGCCTGGGCCGAATACATCCAGCGCCACTTTGAACGGGCGGGCCTGCCCGGCTCCACTGTGCTGGATCTGGCCTGCGGCACCGGCTCCCTCACCCGCGAGCTGTCCCTGCGGGGATATGAGATGATCGGGGTGGACCTCTCCCCCGACATGCTGGCCCAGGCCGCAGAAAAGAACCGGGATGCGGAGGGGATCGCCCCCATTTTTCTGTGCCAGAGCATGGATCAGCTGGACCTGTATGGCACCATCGACGCCTGCGTGTGCTGTCTGGACAGCATCAACTATGTCACCGACCCCAAAAAGCTGCGGAGGGCCTTTCAGCGGGTCCACCTGTTCCTCATGCCCGGCGGGCTGTTCCTCTTTGACGTCAACACCCCCGCCAAGCTGGAGGGCCTGGATGGCCAGGTCTTTCTGGACGAGACGGAGGACGCCTACTGCGTCTGGCGGGCAGAGTATTCCCGCCGCCGCCGGGTCTGCTCCTACTTCATGGATATCTTCCGCCTGGAGGAGGAGAGCGGCCTGTGGGAGCGGGGAGAGGAGCTCCACGAGGAGCGGGCCTACACGCCGGAGGAGCTGACCAGCTATCTCCGCGACGCCGGGTTCACCCAGATCAAGCAATATGGAAATCTGAAGCACCGTCCCCCCAAGCCTGGGGAGGACCGCATCTTCTTCACCGCACGAAAGGAAGTCTGATCATGTCCGACCATATCATCCGCGCCATCACCGCCGACGGCTCGGTCAAAGCTGTCGCCATCACCGGCCGGGACCTGGTGGAGCGTGCCCGCACCATCCACACCCTGCTCCCCGTGGCCACCGCCGCCCTGGGCCGCACCCTGCTGGCCGCCTCCATGATGGGGGATATGCTGAAAGAGGACAACGGCGCCCTCACCCTCCAGATCAAGGGCGGCGGGCCCCTGGGCACCATTCTGGCTGTCTCCGACTGCGGCGGGAACGTGCGGGGCTATGTGCAGGATCCCCATGTAGAGCTGATGGAGAAGGTCCCCGGTAAGCTGGATGTGGGGGCCGCCGTGGGCACCGACGGCAGTCTCACCGTCATCAAGGACCTGGGACTGAAGGAACCCTATATCGGCTCTATCGGCCTGTTCTCCGGGGAGATCGCCGACGACATCGCCATGTACTTTGTGGAAAGCGAGCAGATCCCCACCGCCTGCGCCCTGGGAGTTCTGGTGGACCGGGACCAGAGCGTCCTGGCCGCCGGCGGCTATCTGATCCAGCTGCTGCCCGGCGCAGAGGAGGGCCTGATCGACAAGATCGAGGCCGGCGTTCGCCGGGTGGGCTCTGTGAGCCACGCCCTCTCCCGCGGGCTGGACGCCCAGGGCCTGCTGGAAGAGGTGCTCTCTGACTTTCAGCTGGAGGTCCTGGAGACCCACCCGGTGGAGTACCGGTGCAGCTGCAGCCGGGAGCGGGTGTCCCGAGCGCTGATCAGCATGGGACGTGAGGAGCTCTCCTCCCTCATCGCGGAGCAGGGACAGGCCGACTTGTCCTGTCAGTTCTGCGACAAGGTCTACCACTTCTCAAAGGAGGAGCTGGAGGGGCTGCTGTCCTCTATGTGACACCCCCTCCTATTGGGAAAGGATAAGGGCAGGAGCCCCCACGGAAAACCGTGGGGGCTCCTGCCTGCTTTTTATCTGTTTTCTTCCATGAGGTATTGTTCGATAAAATGGGAGGCCGTCGCCCCGTCCGCCGTGGCGGTCACGATCTGCCGCAGGGGCTTGGTCCGCACATCCCCCACGGCGAAGACCCCCGGCAGCCCGGTGCGGGTCGTCTCGTCAGCCTTGATATACCCCTGCTCGTCCAGTTCCACCTGCCCCCGGAAGAGCTCTGTATCCGGGACCCGGCCAATGGCCACAAAGATGCCCTCACAGGCCAGCTCCCGCCGTGCCCCGGTCCTCACATCCTCCAGTACCAGGCCGCTCACCCGCTTATCCCGCAGGAGCCCCACTGCCCGGCTGTTCCACAGGATCTGGATACCGCTGTCCTTCAACGCGTCCATGTACACCTTCGAGGCCCGCAGGGTATCCCGGCGATGAATCAGATAGACCTCTCTGCACAGCTTGGACAGGTAGAGTGCGTCCGCCACAGCGCTGTTCCCTCCACCCAGTACCGCCACTGTTTTATTTCGGTACATCATGCCGTCGCAGGTGGCGCAGTACGCCACCCCCCGGCCCCGCAGCTCCTGCTCCCCGGGCAGTCCCATCTCCCGTGGAGAGGCCCCGGTGGCCAGCACCACAGCCCTGGCCCGCACCTCCCCCTCACTGGTCTGGATGACCTTGGGAACCGCAGCCAGCTCCACACCGGTCACCTCGGCGAAGCGGGTCTCCACCCCGAAGCGCTCCGCCCCCCGCTGCATCTTCTCCCCCAGCTCGAAGCCATCCACTCCCCCTTCGAACCCTGGGTAGTTGTCCACCTGTCCGGTGGTTGCCATCTGTCCCCCAGGGGACAGCTTCTCCAGCACCACCACTGAAAATCCGCTGCGGGCGCAGTACAGCCCAGCGGTATATCCCCCCGGCCCTCCGCCGATAATCGCTACATCATAGAGCTTCTGTTCCACCTTGTGACCCTCCTCTCATTTCTGTGCAGGCAGGGCTCCTCAGCCCTCTATCGCGCCCTGCCCCTTCAGCCACTCCAGGATCGCCGCTTTGGAGGCCGGGTTGATGAGCTGCTCGCTGGCCTGCCCTCCCCGGAACAGGATCAGGGTGGGGATGGTCTCCACTTCATATTTCTGCGCCAGCACCTGAGCGTCGTCCACGTTCAGCTTGGCCACTGTCACCCGCCCCGCCAGTTCCTGCTCCAGCTGCTCCACTGCGGGGCCCAGCCGGCGGCAGTAGCCGCACCAGGGGGCCCAAAAATCCACCAGCACCGGCTGGTCAGCCTCCAGCGCCTCAGCCTGAAAATTGTTTAAATTCAGCTCCAACATGATCGTTTCCTCCTTTGTAGTCGTGTCAGTTTTTGCCTTATACTGTAATTATAATATTTACAGTTTGGATTGTCAACCCGTCCATGGCATTATTTTTACCTCACCCCTATGGTGTGTTCCCATCCCGCAGGGACAGAAACCGTAAAGAGAGACTTCCCCCAAGGACACACCATGAGACTGTGAATTATTTTTTCCGTTTTTCCTGATCTCATGCAAAAGCAGGCGGCAGATCAAAGATCTGCCGCCTGCTTTCTCCTCTTGTCACTGGATCGGCCCGCACTTCAGCGGGACCTGATTGTGCATGGCTTCCAGCACTTCGTAGCGCTCCATCTGGAGGTGCTTGGTCATGTTCAGCGCCTTCTCAATGGGGATCTCCACCAGATGTCCCTCGTTGGTGCCCACGATGCAGTTCATCCGGCCTTCTGCCAAGGCCTTGACCGCAGCATAGCCCATCCGGCTGGCCGTCTCCCGGTCCCGCGCCGTAGGAGAGCCGCCCCGCTGGATGTGTCCCAGCACGGTGACCCGGGGATCGATGCCCACCGTCTCCTGAATGCGCTTGCCGATCTCTACGGCGCTGCCCGCACCCTCGGCCACCACGATCATAAAGTGGGTGTTGCCTGCCAGACGGGACTCCCGGATACGCTCCACCACGTCCTTCTCAAATGCTTTGATTGCCCATGAACGGGCCATGAATCTGGCATCGAATGTGGTCGTGGACATGCAGATGGAGGGAGTGCAGATATCCCTGGAGCCCTCTCCGACAGATCTGCGCGGCTTGACCCACCGTGAGCTTGGCGATCACACGGATACGCTGGCGCTTTTAATGGAAGCCCCCAATCCCGCCCAGGGCCGCCTGCGTGACCGCACCGATGAGGCGCTCGTCCTGACAGGCAAGTCGGAGACTTATGTGAAGGCCGGTGAGATTGGGCAGCTCTATGTGCCCTATGACGAAAATGGATGGCCCATTGAGGTGCGCTGTGCCCGCCATGTGTTTGGAATAGAGCGTATCCTGGCCAATTACAGCGAAATGTATGAGGAGCCGATCATTGTCACCGGGATGCCCAGCTATGATGAACTTGTGAAAAATGGAATGGGTCCCTACCTCAATGAGCCTACCACGTGATCAAGGCAGGATCGACAGAAATGAAAAAAGAAATAAAGTGGTCGATTGCGGCAGTACTCCTTCTGTGCATGGGAGTAGTTGTGTACTTTTTGTTTTTGAGGCCTGCTCCGGTGTCACATACGACCTTTTTCCTGGCTGAGGGGCTTGCAAGTCAAACTGAGTGTCACATCATGGACTCTGGGAAGGAGGGGCCGACAATTTTCCTGCTGGCCGGCACGCACGGGAATGAACCCGCCGGATTCAAGGGTGCGGAGCAGCTGCTGGAACGGCTTGAACCAAAGACGGGACGCATCATTCTTGTACCGCATGCCAATCAGCAGGCCATTGAGTTGAACCAAAGGACCGCATCGGATGGCGTGGATATGAATCGTTCCTATCCTGGCGCAGAGGATGGAAATCCCATTCAGGTCTTGTCTGCACAGATTATGGAGCTGATCCAAAAATATCAGCCAGTCTGCGTGGTTGATATGCATGAGGGAGTCAATTTCTACGGCGTAAACGGCAGCATCGGAAATTCTATCGTGGTGGGACAGACACAGAGCGGATTTATCAATGCTCTGGATATACTGGAGATGGTAAACAGCCAGAATGGCGATTATCCTGATTTTGCTCTGGAAGGAAACGCACCTGTTGGAAGTCTGAACTGTACGGCATCCAGGGAGCTGGGGATTGATGCGTTTACAATAGAAACCAGCCAAAAGCTGCCCATGGAAGTGCGGGTCAGCCAACAGGTTTTGATTGTTACAAATATCCTGCAGCAATATGGGATGGAGTTCAAACTGCGCCCGGAGTCCGGAGGATAACAAAGAGCACAGGCGTACAGAGCCAATTCTGTACGCCTGTGCCTTGTTGCTGTGCATGCTTGTTTAAAGAGGATTTTCCGCCGCAAGAGTGAAAAACTTTGCATTTTGCATTGGTTTTTGCTATTCTAAAAAAGAGCCCCTGTTGGGAAGTTTTGTGATTGTGAGGCCAGTATGGGGATAAAACGATTGTCTATTACTTGGAATGCGGTGAGAGTCTTCCAGGCGTTGGGACTGATGGCAGTTGGATTACTGACCCCTCTGATTTTTACAGAGCGGAATTTCCGGATCTATGATTTGCTCTATCAGGCGATGAATGAGCTGGATTCCGGTTTTCTGGCATTAGGGGCCATTCACCTGATTGCCCTGAATACCCTTCGTTCTGGTCCTGACTACTTGGCCATAACGCTTTTGATGGATGGGATTAGCATTCAGTGGAATGGACGGGAGATCCCCTTTGTTAAGATTCCATTCTGCTGCCTGTTCCAAATTTCACTTTACCAGGTCGTATATATGGTCTATTCCCTAAGACTGGACATCGGCATGCCAGCTATCTTAGTGTTTATCTGCATTGAATTGCTGACTCGGTTTTCTTTCCGCCTGCATTACAAGCTGATCATCATCACCCTGTTTCTCATTACCGTGCAGGGGCTGGATGTTTTGCCGGTCATGACAAAATTGGGATTTGGAAATGGTGAGATCTCCACTGATATCAAGGCCATAGCGCCCATTTTGGACGCTGAATTGCTTCTGACTTATTTTGTGCTGTTGCTTCTGTGCTTTTTTGCCACCGCTACTGTTTTAATGGGGCTTCTGGATCTGGAACAGCAGCATTTGATTCAGGCCCACCGAAAGGCGGAACAGGATGAGCTGCAGCTCTACCAGGCTAGAATGAAAAATATTGAAATGAGGTCGTTTCGGGAGATACAGAATTTGGTCCATGACCTCAAGACCCCGCTTACCACCATTCAGGGGCTGGCTGGACTTTCGGAGGAGCTGGTAGAGGATCCAAAACTGGCCAAATATCAGAGGAGGATTGTGAATGCGTGTGACCGGATGGGACAGATGGTTTCTGAAATTCTCTATGAGGACCGAATGTCCCTGGTCCCGACAGAGCGGCTTCTGCGCCTGACGCTCTCCTGCATGGCGTCAAACCCCTTGGTTTCTCGAATTTCTGTCCACAATGAGTGTCCTGAGGTTCGGGTATATGTGAATTCCATCCGTATGGCTCGAGCATTGGTAAATCTGCTGGAAAACGCATGTAAAGCGATTGACCCGGAGAAAGGGGAGATCCAGCTGATTGTATCCTGCTGCAGTGGGACAACCCATTGGGAAGTAGTGGACAACGGTATTGGCATAAACCCAGAGATCCTTCAGCGTATGTGGACGCATGGCTATTCTGAAAGCGGCTCCACAGGACTGGGGCTCAGCTTTGTGCAGCAGGTGGTTGACCTTCATCACGGAACAATAGAGGTAAAGAGCAGTCCCGGAGAATATACAAGGATCACGATCATCCTGCCTCAAAATAAAGGAGAGCACAATGGGAAAGAACATTTTATCAATTGATGATGACGAAGACATCCTCTATACAATTCAGGAGATCATTCTTCATCAAGGATGGACGCCCCTGCTGGCAAGAAACTTCAGAGAGGCCGAGCACATTCTGACGCAGTATGGAAATGGAAGGCTGGATCTGATCCTTGTGGACTATCACCTGCCTCAGCCGGACGGAATCCAGATTGTCCGCCGTATGAGAGAAATGGGGATCAATGTGCCGATTGTTGTGCTTACCATTGAAGAGCAGACAGCAGTCATGGAGCGTTTTCTAGAAGCCGGCGCAGATGACTATGCAGTCAAACCCATTAAACCTGTGGATTTGGTCTCCCGCATCAATACCCATCTGCGCTACCACGAGAAAGAGCAGTTTTACTCTGAGGCGGATAAGGGCATCAACCAATCTACATTGGAGATCATTGTATCCTGCCTTTCCTGTTCGGAAGACTATTTGGACGTAGGAGTCATTCAACGGCAGACAAATCTCAATCCCAAAACGATACATCGATATTTGCGATATTTGATTCGTGAGCAGATGGTTGAGGTCAAAAATACCTATGGAAAACGGGGGAGACCCAGAGCATTTTACCGATGGGCAGGCCGAAAAAGATAGATATCACAAAATCAATTGGAAACGTTCACCGTTGATAACCTGCATGCATACATATACAGGCTGGCCGGCGTTGCCGAATGCCACACTGCGGACCAGGAGCAAAGGTGCATTTTTCCGCAATTTCAGCCAACGAGCCTCCTCGGTGGTAGCCCGGCAGATCTCAACGATTTTTTTGAGCCGTCTATGACCAAGTCTTTTTTCTCGCGCAGGACCTGGAAAAGCGACCCGTCCAGATTCTCTTGCAGCAGGAAAGCATAGTCCAGTGGAAAATAGCTGGTCTCAATTACCATAGGCTCGTCATTTACATATCTAAGCCGGACAATTTTTACAGTCTGGGAATTCTCATCCAGGCCAAGACTCTCCAGAATACTGGACTTTGGAGCAACGATTTCCTTCTGCAACAGCCTGGCGCCTGGTTTAAGCCCGCGTGCAAGACAAGATTCAGAGAAGCCTTGAATATGTGTATAATCCCGGCCATATTTAGGGGAAGTCACAAAGGTGCCCTTCCCCTGTTTCTTTTCAATAAGTCCCTGAGCTGCCAATTCATCCATCGCTTTTCGTGCGGTGATGACGCTGACCTGGTAATATTTCGCCATTTCGACTTCGGGGAGCAGTCTATCTCCGGGCTTCAATATTCCGGAGGTAATTTCTTTCTGCAGCTTTTCCATCAACTGCCTGTATAGTGGAACGACAGCATTGGCCTCCAAAATCGGTTTGCTCATGGATAATTACCTCCTATATACTCGGTAATCATATTATAACGACTGTTTTGGATTCTGACAACTGATTTCCAGTGTGATAGGATTAAATATTTTCTTGAAAGTATAGCTTTTTACAAATAGAAGAGTTTCTTCATTTTTGCAAGGCATCAGAAATAGCGAGCGGAGTGGTGGGTGAGGGGGTGTAAAGAGATTTTTTTAGTACGTATTGTTATATCTCGTTGGTCCCTTCACAGCACTCTTAAACTAGCATAGGAAAATATGATTAGGCAAAATCCGAGAAAGACGGCAAGGAAAGGCATCTAGAGCAGTTATAATATACGGAAAAGTATGCTGAAAATTTAATTGCTTTTCCCAAAATGTAATTTTAGGATTTAATGTATATGGGCTCTCGTTGCTGGTAAGGGAGGGACGGACGCTTGACACCGGGGGCGTGACATGCCATAATGAAAAGACCTTGAGGAAGAAGGAGAGCGTAAGGAGGAAAGCACCATGGCAAATATGGTAAAGCGGATCGGCATCCTGACCAGCGGAGGAGACGCCCCCGGCATGAATGCGGCGGTGCGGGCGGTGGTCCGCACCGCGCTTGGCAAGGGCATTGAGTGCGTGGGCATCCGCCGGGGCTGGAACGGGCTCATCAACAGCGACTTTTTTCCAATGGACAGTGACAGCGTCAGCCACATCCTGGACCGGGGCGGAACGATTCTGTTCACCGCCCGCAGTGAGGAGTTTATAAACGAAGGAGGCCGGAAGAAGGCGGTGGCCACCTGTAAGCTGCTGGGTCTGGATGGCATCGTGGCCATCGGCGGCGACGGCACCTTCCGGGGCGCGCTGGAGCTGTCCCGGATGGGCATCCCGGTGGTAGGGATTCCGGCCACCATCGACAACGACATCGGCTGCTCCAACTACACCATCGGCTTTGACACTGCCTGCAACACTGCCATCGAGTGCATCGACAAGCTGCGGGACACCATGCAGTCTCACGAGCGCTGCTCGGTGGTGGAGGTGATGGGCCGCCATGCGGGCTATCTGGCCCTCTATGTGGGCATTGCGGTGGGTGCTACCGCCGTACTGATCCCCGAGCGGGATGTGGACTTCTAAAATAATGTAGGTGGAAGTGGTTCCCGTTGAAGGGGACTGTTTCAGCGCCCTGAGCCTGCTCTGGTCATTGCCAGCACTGCCCCAACCAATGCAGAAGGGAATGGTGAGCTTCTCAGCCGGAAACGCAGTCAGAGAGTAGGTGGGATACTGCTGGGTCAATTCTTTCAGCATTAAGGTGTTGGTGGTCAGCTCAAAGCGATGCTGAAGTCGGTAGGTCAAAAAGGGCATCCCTTGCTGCTGATTAAACTGCCGTAGACGATCCCAAAGCGTCTGCCGCTCTGACTCGCTGAGGTCTTGGGGAGAATCAATAAACACCACGCAGGCTGTCGTCTCTCGTATGGCGGTTGCATCTAACTGTCGCAAAAAATCCTGAGATGTGATACAGTATTAAGATGCGTTCGAAAGAAATTGGGTCGTAAATGCGACAATTGCGTATATACACAGCCTCGTTTCTAGCCTGTTGGGGAGACTAGCTCCATTACGGAGTATTTATGCCCGCCGCCATATCACCAATGCCCTGGACGCCCTAGAGCTGATGAACATGGACGTGCAGTTCCTGGGTTATGGTGTGTTTATTGCCGTTATCATCGGCCTGATAATGGGCTTCCCCTCCTGGCAGATCCGCCTGGTAGAAGCCACCATCGTGGTTGCCTCCGGCGTGCTTACCGAGCATGAGGCTACGGCAACTATCAGCTGGTGGAGTGGGCTGCACCTCTGGGCTATCTGTTGGCCACCCCGCTGTCTTGGGAGGTCCCTGTATGAAGCGGAAGATATCCTGGCGTCTGCCCCTCCTGATGGTCCTGGCCCTTCTCTTCCTTTGCCGACCGGAAGTTCTGGCAGGCACACCCCGCCATCACCCTGGATACCCTGGACGAAAGCCGGAGCTACCAGGTACTGGAGGCCTTCTATTCCAAGGCATTCCTCCAGACGGAGGAGAATGTGTTCCGCTTATAGCAGTGCAGCGAACTCAGTGCTCAACTCAGGACACCTTTGATGAGTATGTGGAGCAGGTCCGGGGAAGTAGTTTTGTATGATACCGGCGTGGCGGCGGAGACGGCGGAGAACTGCTGACCCTGGTGCCAAAACGGTCGCTTTGTGGTGGTGGCCTACTGTTCTGCCCAGCGGCACTTGAGTCCCTGCGTCCGGGCGGCGTGGAGTCCCCCCACACAACTCTGGTCATTTAGGTGAATTTTGGTGGGTGCTTTAGGTGGACAACCTTTACATATTTGCAGGGCCGAAGCAAGAGAGACCATCCAACCTTGGCAGAGAGTCGGCCATACGATCTGTAACACCTGAACAGTTTTATATTCTGTTATTGTACATATGTGAGGTTGCCGTTATTTTCCCTACATTGATCGGACAATATCATAACCTATGTAAGCAATGCATGACCGTGAGGCTGTGCGGTTCGTTTTGTTGTCAGTCCTTCATGTAAGCGTCTACGATGCGTGCTTCCACTTCCCGGTTCCGCTCCAATGCCTTGCGGAGTTCTGGCAATTCCAGCAGACCTCTGGCGTTGGCGACGATGAGGGTGCGGTTGAGACTGGCCCCCACCCTGCGGACTTCGTAGATCAGCTTCGGCACATCGACGAAGGGTGCCTCCCGGATGGCAGCGCTGTTGATACACTGCCGGATAAACCGCTCACGGGAGCTCCGTATCTTGGGACCCTTTTCATTGAGGCCGGCAAGCTCCTCATCGGACAACCAGACGTTAATTTGGTTTGTTCTGCTTCGCATGGCTTCTCCTTTCTCCAGAGGCATAGGGGTGGAAGCCCTGTCAAGCGGACGGGTTCGGCTTCTTTCGCAGGGGCTGTGCTGAGAATATTTCTCATAGTTCTGTTTGACCCGTTCCACGCTTTGGCTATGGCATCATAGGTAATGCCATTCTCATAGATAGCTCGCACAAAAGTGACATCACCTGTGATGCCACGCAAAGGTGACGGAAAAACTGCCGTCATGGTTAGTCTCAGTTGGTTGAGTGACGGCAATTCTGTCGTCGCCTTGTGGTAGACGGCAAAATGCCGCCATGACAGCTTTGAGGGAGATTAAGTGACAGCAATTTGCCGTCACACTGTTTTGCCGTTTTCTCTAAATGGTGTTCCTGCCTCTGTTCAGCCGCGTTGTCTCGCTCTCCCCATGGCGGAGGTCATGGCGGAGCACCTCATTCAGACGGTCATTCAGTTGTTAGGGCAAAAAGAAGCCGGTACATCAAAACCAGCTCCAGCGGGATTTTTCGTTCTGCTGAAGCAAGTTTGATGTACCGGCCTTGTATTTCACAAGCGGCAAAAGGATGTGCTTATATGTGTTTGTGTTATTTAATTAGCCAATATATAAATGATTTTTCACCATATAGAACAAGTGTTTGTAAATATCTCACAGCCTGCGCTTAGCAAAAGCATTCACAATTTAGAAAACGAACTTGGAGTCAAACTTTTTGATCGAATAGGGAATCGCATTCATTTAAACCAATTAGAAAAGGAGTTCGCTCATTACGCAGAGTAAAGTTTGAACACACTACAGGTGGGACTACATTCTCTGGAGCAAAACAAATATGATTTTCAGGGGAAAATTCGCATTATCTGCCACGTGTTTGCCGACGGAATTTTGGACTGTATTTCGGAGTATATGAAACTAAACCCCTCTGTTCACGTCTATTTGTTTTAATCCAAATCAGGAGATACTCATCTGGCAGAGGGGGCAGACTTTTTACTGTGCTCCCAAGGCGAGTTGCAGAGCATCTGGGGTAAGTCAAGGATCGCAATTTCTCTGTATCAGGAGCAATATTACATTGTTATCTCTCCCAAATATCGGGTCTATCCCCCGGATATGGATTCCATCTCTCCCCTCTCCCTAAAAGAAGATTGGTTTATTGGAGACCTTATTTTCCCCGATCACTTTGGCTATGTGGATATACTGACCCATCTGGGAAACAATTTTGGCTTTATTCCAAAGGTTCGTTTTTGCACAGAGGACTTTTCTTCCAAGCTTACGATGGTGGGGGACGGACATGGCATCGCGGTTCTGCCCACCTCATGTATTCGGGCGGCAAAAAAGGTAAGATCGGGCCTTCAAATATTTCCCATTGAGAATTTTAACGAGACCAAAACCTCCTGTTTAACAAGAAAACCCGATTACCAGCTCTCAGAAGTCGGATTGGATTTTTGGTCATTTGTCCAGGTCTACTATCAGCAAATGAAATACCGAGGACAAGAAATTATTCTTGAATGATGTCTGCTCAATGATTCCAGGCTTATAATTGAAACCGCTTTCTGGTGCAGGGCCCTGTAATGTTCTCTCTTGGTGGAAGCCAAATGAACAGGTTTGTACTGATTTGGTGCGGAAAAAGCCGGTTACATACGCAAACCAAACGGAGTCCAGTAGGACACAGTCTGTCCTGCTGGTACGGCACGTATGTGACCGGCTTCTTTTTGTCCAAAAAGTTTTATGAAAAAGTTCTGTTTTGCACATGGAAAGTTGTAGTAGGAGATGGGGAGGTGTTCTTGCTTTCCTGGACTGCCCATCTCCCTTTGGACTTTCAAAATCTCCCTGTCTTGTGGAATAGCGAGCATCGGATTTCGCCCCCCCCCCACGGGGCAGAATCCATCCCCAGGGGAGTCCCCCTGAATACCCCCTTCCACAGCGGAAATCAGACAGAATGGAGGAATTATTTTGCGTACTAAAACTGAAAAAGTACGGCTGAAAATCAGATTGGATGAAACGGAAAAAGCCAAGCTGGAACATGGCGCTGCCCTGTGCAGCCTGACCCGATCCGAGTATCCCCGGCAACTCTGCCTGGGTAAGCAGCCCCGCCCCAAACAGCCGCCGGAGTTCTGGGACCTGCTGGACGCCCTGTATGAAGTCCACGGCCAACTGGAGCGGCTGGCAGCCTACCGCCTTGAAGTCGCCGAGGAATGTTCCCGGCTTGAGCGGCTTGTCCTACTCTTGCAGGAGGTGGCGTGATGGCGACCACCAGCCTGTGGCACATCAAAGGACGGCTCAGCGACCTGATCGCCTATGTGGAAAACCCGGCGAAAACCGTCCCCAAGGGCTCCGAGGACTTCTTCAATGTGTTTTCGTATATCCAGAACCCGCAGAAAACCGCGGACGGCTCCTTTGTCACCGCCCTCAACTGCCTGAAGCAGACGGCCCTCCAGCAGATGATCCTGACCAAACAGCAGTACGGCAAGGAGGACAACTACATCGCCTGGCATGGGTACCAGAGCTTCAAACCGGGAGAAGTCGCCCCGGAGCGGTGCCATGAGATCGGTGTAAAGCTGGCTCGTGAGATGTGGGGCGAGCAGTTTCAGCTCATCGTCACCCCCCATCTGGACAAAGGCCACCTGCACAACCATTTCTGCTTCAATTCAGTTTCTTTTCAGGACGGGCAAAAGTACAACTATTCCAAGGCTGAACGACAGCGTTTGCGGGACATCTCCGATAGCCTTTGCCGGGAGTATGGCCTGTCCGTGATCGAGCATGGCCGCAAAGCCCCCAGCCGCCCCGTCTGGCTGGACGAGCAGAGTGGTAAACCCACCCGGTACAACCTCAGCCCTGGACGCCGCTCTCAAGGTCAGCGTGGACGGGAACGACCTGCGGAAAGCCCTACAGGGAGCAGGGCTATGAGCTGGACGCCGACCCTGCCTGCCAATACGCCACCCTGCGGCGGACCGGGGGCAAAAAGGCGGTGCGGCTCTATCGGCTGGGGGAGGTAGCAGAACAGGGGCTTGTGGCAAACCTGGTGGTGAAAGACCACTCCCGGCTGGGCCGCAACCGCCTTGTGGTGGGGCAGCTGCTGGAGGAGGACTTTGTGCGGCTGAATGTGCGGTACATTGCCATCATGGACAACATCGACATCGCCAGGGGCGTGAGTGACATCGTGCCCATGCAGGATTTATTCAATGAGTGGCACGCCAAAAACACAAGCGACAAGGTACGGCGCGTCATGCAGAGCCGGGGCAATGCCGGAATACCCCTGACCACCAATCCGCCCTTTGGGTACAGGAAAGATCCGGAGGACAGGAACAGGTGGCTGGTGGATGAACCGGCAGCGGAGGTGGTGCGGCGTATCTTTCGCATGAGCGTGTCTGGCCTGGGGCCGACCCAGATTGCTAAAAAACTGCGCTCCGAGGGCGTGATGACCCCTAGTGAGTACCAGCACAGCATCGGCGTGAAATGCCCGGTAAGGCCCCCGGCGTTCCCACACAACTGGTGTTCCGCCACCGTAACAGACATCCTGGACAGGCAGGAGTACACCGGCGACACGGTGAACTTCCGCTCGTTCAGCCGGTCCTTCAAGCAGAAGAAACGGCTGAACCGACCCCAGGAGGAGTGGAAGGTGTTCCCGGACACCCACTCTGCCATCATCGACTGGGAGACCTTCGCCTTGGTCCAGGACCTTCGCCAGCACCGCCGCAGGCCCACAAAAACCGGCATTGTCAGTATGTTTTCCGGGCTGCTCTATTGTGCCGACTGCAGCAGTAAGCTGGGGTATAGCGCCACTAATAACTACAAGCATGAACAGGCATTTTTCTTTTGCTCCGCTTATCGTGGCAATTCCGATCTATGTTCCGCCCATTTTATTCGAGAGAAAGTGGTTGAAGAATTGGTACTTGAGGGCCTGCAACAGCTGTTGTGGTACGTTCAGGTCTATGAAAAGCAGTTCGCCCAGGAGCAGATGGAGCAGTTTGGTCTGCAAGAGCGGAGGGAACTGGATGCCAGACAGCGGGAATTGGAGAAGGCCAAACAGCCCGTGATAGAAATAGACGGGCTGATTCAGAAAAGTTACGAGGACATGAGTAAGGGGCTTCTCAGTGAAGAACGATTCTCCACGCTGACGGTATCGCTGGAAAGCGAGCAGAAGCGGTTGAAAGAGGCCATCCCGGAGATGGAGGCAAGTGTGGAAACCGCCACGGACAAGGCCAATGACCTTCAACATTTTATTGAGCGGGCCAGACAGGTGACGCGGCTGACGGAGTTGACGCCGGAGATCGTCCACGAGTTCATTGAGAAGATCATGGTGTCCCAGGCTGACAAGGTGGATGGCAAACGCCATCTGCAGGTAGATATTTACTACAAGACCATTGGCCTGTGGTGCGCCCCCTCCCCAGAAGAAATGGAAGAACTGTTCCAGAAATATCTTGCGGCACAAAAGAAAAAGACGGCGTAGCGACCGCCACAACGTCCAAAATTAAGGATCAATTTCTTTACAGATTAGACGAAGGCCGACACTTCCTTACGGAGTGTCAGCCCTGTGGCAGGTTGCTGCTCGGAACCAAAATAGAGACAGAGGGGTACCCTCTTCACTAGGAAATACTCTCCCCTCTGATAAAAAATCGGAGCAAGCGCACAAACGCTTACTCCGACCATGTCTTGTCCAAACACTATAGATGCCGTCACTCCCTAGTTCGTACTCAAACCACATCACAGCCCAGCAAAGTGGTTATGATGCGGAAGAAGGAACAGCAGAATGAGCGCACTCTAATTTCAATAAAAATCGGAGCAAGCGATATAACGCTTGCTCCGACGCTGGAGGTGCCACCCAGATTTGAACTGGGGGTGGAGCTTTTGCAGAGCTCTGCCTTACCACTTGGCTATGGCACCAAAAATATGGAGCGAGTGACGGGGCTCGAACCCGCTACCTCCACCTTGGCAAGGTGGCGCTCTACCAGATGAGCTACACTCGCATATTGTGCCCTGACGGGATCATTCTTATCCCGTCAGGGACTTGGTGCCTCCGGTCGGAATCGAACCAACGACACGAGGATTTTCAGTCCTCTGCTCTACCAACTGAGCTACAGAGGCAAATGGCGACTCGGAAGGGACTTGAACCCTCGACCTCCGGCGTGACAGGCCGGCGTTCTAACCAACTGAACTACCGAGCCAGGTAGTCATGGGATGGGGCCAATGTGGTGGGAACAACAGGGCTCGAACCTGTGACCCCATGCTTGTAAGGCATGTGCTCTACCAGCTGAGCTATGCTCCCCCGGTTTGCTGTCGCTGTCTCACGACGGCTTGCTTATTATACTAAAGTCTTTCCATCTTGTCAACCACTATTTTCACTTTTTTTGCGCAAATTTTGGTTTCCTCTTTTTTGCTGCCCCGGACCAGCAGACAGCAGGCCCACCGGTCCGGAGGCATCCCTATTTCTACATCTTCCGTTCTGCGGGGGCCGGGGACTTCTCCCCCTCCCGGGCGAGCTCCGTACGGAAGAAGTGGAGCAGCATCCCTCCGCTGCACAGGAAGGTGATGAAGTCCGCCACCATCTGGGTCATCTCCAGCCCGGTGAGATCAAACAGCCTGGGCAGCAGGAAGATCAGAGGGATAAAGAACAGCCCCTGCCGGCATACGGCCAGGAAGGAGGCCCTCCAGGAGCACCCCAGCGACTGGAAGAGCATGTTGGCAAAGACCAGCACCGCCCCCAGGGGAAGGCTGACACACTGGAACCGGAAAGCCCGGGCCCCGATGGCGATCACCTCCGTGTCCTCCCGGAAGAAGTGGATCACTTGGGGTGCGAAAAGAAACCCAATGACGGCCGCCGCAGTCAGCACCAAGGTGCAGGACTTCATGGAGAACTTCACGCTCTCCCGCACCCGGTCCAGCCGCCCCGCACCGTAGTTGAAGCCTACTACAGGCTGAAACCCCTGGCCGAAGCCGATGACGACGGACATGATGAAGGTAAACACCTTGGTCACGATCCCCATGGCGGCCACCGCCGGGTCGCCGTAGAGCCCCGCATTGAGGTTCAGAGACACGGAGGCCACACTGGACATGCCCTGCCGCAGGAAGGATGGCAGACCGCTTTTCAGGATGTCTCCATACACCTTGGCCTCTCGAGCGATGAGCCGGGGGCTGACCCGGATGTCGCTCTGCCCTCGCACAAAGAAGGAGGCCAGGATAGCCAGGCTGACGCACTGGCTGAACAGGGTGGCGATGGCCGCCCCGGAGATGCCCATGTCAAAGGTGAAGATCAGGATGGGGTCCAACACGATGTTCAGCAGTCCGCCGAATCCCAGGCCGATCACCGACCGGTTGGCCTTTCCCTGCCACCGCAGCAAATTGTTGAGGATATAGGCCAGGATCATCACCGGGGCACCGAAGATGATATACCTGGCGTAGTCTAGGGCGTAGGGATAGATGGTGGGGGTGGCCCCCAGCAGCCAGACCAGCTCATCGATCCAGACGAAGCAGACGGACATGAGCAGCAGCCCCAGCACCAGTCCCAGAATGACGGCGCTGGATGCGTACTGGTCCGCCCGCTCTTTCCATCCCTTCCCCAGCAGCCGGGAGGTGATGCTCCCCGCCCCCATCCCCACGGTGAAGCCCACCGCCTGGATGATCGCCATGAGGGAAAAGACGATGCTCACCGCTCCGGAGGCGCTGGTGGCTCCATCCCCCGCGCCGATGTGGGAGACAAAATAGGTGTCCGCCATGTTGTAGATGGAGGTCACCAGCATGCTTATGATGGTGGGCACCGCCAGCCTGCCGATCAGTCCCGGGATGGGGGCCTCCAGCATCTGTTTCCGCTGTTCTTCCGGACTTTCCCGCTTCACTTTTTTCTCCTTTCCGCCTTTCCCGGCTTCTCTCCCTGCCTTCCTCTCTCCGCCGCCCGCCAGCGGTAAAAAAGCGCCCCATCCCTCCGGTCTCTTCCGGGGGGATGGGGCGTCGTTCCTCTTAAAACGGCAGTCCGAGCCCGCCGGTCAGTTTCTGCATGGTGGAAGCCGCATCGTTTTCCGCAGCCCGCAGCGCCTCGTTGACGGCGGCCACGATCATGTCCTGGAGCATCTCCACGTCATCCGGGTCCACCGCCTCAGGATCGATCTCCAGCGCCTTCAGCTCCCGCTTGCCGGTCACAGTGGCAGTCACCACCCCGCCGCCGGCGGCGGCCTCGTACTCCTTCTCCTGGAGCTCCTGCTGCATGCGCATCATATCCTGCTGCATCTTCTGGGCCTGCTTGAGCATGTTGGCGTTCATTCCCATGCCGCCCATGCCGCCGCGGCCTCCAAAGCCCTTTGCCATATCCATCCACTCCTTATTCCGATATAACCATATCACTTGATGATGATATTGTCAAACTGTTCCCCAAACTCCAGCAGGGCGTCCAGGGCGTCCCGCTGTCCAGCTTCCGGGGACTGCCCCGTGCCCAGGTCCTCCGGAGAGGGCTTCCCGATTTGGAAGGCTACTCTGGCCTGCCCGCCGAACCGCTGCCCGGCGGCCTGTGCCAGCACCTCCGTGATGTTGGGCTTGTTGAGCATCGCCTTGGTGAATGCACTGTCCACCCACAGGGTCAGCACCCCGTTTTTCCAGGTCCCCACCGTCTTTTCCGGGTTCACCAGATAGGGCCCCGCGGAGGGCAGCTTTCGCTTGGCCTCCGCCGCGAAGGCGGGCCAGAAGGAGCTCTCGCCCCCAGCGACGGCCGGCTGGGCAGGCGGGACCGCCGCAGGCCGTCTCTCCGGCTCTTCCAGGGTCCGCTCCTCCTCCGGTTCCTCCGGCAGGGGCGGACGCTCCTCCGTCCAGGGAGGAGCCTCCACGGGCGCCGGCTGAGGCCGGGCGGGCTGCTGCGCCGCCCCGCCGTCCCCCGCCGAACCGGCCGTCTGCGGAGCCGGGACGCCGGAGGCCAACTGCTCCTCCAGCCGGGCGATGCGGGCGGACAGTCCGGCCGCCGAGTCGTCCAGCGTCTCGTCGCACAGGCGGATGAGGCACAGCTCCGCGTCCGTCCGCCGGCTGCTGCTGCGGGGCAGCAGCGCGGCAGTGTCCTGAAGGCGGTTGAGCATCTGGAGCAGGCGGGGCGCGGTGAGCAGCTCTCCCAGGCCGCGCATGGTGGTCTCGTCATATCCACCGGTCAGCAGGGCACTGCCGCCTCTGGGGGCCGTCTTTCTCATCAGCAGATCCCGGGCCAGGGAGGACAGCTCCCCCAGCACCGCCCCCACGTCCTTTCCCCCGGCGTACAGCCGGGACAGGGTCTCCAGGGCGGCGGCAGTGTCGTGCCGGGCGGCCAGCTCCATCAGCCGGGCGGTCTCCAGATTTCCCGCCAGCCCCAGGGTATCCAGCACCGCCTGCTCGTCCACCTGCTGTCCGCCGCCGGAGCACTGGTCCAGCAGGGAAAGGGCGTCCCTCAAGCCGCCATCAGCCAGCCGGGCCAGAAGGGCCGCTCCCTCCGGGGTCAGGTCGATGCCCTCCTGCCCCGCCACATACTCCAGGCGCTGGGCGATCTGTCCGGGCAGGATGCGTTTGAACGCGAACTGCTGACACCGGGAGCGGATGGTAGCCGGCACCTTGTGCAGCTCCGTGGTGGCCAGGATAAACATCAGGTGGGACGGCGGCTCCTCCAGGATCTTCAGCAGCGCATTGAAGGCTGGGGTGGAGAGCATATGGACCTCGTCCACGATATAGACCCGCTTACGGACCGCCGCCGGGGTATAGACCGCCTCATCCCGCAGGGCCCGGACCTGGTCCACGCCGTTGTTGGAGGCGGCATCCAGCTCCAGCACATCCAGGATAGAGCCGTTTTCAATGCCCAGGCAGGCCGGGCACTGATTGCAGGGGTTGCCGTTCACCGGGCTCTGGCAGTTCACCGCCCGGGACAGGATCTTGGCGCAGGTGGTCTTGCCCGTCCCCCGGGTCCCAGTGAACAGATAGGCGTGGGACAGCCGCCCCCCCGCCACCTGCTGCTTCAAAGTGTCGGTGATATGGCTCTGGCCCACCACATCGTCAAAAGTGCGGGGCCTCCATTTGCGGTACAGGGCCTGATACACGATATCACCTCAAATCCTTTTCTCTGCCCATCCGGGCAAAAAATACTCGATGCAGAGCAAGGCCGCACACCGGCCTTTGAAGCGTACACTATACCCGTTACCTGGACAGCCGGCTCAAGAACAGTAACCCCGCGGCACACGCGGCGGGCCGCTTAGTGCTGCTCGGTTCCCCGCCTGACACGGTTCACGGAGCCGCGTTGCGCGGGACCGGTCTATCATCGCTGCTTATCCAGGTCAGACAGCACAATGCACGTCCGGGGGCCGGGATTCATCCCTGCTGAAGCGGGTTGCAGGAACAGGGCACCGCTATCTCCCCGACTAGTGCGGCCTTGCCCCACACCGAGGTCTGGAACAAAGCTGGGATATATTATACTGCATCCGGCAGAATTTATCAACAGGATTTTTCACGGCCTTTTCCCATCGGAGGGAGCGCCCCAGCTCTCGCGCAAAAAGGCGCCCCCGGGCCGTCGGTCCGGGGGCGCCCGCCCTCATTGGATGTGCACATGGTCGTTGATATGCTTCATGCAGTAGCAGTAGTAGCCGTTGCATTTGGAACAGTAGCGGAACTCCATGTTGGGGTCGTCCGCGTCGGTGATGCCGCACACGGCGCATTTGTGGAGATAGCCCTTCCGGTTCTGGACTTCCTTCTGAGCCTTTTTGAAGTTGATGGTCTGAGGATCGACCCGGTGAGCAGCCCGGCTGCTCCCCCGGCGGAGGATGGCCATCAGATCGTCCCAGAAGAAGATGAAGTAGTTCAGGATGGCCACAATGGGGACCATTCCCTGGACCCAGTTGCCGTTCATAAAGTAATGACCAATATCAAAGGCAAAGAGGGCCGCATCCACCCAGGCCAGCCACTTCACTTTCAGGGGCAGGATCCCGTAGAGCAGCACCCGCATATCCGGGTACAGGGTGGCGAAGGCAAAAAACATGGACATGTTCACGTAGTACATGCTGGCAGTCTCCAGGAAGGCACCAGAGATCCAGTAAGTCACCATCCCGGTGAAAATGTTCAGCAGGACGCCCACCCCGTAAAACACGGTGAACCGGGTAGACCCCCACTGGTTTTCCAGAGCGTTTCCGATGTAGTAGTAGAACAGGGTGGTCAAGGCAAACCACAGGATGAAACCGCCGCTGGTGGGGACGAAGATAAAGGTGAGCAGCCGCCACACCTGCCCCTCCATGATCAGGGCCGGGTAGAACCGCAGCATAGCGGAGAAGTAGCCGTTGCTGAACATATCCATCAGATAGACCGCTACATTGGCGATGACGATGTACTTCATCAGACCTGGGATGCCGAGCCGGGGATGCTTGTAGCAGAAGCGGTCCAGCCAGCGGGAAATCGCGCCCATACAGGAGCCTCCTAACATTTGTGTCAAATCGTTTTTCATTGTACCCCGGTTTTCGGGAATTGTCCATGACAAATCTGTAAATTATTTGTCTTTGTCTCCCATGGGCCGGAAAGTTTTCTCATTCAGCATTGAATTTGTCTCCGAAACATTGTAAAGTAAAGAAAGAAATTTTTTAGTTTCGCCCACGAAAGGATGGTCTTTATGGAGAATTTCAGCCAGAGCGCCCCTGTCAACATGGCCCCGACCGGCATCGCCACCTTTGCCAAATGTCCCATCTGCCCTGACATCCGCCAGATCCAGGCTGACATCGCTGTCATCGGCGCCCCCTGCGATATGGCTATCCAGGGCCGCCCCGGCGCCCGGCTGGGCCCCCGGGGCATACGTACCCAGTCCACCCGCTTTCGCTTCAGTCCCCAGGGTTCCTATGATCCAGAACGGGACGACTACTACCTGAGCACCGAGAAGTGGTCGGTGATGGACTGCGGCGACATCGACTATGTCCCCGGCGATCTGGAGCAGACCTTCGGCAACATCGAGGCCGCGGTGCGCCTGCTCCGCAGCCGGGGCTGCCTGCCTGTGGTGCTGGGGGGCGACCACTCCATCTCCATCCCGGTCGCCCGGGGGCTGGACCAGTCCGGCCCCTTCCATGTGATCCAGCTGGACGCCCACCTGGACTGGACCGATCAGCTGGGCGGGAACCGGCTCTTCAACGGCCATCCCATGCGCTACATGTCCCAGCTGCCCTATGTGGACCGGATGGCTCACCTGGGCATCCACGGCATCGGCAGCAGCAAGCGCTCCGACTTCCAGGACGCCCGGGCCTATGGGGCAACGATCCTCTCCGCCCGCCAGATCCGGGCCATGGGAGCCCAGAAGGTTCTGGAACAGCTGCCCCAGGGCGGGCGCTACTATGTCACCATCGACATCGACGCTTTCGACTACTCCATCGCCGGCGGCACCGGCTCCCCCATGCTGGGCGGCCTGCTCTATGACGAGGCGGTGGACCTGCTGGAGGGCATCGCCCAGCTGGGCGAGGTCATCTGCGTGGATCTGGTGGAGGTCTCGCCCCCTTATGACGACGCGGCGGGCACCACCTGCTATCTGGCCGCCCGGATCCTGGCCGACTTCCTGGGCTTCATCACCAAGGAGCGGGAGCGCAGGGGAGAACGCTGATCCCCATCCCCATCAAATCAAAGGAGCAAATGATATGAGCATCGTGAAAGACCTGTCTCTGTCCCCTTCCGGCCTGCAGAAGATCCAGTGGGTCCGGGACTTCATGCCCGCCCTGGGCGGCATCGAAGAGCGCTTCCGCCGGGAGAAGCCCTTTGAGGGCCTGACCATCGCCGTCTCTGTCCACCTGGAGGCCAAGACCGCCAACCTGGGGCTGGTGCTCCGGGAGGGGGGCG
This sequence comes from Lawsonibacter asaccharolyticus, assembly GCA_003112755.1. Lineage (NCBI taxonomy): Bacteria > Bacillati > Bacillota > Clostridia > Eubacteriales > Oscillospiraceae > Lawsonibacter > Lawsonibacter asaccharolyticus. The sequence goes on along the minus strand of BFBT01000001.1, from coordinate 2,183,345 downwards.
CCCAGGTGTATCTCACCGGCTGCAACCCCCTGTCCACCCAGGACGATGTGGCCGCTGCCATGGCCAGCCTGGGGGTGGAGACCTTCGGTGTCCACGGGGTGGACATGCGGGGCTATGAGGACCTGCTGACCGAGACCCTGAAGTGCCACCCCCACCTGATCGTGGACGACGGCGGCGACCTGATCTCCCTGCTGGGGGGGCGGTGCGCTCCCTACGGGGACCGGCTGCTGGGAGGCTGTGAGGAGACCACCACCGGCATCCACCGCCTGTACGCCCGGGAGCGGGCGGGCATCCTCCCCTGCCCCATGATGGCGGTAAACGACGCCAAGGCCAAGCACTACTACGACAACAAATACGGTACCGGCCAGTCCACCTGGGACGCCATCATGCACACCACCAACCTGATGGTAGCGGGCAAGACGGTGGTGGTGGCCGGCTACGGCTGGTGCGGCAAGGGCATCGCCATGCGGGCCAAGGGCATGGGGGCCAACGTGATCGTCACCGAGGTGGACCCCTTCAAGGCCCTGGAGGCCACCATGGAGAACTTCCGGGTGATGCCCATGGACGAGGCCGCCCGATACGGCGATATCTTCGTCACCGCCACCGGCTGCAAGGACGTGATCGTGGAGCGCCACTTCCAGGTGATGAAGCACAATGTCCTGCTGTGCAACTCCGGGCACTTTGACTGTGAGGTAGACGTGGCCCGCCTGGGCCAGCTGGCGGAGGAGCGCTTCCCCCGCCGGGCAGGCATCGAGGGCTTCCGCCTGCCCGACGGCCGCGTTCTCAACGTGCTGGCGGAGGGGCGGCTGGTCAACCTGGCCGCCGGAAACGGCCACCCGGCGGAGATCATGGATATGTCCTTCGCCGTCCAGGCCCTTTCCCTGGAGTGGATGGCCAGGCATGCCAGAATGCTGGAGAAGAAGGTCTACAACGTCCCCGAAGAGATCGACGACCAGATCGGCCGGGTGAAGCTGGCCGCCATGGGGCTTTCCATCGATACGCTGACCCAGGAGCAGAAGGATTATCTGGCGGGCTGGGAGGCCTGAACCGGGGCCGGCTGCATCAGCGGGCAGGCTCTCCTGTGGGAGAGCTACCAGCAGACACATCTTATCGACTGTAAAAAGGAGAGCTGTATGAACGACTTTCAGTACTATACCCCCACTAAGGTGGTATTCGGCAGGGGCACCGAGGAGCAGGCGGGCCAGCTGGTGAAGGAGCAGGGCGGGACCAGGGCGCTGGTCCATTTCGGCGGCCGCAGCGCCAGGGAGAGCGGCCTTCTGGACCGGGTGCTGGCCAGTCTGGACCGGGCCGGCGTGGCCCACGTGGAGCTGGGCGGCGTGGTCCCTAACCCCCGGCTGTCCAAGGTACGGGAGGGGATGGAGCTGTGCTGCCGGGAGGGTGTGGACTTCCTGCTGGCCGTGGGGGGCGGAAGCGTCATTGACTCCGCCAAGGCCATCGCCCTGGGGCTGGCCTACGAGGGGGACGTGTGGGACCTGTTCTCCGGCCAGCCTGCCCAGGACTGCCTCCCGGTGGGGACTGTGCTCACCATCGCCGCCGCCGGCAGTGAGATGAGCAACTCCTGCGTCATCACCAACGAGGACGGCTGGAAAAAGCGGGGGTTGAACACCGACCTGTGCCGCCCCCGCTTTGCCGTGATGGACCCGGAGCTCACCTTCACCCTCCCCGCCTATCAGACTGCCTCCGGCTGCGTGGACATCATCTACCACACCATGGAGCGCTACTTCTCCGGCCCTGAGACGGTGGAGCCCACCGACTCTATGGCGGAGGGGCTGATGCGCTCCATGCTGGAGCTCTCCCGCCGGGTGGTCCGGGACCCCCGGGACTATGATGCCCGTGCCGGCATCATGTGGGCGGGGAGCCTGTCCCATAACAGCCTCACCGGCTGCGGCCGGGGCGGCTGCGGCCGCATCGGGGACTGGGCCAGCCACCAGCTGGAGCACGAGCTGAGCGGCATGTTCGACGTCACCCACGGGGCCGGTCTGGCCGCCGTCTGGGGGGCCTGGTCCCGGTATGTCATGGACGCGGCCCCTGAGCGGTTCGCCCGCTTCGCCCGGGCGGTGATGGGGGTGGATACTCCCGGCTCCGACGAGGAGACCGCGCTGGCCGGCATCCGGGCCTTTGAGCACTTCCTCCGCTCCATCGGCATGCCCACCACCGTGGGGCAGCTGGGCATCACGCTGGACGAGCAGGCCATCGAAAAGCTGGCCTGGATGTGTACCTTTGAGGGCAGGCGCACCATTGGCTCCTTTAAGGTGCTGGGCCTGGAGGAGATCAAGGATATCTACCGGGCGGCCCGATAAGCTGTTCATGAAAAACGCCGTGGCGTATCGTTTCCGATACGCCACGGTGTTTTTATTGAGTGGATGAAATCAGACTCCCCCGGCGGCTTCCAGCGGTCCGCAGGTCATGTTTCAGGTCTCTCCGCTGTTCTCGTCCTCCCCCTCCTCCTTTGACGGATATCCGATCTTCAGCGTCATGCCGTCGTGCCAGATCCCCGCGCTGCGGGTGATGGGCAGCTTCTGCCCCTCGCTGAAGCCGATGGTCTCCCCGTCCCGGAGGGTGACATCCTGCTCCAGCACATAGGAGGCGATGTCCAGCACAAACCCCCGCAGGTCCCCGGGCTCCGCCCGGGTGTCCAGCACCTCCAGCTCGTCCTTGCCGAAGGCGCGCAGCCCCTCGGTGTAGGCGCACAGGCCTCCCTCCCGGCGGTACAGCCCCGGCCACACCAAATTCAGCAGGGGAAGGCTCCCGTCCTCCATCATCTGGGCCGCCTCCAGATAGAACTCCGGCTGGTACACGGTGCCGTTGGCGTAGATGCCCAGCACGCCGTCCTGTCCACAGGCAGCGCACACCAGCTTCACCTGGAGGCGGGCGGCCTGCCCCACATCTCCGTCCCGTGCCATGGTGGACACCAGGATCTGCCCCCGGTGCCGGCGTGTGGTCTCCTCCGCCTCGCTCCACAGGTAGTTGCGGCCCGCATTCTGCTCCGCCTCCCCTTTGGGCACGGGGAAGGGGTAGAGGCTCACCGCCGTCAGAAAGCCCTCCGCCTCAAAGACCAGGGTGCTTCCCCCCTCCCCGCTGTCCTTCTCCTCCGTCATGCAGGGGATGCCCCAGTCGTCCCGCAGGGTCCGCTTAAATTCCTCCGCGTCCCACTCCGGCTGCTCCAGCAGCACGAAGGCCAGGAAGGTCCCCCCCTCAGGCTGCGCCAGAGCGGGCTGGTCCTCCTCGCACAGGGCAAAGTCGGGGGCGAAGCGGACCATCTGCTGCTCCTCCCCCCGCTGGTAGAACAGGCACAGCCGGCGGTCCATCTGGATGGTGAACCGCTCCAGGGCCAGTCCCCCAGTCCCCAGCCCTGCCCGGGCGGAGAGGAAGGTCAGACCCCGGCGGTCCAGCTCCGGCAGGCGCCGGACCAGCTCCCGCACCCACTCGGCCGGCACCTTGGACAGGGCGGCCTCGTTCCCGAAGAACCGCCCCTCCACCGTGCTCCCCTGATAGGGCATGGTGAACGTGCAGTAAGGGGCGTCCGCCTCCCACTCTACAGGCGCAAGGGCCGCCTTGATCTCCTCCAGCGCCTCCCGGCGGCAGAGGATGCAGGAGATCGCCCGCTTCTTGTCTCCGGCGCTCTCGTCCATCCCCGCCTGGAGTTTTCTGTCAGATTCCGGGTCGATCCAGTGGAACTCCATCTCCTCCAGCGTGCGCCCCTTCTGGATCTCCCGGCGCAGGGTGGTGAATTCATAGTCTCCCGGCTCCAGGGCAAGCCCCCGGTCCGCCGCCGCCAGGGCCCCCTCCCGGTCCCCAAAGTGGCTGAGCAGCCTGCCGTACATGAGCCAGCCCCACACATACTCCGGGTCCAGTCCGACTCCCTTCTCCGCGTACTTTAGGGCCTCCTCCAGCCGTCCGCAGTAGGTCAGGGCGCAGGCGTACCGATAGTACCAGACCCCGCTCCGGGCCTGCTCTGCCGCCTGCTCCGAATCCGGCATCCACTGGGCCGCCCGGTAATAATACTCGTACTCATCCACATTGTTGCAGATATAGGAGTACCACAGGGCCGTGTCCAGATCCGCCCGCACCCGCTCCCAGGTGAAGCGCCCCCGGCGGACACCGTCCTGAAGCCGCTCCTCCAGGAAGTTCAGCATTTTGTAGAAGTAGCCGGATACCCCTTCGCACATGGACTCCAGCTCCCGCACATCCTCAGCTGTTAGCACCGGGCCAGCCGGTGCTCTCTCTTCCGCTCCGTTCTCCAGCTCTCCGCCGCTCCGTTTGGCCAGCTCCTCCTCACACTCCCGGATCACCGCCGGGGCGTTTTTGTCCTCGGGGTCCAGCTCCATCCACCGCTGGGCGTAAGGGATGGCCTTCTCCTCCTGCCCCTCCAGGTATTGATAGGCATAGGCCATGCGCATATTCCACTCCGCCTTGTCCCGGCCCTCCTCCCGGACGGCCTCCAGCACCTGGATGGCCCGCAGGAGGGCCTTGTCCCCCTTGCGGCCGGGGGTGCCCTCTTCGCGGTCCCCGATGATGGCGTAGTTTTCCAGCGCCCTGGACAGGGCGTAGGCAAAGCGGTAGTCCCGCCAGTCCTCCGGGATGGCGTTCAGGGCCTGGATGCAGCGGGTGTACTCGTCCTCGTCGTTCCACTGTTCCAGCTGCCGGTAAAAGGCGTCGGCGTTCTCCAGGGTGTAGGGAATGTAGTCCATCCCGGTCAGCGTCTCCTCCAGCTCGTCCTCCTCCGGTTTTTTGAGGGACACCGTCCCGGCCTCCCGGCGGAAGGTGTGGAAGTCGGCCCAGGGGAGATCCGTGTCCGCGAAAAAGTCCTGGACCTTGTTCAGGACGGCGGGCAGGTCCCAGGCGATGAAGTCCACATAGCCGCAGAAGATGCCGGTGGCCCCGCCAGTGAGGATGAGCACGTCCGGGCCGCAGGCACTGCTCAGATAGTCCTCCAGCTCGTCCCGGAAAGCAAAGATCTTGTCGCTGCCCTCCTCTTCCCGCAGGGTGTCCAGTGGATAGCAGAAGAAGCCCGCCACTACGCCGTCGGCGTGGAGGTCATCCATGGAGTCGTTTTCAGCGCTCAGATAGCCGTTGATGAGGGGAGCGCAGTTGGTGGAGCCGGCGATCACATCCAGCCGCCAGTCCGCCTCCGGGTCCTCGTTGGGCTCCATCTCATAGCCGATGTAGTTCTCCAGATAGTCCTCCGGGTCGGCAGCCAGATCCAGGCCCATGCCCTTCAGCTTGTCCGGCAGGTCCGACAGGAGAATAGACTGCTCCCCTTTGGGCTCCTCCAGCACGTCGAAGGCGTCGATGTACCGCATATGGGAAATCTCGCCCAAGACCTGGTCGGTGAGGGTGGTGAGCATCCACCAGGCCCGGCCCTCCTCCTCCCGGAGCAGGGGGAGCAGCTTTTCGCAATAGGCGGACAGGGCGAAGCTGTTTTTTCCCCGCTCCTCCAGCCAGACCTGCACATCCTCCCCGGAGACCTCCCAGCCGTCGTCGGTACGCAGTCCGATGCCGGGGTTGGGCTGGCGGCCCGCCAGGATATTCCAGTGCTCCAGCACCTTTTTCGGTGCGTGCTTCTGGAAGTAGACCAGTTCAAACAGCTTGACCTTGTCCCCCTCCGGGGTGAGGATCAGCTCGTGCTTCTGGCCGTTAAAGCCCATTTCGAAGGATATGTCATCAAAGGCCAGGTGCAGAACATCCTCCATCTGGGCCACCAGTTCATCCCCCCGCTGATGGTCCTTGTCCTCATCCATCCTTTGACGCAGCTGTGCCTCCTGCTGAGCAAATTTCTCCCATGCCGCCTCCGTCCGCTCCCGGAAGCACTCCGAGAACCGGGGCAGAGCGACTCCCTTTTGACACCATTCAATGAACTCCTGGGTATCCCCGTCACCGGGGCGGGCTTCCAGCGCCGCCTGGAAATAGGGTAGCGCCCGGCCCTCCTGGTCCAGGTAGTAGTAGGAATAACCCATGCGGAAGTTCCAGCAATGGTCCCCCGCGAAATACGCCTCATGGGGCTTCAGCAGGGCAATGGCCTTGCGGAACAGCTCCCGGTCCCCCGGCGCGGCCTGGTTGTTGTAGGCCCGGGCCAGTTCGCTGTCCATCTCCGGGGTGCGCTCCTGGGCGGGGACGGCCTCCAAGGCCTCGATGATCTTCTGATACTCGTCGTTTTCGTTCCAGATCTTACACTGGTCCAGCAAAGTCATATGGGTGCTCTCCTTTATTTCTTCCTATTTTGCTATTTCGTTTGTCTATCTGTCTTCCTGCTCCGCAGGGTGCGGGAAGCAGATATCTCCTCCCCCAACGCCCCACAGAGTTTACGCAGGCGTTCCATTGATCGTCTCCGCCCTGTGACATTCCGGGCCGTACCCCAGGCCGTGAAACAAAGGTCCCCTGCGCGGTGCCGGGATCCAGCCGGCACCGCGCAGGGGATCAAAAAAGTCCGCAAAAAGCCGGCGCACTCAGGTGCGCTGTGCCGCTCCTCCCCGCAAAAGGGCCGTACTGCTCCATACGCCTCGCTCCTCTCTGTTCTCTCTGATCCGCCCAGGCGTGTCCGAAGCGTGGGCCTGGGATATCCCTCTATTCTAACAGAGGCCGCAACAAAAGAACATCCCCCTCTGAATTTCCCTGCCCCCGCTTTTCACGTCATTTATCGTGTCTGATTTGATATTTGCCATGTCAAAATTATAAATCGATATTTAAAACACGTCAATAGCCGTGTTTTAAATTATTTTGTATCCCCCTCATCTTGGGTACACTATAGACAAGGGGGGATGGGGCTTGGCACGGCAATTTGACAACCGTGAAAAAATGGCGGATCTGTTCTTCGCCATCAGCTATTACCGCAGGCGCAGGGGCATGTCTCAGGAGCAGCTGGCGGAGGAGCTGGGCATCAGCCGCCAGCATCTCGCCGCCATCGAGGCCCCGAACATGAACCGCGGCCTCTCTCTGGAGCTGCTTTTCAACATCGCCACGGTCCTGGAGATCGAACCCTATCTTCTGTTGAAATTCAGCCCGGAAAAATGACCTTGACCATACCGGCCATGAAAGCGCAGACGAAGTCCCCTTCGCCTGCGCTTTTCCGTTTCCCCGGGTGCTCCCCAGCCCCTGCGGGCCTTATTTTTTTGCGAAGCGCTCCAGGAAGAACTTGGTGAAGGCCGCCAGTTCCTCCTCCTGGGATACATAGATGTACAGTGACTCGTCTTCCAGCCAGTCGTAGGCATTGATGGCGATATAGCCCCGGCTGTCGGGGTAGATGACAAAGGCGTCGGTGGGGTAGCGGTTGCGGTAGGCCTTCAGAATATCCGCGCGTCGGTAATACACTGGCTCGCCGCAGCCGGAGAGATCCGGAACAGTGGGGACGACCACGATGGTCTGGCTTTCCTCGTTCCACCCCACGATCAGGCTTCCCACCTTCCGCCTGCTCCCGTGGACGAACCCATAGTTGAATCGGCTCACATCCTCGGTATAGCCGGAGATCAGCCTGTACTCGCCTCCGTTTTCCACAACCCGGTCGAACATCTGCCGCATCTTTTTCGCGTTTTCTCCGCTCTTCTCCAGATCCACTTCCGGACCTTTCCACAATTTGCTGAAAAATCCCATAATAGATTCCTCCTGAATGATAGTATGTGATCTCCGCCGGACACAGTGCTTTCCTGTCCTCCGCCCGGTCGGGTGCTTGGGGACATGCTTCGGAGCTCTGCCGGCTCCGTCAAAATAAAGATATTCTTCATATTTTGTATTTATTTAGGGGAGTCGAAAGCCCGCCGGGTCCGGACTGCTGTGCCAGATATCCCGGCGGGCCGCATCCCCGCTCCGGTCAGGATCCCTGCTCCTTCAGGCGCTCCAGGCGGTCCACGATGGCGTCGATCTGGAAGGCCACCGTCGCATCAGCGGCCTCCGGCACGAACAGCGGCAGACTTTCCGGGATAGCCCGGCGCACGATCATGGCCGTCAGGCTCAGGTTTGTGAACAGCTCCACCCGGTCCCGGTCTGCCCGGACCCCAAAGCACTCCAGGATCTTCCCGAACAGGCGGGCCTGCTTCTCCCGGAACACGCGGCAGTTGTCCGCTGACAGGCGCCGGAAGATCAGCTGCTGCTCCTCAATGGTCAAAACAGCGATGCCGTTTTTCTCACCATAGCAGCATGCATGGAGGAACTGCCGGACCCCCTCCCGCCAGGTCAGTGCCGGATCTGCCATCAGCCGCTCCGCGTAGGCCAGTATCCTGGGTTGCTGGAGATAGAGGGTCTCCACGATCAGGTCCTCTTTCGTCGGAAAAAATGAATAGAAAAAGGTACGGGAAATGCCCACCGCTTTGTAGATCTGCTCCACCGTGGTATGCTGGATGCCCTGCCTGGCCATCCGCTCCAGCGCCTCAGTGACCAGTGCCGCCCTGATCCGCTCCCGGTCCTCCTCAGAATAGGCCACCTTTGGCACACCCGCACCCCCTCAAATAAAAACACTTTCTATAATTTGTTCTTATTTTAACACATTTTTTTCAAAAATCAAGTACAGGACAGATCTGTGAGCTCCCGCCGTGCTCAGATCACAGCTCGATCTTTTCCGGGAATGCCTCGTTTCTCAGCACCCCCCACATCTTGTCGATATAGGCCAGGGTATAGAAATTTTCATAGTAGTGGTAGTAAAACGCGCCCTTCAGCGTCATGCTGTATCTCTCATCCCGCCGGGTGACCAGCCCCATCCATTGTGCCAGCCTCAGCTCCATACCGTACATCTTTTTCAATGGGACGCCGAAAAACTGTTCAAAGGCACCGGCATCCACCTCTGTGCTGTAGGCGGTCCAGAACAGATAATAGACCATCCGCTGACGCAGAGAAAACCGGAGTGTCAGGGAGGTGGGGAGCTTCCCTTCGTCGATCCTTCTGCAGTATTCTTCCACAGAAAAGGTGTTGATTTTGAACTGATCTCTCAGCAGGGTGGCGGCTGAGCACCCAAACCCCAGAAAATGGTCCCTTGTCATGGAGGAATACACTGCGTCCTGATCCTTTGCAAAGGTCCACACAGAGCTACGGATGTATCCCCGGTCCAGGCACCAGCGGGTGATGCCGTCCAAAAGCGCCCGCTTCTCCCCCTTTCCCATAGCCTGCACCGTGCTGGACGTGAAGGTGAAATCAATGAAGGGATAGATCGCCACATGATTGGCACCGGCCTGGAATGCAGTCTCCAGGTCCATCTCCAGATCCTCCAGGTCCTGTCCGGGCAGGGCAAAAATAAAATCCATGGACACCGTTTCAAAGTGGACCTGGGACAGCGCCTCCCGCAGGGCTGGGAGGTCCACAGGCCTCCGTCCCAGCAGTCCCTGGAACTTTCTCTGGAAGGACTGGACCCCGATGCTGATCCTGGTCACCCCCGCATCCCGCAGAATGCGCAGGACGGAGGGCACCACATTCTCCGGGTGCAGCTCCACCCCGACGCCCTCGGTGATGATAAAATGCGCCTCGATGGCTTCCATCACCTCTTTCAGCCGGCCGGCCGCCAGCGCCGGCGTACCGCCGCCGAAGTAGAGGCTGGTGACCCTTTTCCTGCCGGGGAGCTGACCGCCCACCAGGTGGATCTCCTGGATCAGCCGGTCCAGATAGCGGTCGCAGACCGCCCTGTCATACTGGACCTTGCAATACGGGCAGAAGCCGCACAGCTCCCTGCAAAACGGGATATGCACATACAGTCCCAGCCCCTCACACTGGGAAAAGGGCAGCTGCTGGTCGTATTCATTTTGAAAGAGAAAGGGCTTGGCCGAGCGGGTCAGCCACATCCTCGTCAGGTCTGTGATGATACTCATGATGCTCCTCAAATATACTTCAGGTAGGTCCGCAGCATCTCCAGAACGATCCTGGGATGTCCCCGGAACAAGAGGGTGTATTCCGCCACAAAGAAGTAGCCGCACTCCCTGCACAGGCCGGGCACTTCAATGCAGCGCCCGCATGTGGACAGCTTTCCGTTTTCCACCACCACGCACTGGTGGCACGGCGTGGGGAAGCGGTTCTCGATCAGGGCTGGGAAAGCGCCGGGCAGATTGAATACAGGCGCGCCCGCTTTCATCATCTCCCTGATAACGCCGCAGCACTCCGCCTTTTCTTCCCGGGTGAGGGCAAGCTCCCTGGTATCGGGATAGGGCGTGTGGAAATTAAAGGAGACCGCCCGCACATTTTTGGTCTCCTGCGCCGCCAGACAGACATCCCGGACTGCGCCTTTGTTGATCTGGTTGATCGCCATATAGAAGCAGATATTGTCGGAAGTGGCGTGCTCCACATGTTCCATGATGGTGTCGTATGTGTCGCCCCGGATGGCATTGTGGCGTGCCCGGTCACCGTCGAGGCTGAGCAGGATCAGATCCGCCTCCGGCAGATCAATGGGGAAGGTGCCGTTGGTCACGACGTTGACCAGGAGAAAGCCCATTTTCTTGGCCTCCACCACCAGGTCCCGCACCGTGCGCGCCCCGTCATGCCACAGGAAGGTCTCTCCCCCGCAGAAGAACAGGATGCGCACCCCCATATGGTAGAGGAGCTCCATCTCCCGGCGGATCTGTTCATAGGGATGGTCCACCGATGTCAGATCGTGGACAGAGCAGTGCCTGCACTTCAGATTGCACCGGTCTGTGACGATCACTGTGCCCAGGATGGGCTTTTTTTCCCGCAGAAGAATGGTCCTGACCCCAAAGGCGGCAAAATGCAGAAATGAAGAAAGCTTCATCCTGTCTCCCCCTCTCCAAAGCGCCCGCCGGACGGCCTGCCCGCAGCCTGTTTGAAACTACTATATCATAGTCCAGCATACACTTCCACCTGTTATGGTGGAAATTCCCCTTTTTCTTCCGCACATGCAGCGGGCATCAGGCATTTCCACGGGAGCCCGTTTCCATTTCCCCGCTTCTCCCGCAACGATCTCCTATTCCCTCATCCGCCTGCGGGAACGATGCCCAGCTTAGGAGAAATTTTCTGTCCTGATGCTCTTGGGGCTTGAAATTACCAGGATCATCCCATACAATAGGGATGTCCCCAGCTGTTTTTCCAACCTGCAAGGGCGGGGAGCACCTGCTTCCAGGCCGCTTATGATCGATGGAGTGTTGGTGTCTGTGTTTTATCTGTTTTTCTGCCCGGCCCATAGAGGGGCCCGTCCCGCCCAAGCGGGGCGCCCCCGCCGCTGTGCCCTGTGACTCCCGGGCGTCCTGATTTTTTTATGGCGGTCTACGCCGTGGTGGCCCGCATCCCGGCAGGACAGGTGGCCACCTATGGTCTGGTAGCCTTTCTGGCCGGCCGGCCCAGGGCCAGCCGCATCGTGGGCTGCGCCTTGGCCCGGGCACCGGAGGGCCTGCCCTGTCATCGAGTCCTGTACCGGGATGGGGGCCTCAGCCCCGCGGACGTGTTCGGCGGAACGGGCATCCAGCGCCTGCTGCTGGAAGGAGAGGGCGTCCCCTTCCTGCCCGATGGCAGGGTGGACCTGTCCCGTTGCCTGTGGGACGGCGGAGAAGAAAGGAGCACCCTATGAATGTTACCTTTGAGATGGTGAGGAGTTCTCCGGAGATCCGCACCTACATCACCCAGGCGGACGCCTCGCTCACGGCGCTGGGCTTTACGGAGCACTCCTTCGCCCACGTGACCAAGTGCGCCGAGGTGGCCGCCCGCATCCTGACCCAGCTGGGCTACACCCCGAAAGAGGTGGAGCTGGCCAGGATCGCCGCCTACATGCACGACATCGGCAACGTGGTCAACCGCCACGACCACGCCCTCAGCGGGGCCACCATGGCCTTCCGCATCCTGGACAAGATGGGGATGGAGCCCCCCGACGTGGCCGCCGTCATCACTGCCATCGGCCACCACGACGACTCCACCGCCTACCCGGTGAACGCCATCGCCGCCGCCCTGATCCTGGCCGACAAGACCGATGTGCGCCGCAGCCGGGTGCGGAACAAGGACATGTCCACCTTTGACATCCACGACCGGGTGAACTACTCCGTGGAGCGCTCCGAGGTGCTGCTGGACCTGCCGGGACGGACCGTGACTCTCTCCCTCTCCATCAACACGGAGGTGTGCGCCGTCATGGACTATTTTGAGATCTTTCTCCAGCGGATGCTCCTCAGCCGGAAAGCTGCCGAGACCCTGGACCTCAAATTCCGGCTGGAGATCAACGGACAGATCCTGCTTTAGTGCCCCGCTCCCCTCCGCGGCACCGCTTTTCCCTATTTTCAGGCCGTCTGCCTTTTGGCAGGCGGCCTGCTTTGTTCTGCCAGAGCCCTGCCCCGGCCGCTCTGTAACCACACTGTAACTTGACCTTTATTTACTTCAAATGTAGTATATTATTACAAACTACAAAAGTAGTAGATTGGAGCGATAGCTGTGAAACGACTCCCCGACACTGAGCTGGAGGTCATGAAGGCCCTTTGGGACTCCGGCCCCGACCCCCCCCGCGCCGCCCTGGAGCGCGCTCTGGCCCCCCACGGCTGGGCCGCCAACACCATCAACACCTATCTCACCCGGCTGGCGGACAAAGGGTTTCTATCCGCCCGCCGCCTGGGCAGGAGCAACCGGTACACCCCTCTGGTCAGCCGAGAGGACTACCTCTCCTTTGACAGCCGCTCCGTCCTCTCCCGCCTGTACGGCAGTTCCCCCCGAAACTTCGTGGCTGCCCTGGCCCGGGACGGGCTGGCCCCCGGCGAGGTGGACGAGCTCAGGGCCCTGCTGGATGAGCTGGAAAGGGGCGCCAAATGAACCGATTTCTCCTTGATCTGGCCGCCCTCTCCCTGGGCGGCGGGGCAGTGGTCCTGCTCCTGCTGCTGGCTGCCCGTCTCACCCGGGGCCGCTACGCCGCCCGGTGGCGCTGTACTGCCTGGCTGCTCCTCTCCCTGCGGCTGGCTGTCCCCTTCCCCCTGCTCCCCCATATGGGGCCGGCCGAGGCACCAGTCCAGCTGACCGTCCCCTCCAACCCGGTGGTCTTCACCTATTCGCCGCCTGTCTCCCAGCCCCCGGCGGCCTCCAGCCGCCCAGCCCAGTCCCAGGCCGCGCCCTCCCGGTCTGAGCCGGTCCAGAATGCCGTCCAGCCGGAGGCCCCGGCGGAATCAGGAGGATTTTCCCTCTCCCTCGCCCAGCTCCTCCTGATCCTGTGGCTGCTGGGCGCGGCGGGGGTCCTCCTGTGGAATGTGGGCTGTCACCTCAGGTTCTGCCGCTGGCTCCGCCGCTGGGGCCGGGAGGCTGAGGAGACTCCCCTGCTGGCGCGGTACCGGGCGCTGGGGGACCAGATGGGCCTGCGCCGTCTGCCCAGGCTGGTCCTCTGCCCCTCTCTGCCCGCCCCCATGCTGGCCGGTCTGCTCCGCCCTGTGATCCTTCTACCGGAGCCCCTCCCCCAGAGCGCCCCTCTGGAGTGCGCCCTGCGCCACGAGCTGACCCACTTCCGCCGCCGAGACATCCCCCTGAAGGCCCTGGTGCTCTGGGTAAAGGCCCTGCACTGGTTCAATCCGCTGATGTGGCTCATGGCCCGGGCGGTGGAGCAGGACACAGAGCTGGCCTGTGACGACAGCACCCTGCACGCGCTGCCCGGGGACCAGCGTTCTGCCTACGGCCGTTCCATCCTTCAGGCCGTCAGCGCCGTCCAAAACAGAAAGGAGGAGGACCAGTCTTGACCCGCCCATGTCCTTACACGCCCCTCTCTACCCCCCTCTCCGGCTCCGCCCGGCAGGCGGAGGCGCGTATCCGCAACCTGTTCCAGGGCCCCAAACGGCGGCCGCCGGTCTGGCTGATGGCCCTGACCCTGCTCCTCATTTTCTCCTGCGGCGGACTGGTCACCTGCCGGACCGCAGCCTCCCCGCCCCCGGAGGAGGGCGCCCCCGTATTCTCCCTTACCACCCCGGGCAAGGAGTCGGTCCCCTTCTCCGATCTTCTGGGCTTCTCCGGCACCGCCATCCACACGGTGCGGGAGGACCTTTCAGACTGGTACGAATACCAGATCCGTCTGCCCGACGGGACCTCTTTCTCCTTGGCGGACACCTCCGGCCTGATGTACCACCTGGATCTGGACGGGGACGGCCACCCGGATCTGCTGGCCCATGACCCCGACGGCGGCTGGCTGTTGGTCTGGCGGAGGTGGCCGGACGGCTCCGTCCGCTCCCAGAATCTGCGCCAGGCGGCGGCTGAGCTGCTGGGCCTGGAGGGCACCCCCTGGGAGCTGGTCGCCTTGACCTTCCACCCTCAGGACGAGATGGTCTCCATCCGCTCCGCCGCCGACCCGTCCCAGATCCTCCTCACCCTCCCCCTGTCTCAGCTGCTGGAGGCCGCCTGCGGCGGGAATATCCTGCTGGCCTCCTCCGGCCAGCAGGGAGAAGATCTTATCCCTCTCAGTGATACTCTTCCATTTGGGACCTATGCGGTGTTCCGGGAGGGACTGGACCTGGACGGGACAGGAGGAACAGACGATTCTGTCACGGTCTTCTCCTATGATGACGACAGCGCCTCCGGTCCCCTCACTGTGGTGGAGGCCGCCCTGGGCACCGGAGAGGTGCTGACTTGGGAACTCCCCTCCACCGGCCATCCCAGGCTGCTGCCCGCCTCCTTTACCCCCTCGGGGCGGCAGTCCGTCGTCCTGGTCCTTGAGGACCGCTACTCCAATTACGGCGCAGCCAGCTGTTTCGTGCTGGCCGTGGAGGAGGGGGCGCTGACAGAGCAGGTCCGGCTGGGCACCTGGGAGGACAACGCAGACGACCTCGCCCCGGACTGCCCGGTGATCTGGTCCGCCTACCTCCATACCAGGCCGGACGGCCTTCAGGTCCTGCGGGTACCCATCCTGTACGACAAATGGCACCAGCCGGAGTGGGCCACCCTGTCCTGGACACAGGCGGGGTGGGACTTGACCCGAGACGGCTATCTGACGGACACTGAGACCGTCACCGTTGGACCGGGCCGCACGCTGACCCTGGCGCTCCGCTGCCCCATCCCCGCGCCGGACGACTCATCTCAGCTCCGCTATGACCAGATCCAGGTCCTGGACGGCGGCACTCTTCTCCAGACCATCACCCCAGACTCCTTCACCCCCGACAGCCGGGCCGCCTTTCAGGGGTTCGTGGCCTTCTCCCCCCTGCTGGACTATGTGGATGTACGGGACATCGATTTTGACGGCAGTGAGGACTTTGGAGTTCTCTGTGACACCACCCACAACGAGGCCCACTGCTGGTTCGTCTGGGACGAAGCCTCTGGCTCCTTCCGCTATCTGACCACCCTGGGGGGCCGGCTGGAGGTCCTGCCCGAGACCGGGCAGCTGGTGGAGGGCTGGTGGACCGATGGGCCTGAACCCGTCTACCACGCCCTCGCCTACAACAGCCGGGGCGAACTGGTCCTGGTCCCCTCCCAGTCGGATGGTCTTTTCTGAGGCCCCGCCTTCGACATTAAAAAATTAGAAAAGAGGTATCTGCCATGCGCGCTCTGCCTGAACCGCTCCCCTCTTCCCGTTCCGGCTCTGCCCGGCGGACGGCTTCCCTGGTCCTGTCCCTCCTTCTCGCCTGCGGAGCGCTTGCGTCCTGTCGGGGGGAGACGCCCTCTGCTCCAGTCAAGGGAGAGGCCCCACGCCTGGTCTTCTCCCTCCATCGGCTGGATCTGGATGGCGTGGGGAGCATCGACGACAGGGCCGCCGTTTTCATCCGGGGGGACGCCTCCACCACCGTGGAGGTGCGGCTGGGCACCGGGGAAGAGCTCTCCTGGACCTATGACCACCCGGATCTTGCCTTCTCCCGGCAGGTCCTCACGTCTGCCTATCTGAGCACCAAAGATCACCAGGCCCTCCTGCTCCAGGCGGCCCTCTCCCACTCTGACCATGATGCGGCCCAGTACATCATTCTGGAGGTGGAAAACGGCCGTCTGACGGAACAGGGACGGCTGGCGGAGGACGACCCTGCCTCCCTGGCCCCGGGGCAGTTCACCACCCAGTCTCAGGTGACCCGTCTCCCTGACGGCTCTATGCAGGTCCTGCGGGTGCTTCTGAAGGACCCCGACGGGCAGGCAGACCGCTGGCATCTGCTCGCCTGGGAGGACGGCGCTTTCACCCTCACCCCCCAGCCTGTCCCAGATCTGGCCTATCTGCTCATGAGGGAACATCATAACTTCCCCTATGACGCCCCGTACATGTCCTCCCAGCTGCTCCTGTCCCGGGAGGGGGATGGCTGCGTCCTGGGACTGGCCCTGGTGGAAGGGGGCACTCACTCCGCCGGAATGGGCAATCTGATGGTTGGGCTCTGGGATCTGGAGCCACAGCAGTGGCGGGGCCAGGTCCACCTTTTGGGGGGCGACAACGGGCTCTGGTCCTCCTGGACGGCGGAGGACGGCGCCCTCCACATCCTGTGTGCCAATACCTCCGCACATAGCGGGTGGGAGGGCCCCAGCAATGCCGCCCACTACCGCTTTGACGGCAGCACCCTGGAGGAGCTGGCCAGCTGGGACTACTATGACGAGGATTACAAGGCCGTCCCGAGGGAGGGAGGACTGGATCTCTACTCCTTCAATCCTCAGTATGAGTTCCAGTTTCATAACCCGGATTACAGCGGGGTACCCCTCCCCAGCCAGTGGGTCTATTCCCACTTTCAGACCCTCGCTTAGAAAAAGGAGATACCGCCATGGACCGAACCTCCCCTCGCACCCCTTTCTCCACCCCGCTCTCCGGCTCCGCCCGGCAGGCGGAGGCGCGCATCCGCAACCTGTTCCAGGGCCCCAAGCGGCGACCGCCAGCCTGGCTGATGGTCCTGGTCCTGCTCCTCATCCTGTCCTGCGGCGGGCTGGTGGCCTGCCAGGACCAAAAGGTTCCGCCGGAAAAGGCGGAGATCAGCGCCCTCTCTGCCTCCGCCACCTCCCAGCCTCTCTCCAGTGAGGACCTCCTCCTGGTAGACGCCCTGTACGGGGCCGCCGCTCCCCAGATGGGTACGGCAGAGGACGGAGAATCCATCCCCCAGCTTCTCTGTGCCCACAGCCAGGACGGGACCACCCTGGCCGCCGCTCTCTTCCAGAAAGGCTCCGCCTCCTGGCTGGTCATCGGGGCAGTGGAACAGGCGACCAGCACCCTACGGGGCCCGGCCTATGTGGTCTCCGGACCGGAGGGGGCCGCCCATATCTTCCCGTTCCGGGAGTACGGCAGCGGTCAGCTCCGCCTGCTCTACACCTTCAACACCCTGGATCAGGGCAGCCGCTCCGGCTCCGCCGGGGTAGTGTGCCTGGAGGACAGCCGGCTCACCTGGGCGTGGCCGGCGGAGGGGGACATCCTGGAGGAGGGCTCCCGGGCCGCTCAGGAATATGAGGAATTCTGGCAGACCTATCTGCCCCTGCTGTCCCCCTCCGGTGTGGAGCTGTTCTTCCGGGAAACGGCCTCCAGCCCCTACGGGGGCTCTCCCGCCCATTGGATCTATCACCACTCCGACTCCTTCTGGTCTTCCCCGGAGCTGGACCTGCCCGACGGGGTGTATGAGCAGGCCCGGGTCTGGCTGGAGGGGCTCGCTCAGGAGGGCTGCAATCCCTGGCAGACGGAGGGCCTCCCCGCCGCCTGGCAGATCCGTGCCCTCACCCCCGCCGATGGCCGCTACCTGCTGTCCTCCCCTGCCGCCTCCGAGGAAGCTGACTATCTGTTGACAGCCCAGGCAGACTCGGACCCGGAGTTGTGCCTCACTGCCCGCCTGCGCCTCCGACACGGGACCGGGGAAGTACCTCAGGCCGTAGAGTGGACAATAGGCACGCCACAAGAGCTGGGGCTGGACGGGGAACCTCCCCGCTGCCCCCTCCCCCTCTCGGATGGCCGCACTCTCACCCTGGAGTTTGACGAGTCTCCCATCGACGGCATGGAGAGCACGGTGCTCATCCGTCAGGTGAAGGTGTGGGACGGCCCTGTCCTGCTCCAGTCCATCACCGCCGGCTCCGTCTTGGAGGACGGGCTCCACCTCTATGAAGGCCTGTACCGCCTCCTGGATGCGGACAAGGTCCCTGGCGCTCCCGACCTGCGGGACCTGAACGGGGACGGCTCCGCGGACCTGGGCCTGCTGGTCAACTGCGGTTTTCCCCACAACGTGAACTATGCCCACTTCCTCTGGAACGAGGCGATGGGGCTGCTGGTGTTCTCCGGCCTGTTTTTTGCCCCCCTGGAGCTGGAGGACACAGGCGGCGTGGTGGAGACGGAGCATGTCTCCAACTATCCGGACATCCGCCGTCGGTACACTTTCTCCAGGTACGGCGTCCCCCTGCTCACCGGCGTGGTATCCCGGGGGGCTCTTCCTCCGGAGGAGAGCACGCTCCCCATCCCAGAGGAGGGCGTCCATTTCACCTTTTCCAGCGGGGCTGGGGCTTGGAGCACCGACCTGACCCTGTTCCCTGACGGCACCTTCTCCGGGAAGTTCCACGACCGCGATATGGATATCACCTATCTGTGCCAGTTCCAGGGGGCCTTCTCCATGCTGACCCCCCTAGACAGCCGCACCTGGTCCCTCACCCTCACGGACCTGGAGGTGACCACCGGCCGCCCGGAGGGGACGGAGTGGACGGAGGGCGGCATCCGCTATGTGGCCGCCGCCCCCTATGGGCTGGATGGTGGAAACGAGTTTTGTCTCTACCTCCCCGGCACTCCTGCGGAGAATATTTCCCCGCGCTGCCGCTCTTGGCGCGGCGGCTATTACGGGCTGTTTGAGGCGGGCGCTGTTCTCTCTGGGTACGGCCTGTGTGATCTGCGGTGGGGATACGGCTTTTTCTCCTTCTCCTGACCACCCCGCGCCGTTCTCCCCGCTCCATTTCTTCTGAAAGGACGTGCTTTTATGGCCAGATCCCAGTGTCCCTCCACCCCCTTCTCCACGCCCCTCTCCGGCTCCGCCCGGCAGGCGGAGGCGCGCATCCGCAACCTGTTCCAGGGCCCCAAGCGGCGACCGCCAGTCTGGCTGATGGTCCTGGTCCTGCTCCTCATCCTGTCCTGCGGCGGGCTGGTGGCCTGCCAGAGCCAGGAGGCTCCGCCGCTGGAAGGGGACTGCGTCCAGACAGGGGAGCATGATGCCCCTAGTGCCCGGCTGATACAGGCCGTTCTGGACCGGGGACTCTCCGCCCTGGATCTCACCTCTCCTCCAGTCAGCCAGGTCCTGGCCACGCTCCCGGGAAACGGGTGCACCTTGGCCGCTGTCTCTCTCTCCGACGGGTCCTCCCACTATATACTGGCCATCGGCGTGGTGCAGGAGTCCGACGGGGCTGTCGGCCCTGTCTTTCTGGTGCAGGGCCAGGGATGCCAGCCCCATGCCGTTCCCTTCCAGCAGGACGGGACCTCCTATCTCCTGTACACCGCCAACAGCCTTTCCCAGTGGCTCTCTCAGGGAGAATCCGGTCTTCTCGCTTTCGACGGCACTCAGTTCACCTGGGTCTGGCCGGTGGAGGGAGACGTCCGGGAGGAGGGCTCCGCCGCCCGGGCGGCCTATGACTCCTACTGGGAGAACGCTCTGGCGCTCCTTGCTCCAGGCGGCGTGGACGTGTTTGCCCGGACGGACTACGCCGTCATTGACGGAGACGGCCCCCAGTGGCTCCCCGATCACAATGAGCAGTTCTATACGGCCCCTGAGGACCAGCTGAACATCGGCATCTATTACCAGACCCGGGTGTGGCTGGAGGATTTCACCCGCAGCGGGCACAACCCCTGGAACGCCCACAATGCCTCCGCCTCCTGGCAGATCCTCTCCCTCGCCCCGACGGACGGGTCCTATCCAGGGCGGAACGACATGGCGGAGGCCTCCTACGACCTGCTGGCCCGGGCGGACGCAGACAGTGACCTCTACTTGGCCGCCCGCATCCGGTACAGCCCCGAAGAGGGATGCATCTCTGTCGTCCAGGGCTGGTCCATGGGCTCTTATTCGGAGGTAGAGGCCGCCATGCAGGCTCTGCCGGAGGAGGACACCGTACCCTCCGGCCTGAACAGCAGAGAATTTTATGCCCTGGTCCGTCAGTATCTGTCTGCCCGTCTGGGGGCGGACCAGATCTTCTTTTCCGGCTGGGACCAGCTTTCTCCTCCCCAGGAGGGGGATCTGCTCCTGACTCTGGTGGACTATCTCGGCTCCGCCGCCCTGGCGGACAACACTGTGGGCTCGGTCTATACCATGGAGGCCATGCAGTTCCGTGCCGGCAGCTGGGTCCCTCAGGAGGCGCCCTTCACCCTCGTCCTCAGCCGAAGCGCCGGGGACGGAGTCTTTCTGTCCGTGGCGGGGGAGGCCATCTCCAATCCTGCCGCCATGTCTCTGGACGAGGTCGCCCGCCAGCCCTTCCGGGATCTGTACGATCCGGAGATAGCCCTGTTCCGGGACGGATGGCCCACCCCCGCTGGGCCCGGGCTCCAGGATACAGCTCTGTTTTTCTCCCAGGCCGGCGTCCGGGAGGAGCTGCCTGGTGAGGGGCTGGTCCAGAACGAGGGGGACATGTGGGTCCGATACAGCTGGGACGGCTTTTCCGCCGACTATTACCACCTGGCCTCCGACGGCTCCGAGACCCTCCGGGGAGTGGAGACCACCCGGACCGATGTGTACACCCTCCGAGGCATCCGGGTGGGAGACAGCCGCCAGCAGGTCCTGGCCTCCTATCCAGCTCTGAAGTCCGAGAGCACCAGGAACCCCTCCCTGAATGAGATGGACTGCATGTGGTACTGTGAGGACATGGACAACGATCAGGGGCTGGCTCTTCTGTTCTTTTTTAAAGGGGAGCATGTCAGCCGCATCGTCTTGACCCGGCTGCTCTGAGCCCCCTCCGCATACCGAAAGGAGATGAGACCATGAAACAGCCCCCACCCTCCACCCCCTTCTCCACTCCCCTCTCCGGCTCCGCCCGGCAGGCGGAGGCTCGCATCCGTAACCTGTTTCAGTGTGAGAAAAAGCGTCCGCCTCTCCCCCTCCTCTTTCTTGCCGCCCTGCTCATCCTCTCCTGCGGCTGGCTGGTCTCCTGCCGGAGCCAGCCCGCCGACCCCCTGGTGGTGATGGAGGTCCAGCACTACGACACCAACAGCAACTACCTGGAGATCCCCACTCTGGTCCTGCCGGACGGCCAGAAAGCCGACGAGGGGCTGACCTCCATTAACCGGGCCCTGTCCGGCCTGCGGGACAGCTACCTCCCGCTCCTGGAGGGCCCCCTTCCATCCGGTACGGATGGGTATGACAACTGTTGCCTGCTCTACCCCGCGGAGACCGACCGGTATCTGAACCTGCTCTTCTTTCAGACCTACTTTGTCAGCGATCTGAACACGGGCCATGTCCTCTCCCTGGTGTACGACAAGGAGGAGCGGCGGCAGGTGTCCCTGGAGGACGCCCTGGCACTGGCCGGGGTGACGGAGGAGGGGCTGTATCTGGCCCTGGCGGAGCAGTACGACCCGGAGCTGGCCCAGGAGGTCCCCGGGGCCGACCTCTGCATCCAGGACCCGGACCTGGAGGGCTTCCGCATGGGTGGGGACGGCCAGCCCCTCTTCTACCTCACCGCCCGCTCCGACGACCGGGAGGACAGCGCGGCGGACGCCGTCAGCGGGGCGGAGCACCTCTATATCTGGTCCGCTGGGACCTTCACCCGCTATAATCCGTACGACCTCCACCGCCTGCCCCCTCTGGTCCCGGCGGAGGAGTGCCTGGACCTGGACCCGCCCCTGTGGCGGCAATGGCACTTCGCGGACGAGAAGCCGGAGGGCGGCTTCACCTCCCCTGCCCTCCCCGTCTCCCCCGGCACGCCCCGCCCCCCGGCGCTCACGGAGGAGGCGGAGCAGATGGTGCTGGACTACTTCACCTCAGGCCGCTTCCGGCCGGTCTCAGGTCGGGCCTGGTTCCTGGGGGATGGGCTCTCCCCCCAGGCCGGCGACCTGGTGATCCAGGACATTCAGCCCGCCGCCCTCTATCCCACCTATGAGACCCTGTGCGGGATCTACCGCATCCGCTATCTGCTGTACGGCAGCGGGGACCGTCTGACCGATCCGCACGATTTGGAGGACTACCTCTTTTTTGATCTGGACCAGTCGAAAAACTTTCTTGGGGTGCGCACCGTCATGTCGGTGCCGGGCGGCCATCTCCTCACCGCCGCCCTGACGGATTCCTGGGAGGGCGTGCTGTCTGACGTGTACGCCGCTCTCTGGCGGGACGGCTTCCCCATGCCCGCCGGCCTCTGGTCCAGCGAGATCTCCTTTTACGGGGAGGACGACCGTCCCGTCCACACCGTCCTGAAGAGCTGGCGGGGCAGCGACTCCAGCGACAGCCTCCAGCTCGAGCAGCTGAGCTGGGAGGGCTTTACCTCCGTCACCTACTGCCAGCCGGAGTATGACCGCCGTTCAGTCTGGTATCTGGAGACCACTGACCCGGCCTTTTACACCGCCCGGGGCATCCGAGTGGGCTCCACCCGCGCGGAGGTGGAGAACGCCTACCCCACGCTCCAGGATCCCCCCTTCAACGGCCAGGAGTTTCCGGGCGTCTGGTACAGCTCCCAGGAGGGGCGCCTCAAGCCGGCCATTCTCTTTTTCTTTGAAGACGGCCTGGTCAGCCGCATCGCGGTGGATTTCAGGACCCACTGAGTACTGGCATGTCTGTTTTTCATAGATCCAGGAAAAATCTTCACGCTCCCGGCCCCGGTATCTCTGGACAGCCCTCCCCTTCTCTGATAAACTAGGCTTACAGAAAGAACGCCGGCCATCGGCCGGCCCGGGAGGGGTTCCTATGCAGCTAGACATCGGAATGGTATTTTCCAGCTTGATCGGCCTGTTTCTTCTCATGGGCGTGGGATGGGTCTCCGTAAAGACAAAGATCGTCCCCCCTGCCGCCTCCGCCCCCATGTCCAGCCTTTTGCTGAAGGTCACCCTGCCCTGCACCATCTTCTCCTCCCTGGCCACCCGGGAGTTTGACTCCGCCTTCCTGGTGGACGGGGTCATCATCATCGTCATCGGACTGGTCCTCTTCCCCCTGTACGCCGCCCTGTCCTGGGGCATCTCCAAGGTGCTGAAGGTACCGGCGGGCCGGCGGGGCATCTGGTCCTTCGGTGCCACCTTCTGCAACAACGGCTTTATGGGCTTCCCCGTGGCCCTGGCCCTGTTTGGCGAGGAGGGCCTGGCCCTGGCCGTCATGTTCGGCGTACCCTTCAACCTGCTGGTCTATACCCTGGGTGTGCGGATGGTGTGCGCTGACTGCGGCACCGACGCCCAGCCTGTCAATTTGGTCCGCACCCTGCTGAGCAACATCAACATCGCCCTTATCCTCAGCCTCATCTTCTATGTGGGGCAGATCCCCCTGCCGGAGGCCCTGATGACCCCCGTCACCCATCTGTCCAATGTGACCACACCCCTGTCCATGTTCGTCACTGGCATGGCTCTGGCCTCCGGCAAGGGGGCCGAGCTGTTCCGGGACAAGGACGCCTACACCGCCACCGGTATGCGGCTCATCGTTGTCCCCCTGCTCACCTGGGCGGTGATGTGCCTGCTCCCCCTGTCTAACCCGCTGATCGCCTCCATCGTCCTCATCACGGTGGCCATGCCCGCCCCCTCGGTCACCACCATTCTGGCGGAGACCTACAACGGCAACCGGGGCCTTGCCGCCAAGATCGTGTTCCTCACCAGTCTGTTCTGCATGATAACCCTGCCCCTAGTGGCCATGTTCCTCCTGTGATCCTGCTGTTCCCGTGCTGCCGTCCCAGGGGGACGGCAGCACTTTTTTCTCCATGGAGAGCCTCCGTCAAGGCGGAGGCCCTTCGGGTGTCTCTCATATCAAAGCAAAAAAGCCTCCTGCCGCAAGGCGCTCTCGCGCCGGATCTTACGACTCTGCCCGCAAAGTCCTTCCGCAAATTTTTGCATAGGCAACCAGATTTTGCGGATACTACTCTCTGTCTACAAAATGCAACCGCAGGAGGAATTTGATATATGAAAGCCACTGGAATCGTACGGCGCATCGATGACTTGGGCCGGGTGGTCATCCCCAAGGAGATCCGCCGCACGATGCGTATTCGGGAAGGTGACCCGCTGGAAATCTACACGGACCGGGACGGCGGGGTCATCTTCAAAAAGTATTCCCTCATGGGGGGCGTGTCCGAGTTCGCCGGCCAGCTGTGTGAGACCATCGGCCGCACCGCCGGCAAGATCGCAGTCATCACCGATCGGGACAACTGCGTGGCCGTCACCGGCGCCCCCAGGCGTGAGATCCAAGACAAGCAGATCTCCCCTGAGCTGGAGCGGCTGATGGAGGGCCGTCAGATCTATCAGCACAAGCCGGGAGCCGAGACCATTCCCCTCTGCGCCGACGGGACCGCGTTCCATGTGGGCACTGCCGCCCCCATCCTGTCCGAGGGCGATGTGCTGGGCTGCGTCATCTTTGCGGAGGACGGGGAGAGCCAGTCTCCCGACGAGATCGACTACAAGCTGGCCCAGGCGGCGGCCGCCTTCCTGGGAAAACACATGGAGAGCTGATCAGCTCCCGGATACAGCGAGGACGCAGGGCTCCCCCCTGCGTCCTCGCTATTCTCCCTACGCTCAGTCGTTTCCCCGGTCTTGGAGCATGGCCTCCACCTCGTGCCGGGGGCTGCGGCGGTCCCCTTCCCCACAGCGGTAGTAGGTGCCCCGATAGGGGTCGGAGCCCAGATACACCGGCCGCTGGCGGAAATCTGCCCTGGGCACAAAGATGGCCACCACCGTGTTCCGCCCGCTCCGCATCAGCCGCACGTCTTCCGTCCGGAGCACGTTGGCGCTGACCAGCTTGGGGTCCTGCACGATGGACCAGAACTCCTCCACCAGCTCCTCCGGGTCCAGGAGTGGCACCGAATACAGGGAGCCGTCCTTCGCCTCCGCCACCCCCAGCAGGATCACCCCGCCCAGGGTGTTAGCGAAAGCGGAGTAGGTCTCCCAGAGGCTGTGGGGCAGGCCGCCCTGGGCCCGCTTGGCCTCGATACGGTTGTCCTCCCGGTACTCTGACAAAAATTCCAGATCATCCAGCCCTTCCATCACTTCGCTCCTTTCTCTAGCGTGTCGGCACTCACGCCCTACAGAAGAAGTCCGCCCCCTCCGTGGAGGGAGGGGGCGTCTTGTTACGTCAAATGGGTCTGGAAAAAGCGGCTGGCGTTGCCGAACATGATCCCGTCGGCCAGTTCCTGGCCGATACCCCGGGACAGCAGATACTCATAGATCCCCGCCGCCTTGGCCGGGCTGTTCAGGTAGTCCGGCAAGTCGGCCCCGTCAAAGTCGGAGCCCAGGGCCAGGTTTTTGGCCGCCCCCAGCTCCAGGAAGTGGGACACATGGCGGTACAGGTCATCCAAGCTCTCCACCCTGCCCTCGTCCCGCAGGAATTTCACAAAGTAGTTCAGGCCGATCAGACAGTCCCGGTCCACCATCTCCCGAATCATCTCGTCTGTGAGGTTGCGTCTGTGGCCGCACACCGCCCTGGCGTTGGAATGGGTGGCCAGAAAGGGCTTTTGGGCCACCTCCAGCAGATCATAGAAGCCCGGGTCGTTGAGGTGAGACACGTCCACCAGGATGCCGCATCGCTCCAGCTCTGGGATCACCGCTTTTCCGAAGGCGGACAGCCCGTGGTCCGTGGTGTGGCCCGAGCCGATCTCATTCTCGCCGTTCCACACCAGCGTCACCGCCCGCACCCCCTGGTCTGCCAGCACCTGGACGCGGCTCAGGTCTCCGGCCAGCGCCGATCCGTTCTCGATGGTGAGAAAGGCCGCTGTCTGATTTCCGGCCCATGCCCGCTTCATGTCCGCATAGGTGCGGCAGGGGGCTGCCCGCTGAGAAAACTTCTTCATCTGGCGAAAAAAGTTCTCCCGGTTCTGCTCAAAATAGTCGATGGCCGCCTGTCCCCGATACTCATCGGGAATAAAGACCGCATAAAACTGAGCCCAGTGCACATCCTCCGGCATGGCGGACAGGGACAGCACCCGCTCCGGGTCGTCCAGCGTGTCCGGATTCCCCGCAGGGGTGGGCCGGCAGTCTGTCAGCGTGTCACAGTGCAGATCGATCAGCGCTTTGGGATTCATAAAGCCACTCCATTCTGTCCGGAGGGAAACTCCCCTCCCGTTTTGGATCACGGAAGAAGGGCCGGGCGGACTTCTGTCCGTCCGGCCCTTTCCGCTCTATTCAAGCTGGGTCAGGCCTCGTCTTCGATCAGGCCGTAATCTCCGTCATTGCGGCAGTAGACCACCGCGAAAGCACCGTCCGCATCCTCGTCCCGGAAAGCGAAGAAGCTGTGGCCCAGCAGATTCATCTGAAGGATGGCCTCGTCCCGGGTCATGGGCTTGATGGGAAAGCGCTTGCTGCGGACCAGGTTGTACTCCCCCTCCTCCGGCCCGTCGGGCACAAAAGTGGAGATCTCCTCATCCACGCTGCGCTCAAAAGCCCCCTGGCGCAGCCGCTTCTCCAGCCGGGTCTTATTTTTGCGGATCTGGCGCTCCAGCGTGGCCACAGCGGCGTCAATGGATGCGTGCATGTCGGAGGTGCTCTCCGACGCGCGGAAGATGGTGCCGCCAGACCGGATGGTGACCTCCACTCTGTTCCGGTCCCTCTCGATGCTGAATGTGACAGCTGCGGTGGCGTCCTCTTTAAAGAAACGGTCCAGCTTCCCCACCTTTTTCTCCGCGTACCGATGAATCACGGCGGGCAGGTTCACCTTTTTGTCCGTAAACACAAACTTCATAACATTCCGCTCCTTTCGCCCCGGAGGGCCAACTTCATCGGAGATCTGGCCTCCGATGAGTCAATTATACCACAGGCGTCAAAAAATTCTAGACTTTTTTGTGAATTTTTCTCAAGAGTTTCCCTCTTCTAACAGAACATCATTCCGTCACCCGCCGGCCGTCCACCACCACGGCGGAGACCCGGCTGAGCCAGTTGAGGGGATGGCCGCTCATCACCACCACGTCACCGTCCTTCCCCGGCGTCAGGGAGCCCACCCGGTGAGCCACTCCGCCGATCTCCGCCGCCCAGATGGTGATGGCCGCCAGGGCCGCATCCGCCGGCAGGCCGCCCTTCACTGCCATGGCGGCACACAGGGGCAGGTACTGGACCGGGGTCTCCGGGTGGTCGGTGCAGATAGCGATCTTCACCCCCGCCATCGCCAGCAGCACCGGGGTCTCCAGGCTCATGTTAGCCAGCTCCGGTTTGGAACGGTCCCCCAGGCAGGGGCCGGTGATGACCCGGGCCCCCTCCCGGGCCAGCTCGTTGGCGATGAGGTGGCCTTCCGTACCGTGGACGATGACATACTCCAGCCCGAACTCCTTGCAGATGCGGATGCCGGTGGCGATATCGTCCGCCCGGTGGGCGTGGATATGGACAGGCAGTTCTCGGCGGACCACAGGGAGCAGGGCCTCCAGCTTTGCGTCAAACTCCGGCTTCTCCTCGTCTGGGTCGGCAGCCGCCCGCTCCAGCTTGTCCCGGTACTCCACTGCCTTGGCCAGATTCTCCCGGATGACGGCAGCGGTGGCCATCCGGGTGATGGGTCCCTCATGCCGCTCGTGGTAGGTGAGCTTGGGGTTCTCTCCCAGCGCCAGCTTCATGGCCGCCGGGGCCTTGATGACCATGTCGTCCAGCCAGCGGCCGGCGGTCTTCATGGCTACGAACTGGCCGCTGATGGGATTGGCGCTGCCCGGACCGGTCAGGACCGTGGTCACTCCCGCCAGCCGCGCGTCCCGGAAGCAGCGGTCCATAGGGTTCACTCCGTCGATGGCCCGCAGGTGGGGGGTGCAGGGGTCGGTGGCCTCGTTGCCGTCGTCCCCCTCAAAGCCCATGGCGTCCCCGAACATCCCCAGGTGGCAGTGAGCGTCCACGAAGCCAGGCAGGATGTGCCCCCCCCGGGCATCCAGCGTCTCCCCCTTCCAGTCGGCGGGGCACTCCTCCATCGGTCCCACCTTCCAGATCTTTCCCTCCCGTATGGCTACAAACCCGTTGTCGATGGCCGGTCCGTCCATGGTGTGCACCGTTCCGTGAATGATCAGCATATATTGCTCCTTTCCGGCAATTCTTTAGTTGACATATTTGTAATTATATGGTATATTTGTCAGGCAGCTCAACCAAACTGGTTTTCTCTGCGAATCTGTTCCTGCATTTGCTGAACGCCCTTGGATGGAGATCCATCCGGGGGCGTTTTTGTATGCCGGGATAAAAAAGGACCGCGCAGGCAGCTGCGCGGTCCCGGTGCCTCTCACCGGCGGGAGCGGCGGGAGTTTCCCTTTTTTTCTATGTAGCGCAGCTCAGACAGCTTACTGTCAGAGGACTGCATAAACTGCTTCAGCCGGTCCTCAAAGTCAGTGGGCTCCTTGGGCGCGGCAGGCCGGGGCGCGAAGCCGCCAGGCCGCCCTCCCCCGGAACGGGGCCGTCCGCCCTGTCCGCCGCCGGCCGGGCGGGGAGGGGGCTCTGTCACCTTCTTGATGGACAAATTGATCCGGTTGTTCTGATCGATGCCGATGACTTTTACTTTGACTTCCTGCCCCTCCTTGAGGTGATCCGACACCTCGTTCACATAGGAATAAGCGATCTCAGAGATGTGGACCAAGCCGGATCTCCCTTCCGGCAGGGCCACAAAGGCACCGAATTTTGTGATTCCCGTAACCTTCCCATCCACAATGGACCCAACACCAAACTCCATAAGCGACTGATATATCCTCCTTGTAAATTTCCCCCTGAGGCCGTTTCCTGGGTGGTCAGTTGGCCACGTCGATGTAGAGGGTCTCCCCCGACTTCACATAGCCCTTGTCCCGGGCGACCGACTCCAGCATGTCAGGATCGTCACTGTTTTCGATGGCGTTGGCCAGCTGCTGGTTTTCCAGCTGCTGGGCGGCCACCTGCTGATTCAGCTCCTCCCGCTCCACCTGGATGGTCTGGATCTGCCCATGGAGATCCAGCAGGGCCGTGGCCATGTAGATCAGCAGGACCATCACCACGACCTTGGTCAAAAGACCGGCTCGCTTGAACCGCATGCGCACTCCCTCCCGTCTCCCGCCGCTCCCGTCTCCGGGCGGCGGCATCCAGCTCCTCAGTTATCTGATTTATTCTAAACCATTCCTGCGCAAAATGAAAGCTATTTTTTGCAAATTTTTTAGTTTTTTTCTGCAATTTTCCCGCCGCCGCCAGGGGGAGGGTAAGGATGCGCCACACCAGGGCCGCCGCATCTGCCAAAAAATAGCCGATTTTCAGCATCCAGGTACTGATGAGCCAGAAATAGAGCACCCCGCCCCCAAAGAGAAAGAAGATCCCGTACAGCCGGATCTCCCCCCGCCATGCCTGCTGAGACCAGACGAACAGCGCCACTGTCACAATGATCCAGAAGGACAGATCCAGCACCGCCCCCAGCAGGGGCAGGGCCACCCGGACCCGGAGGACACGGAACAGGTCATACAGCAGCCCCACCGCCAGCCCCAGCGCCGCCGCCTGGGCCAGGGCGGCGGCCTGCTGCGCCACCGAAATGGTCATGTCAGCGCAGCAGACGGGCGAAGAATCCGCCCCGCTCCCGGCTGTCGTCCTCATAGGATAGGGAATCGACCACGCCCTCCACCCGCAGGTCTCCCCCGTCCAGAGAGAGCTTCTCGATGTGCAGATCCTCCCCCCGGACCACCAGGGTCCCCTTCACTGTGGTCATGATGATGGTGTTTTCATCGAAGCTCTCCACCTCCTCCACGCCGGAGACGGACAGCTGTTCCCGCCCCTCCAGAATGACATGGTGTGCCCCCTCCATCCTGGGCATGTTCTCTTCATACGCCATTGCGTTCACCCTTTCTCGTTTTTCCCATTTATATGGGACAGGACCTGGGGTTATGCCTGTCTGCCAGCCTCAGTTGACACCACCCAGCCCCCACGGGTATAATAAAGACCACAAGTTCTGATTGCCGATTTAAAGGAGGGCCCTGCCTTGAGCCGAGAAACCGTTCTGTCCCTGCTGCTGGCGCACCCGGGGGAATATCTGTCCGGGGCGGCCATGAGCCGTACACTGGGCGTCAGCCGCGCCGCCGTGTGGAAGGCCATCGAGGCTCTCCGCCAGGAGGGATATGAGATCACCTCCGCCCCCAACCGGGGCTACCGCCTGGAGTCCGCCCCCGACCGGGTGCGGGAGGGGGAGCTGTCCGGCCACCTGGCCGGCTGTCTGGTGGGGAGCCGCCTGCTCTGTCTGGACACCATCGACTCCACCAACACGGAGGCCAAGCGCCAGGCTATGGCGGGCGCGCCGGAGGGCCTGGTGGTGCTGGCGGAGGAGCAGACCGGCGGCCGGGGCCGGCTGGGCCGCTCCTTCCAGTCCCCCCGGGGCTGCGGGCTGTATCTGACCGCCCTTCTCCGCCCCCAGCTCCCCCCCATAGAGGTGGTGGACTTCACCGCCTGGGTGGCAGTGGCTGTATGCGATGGCATCCAGGCCGCCTGCGGCGTCCGCCCCAGGATCAAGTGGACCAACGACATCGTGCTGGAAGGGAAAAAGCTGTGCGGTATTCTCACCGAGATGGGGCTGGAGAACGAGATCAACGCCCTCCAGTATCTGGTCACCGGCATTGGCGTGAATGTCAACCAGCGCCCCGAGGACTTCAGCCCCGACGTGCGGCCCATCGCAGCCTCCCTCTTCAATGTCCTGGGCCGCCCGGTGCGCCGCTCCGAGCTGGCGGTCCAGATCATCCGGGCTCTGGACCGGATGTACTCCGCCTTTCCCCAGGGCAAGGCGGACTATCTGGCCCGGTACCGGGCCGACTGCCTCACGCCGGGCAATCGGGTACAGCTCATCACCCCCGCCTCCCGCACCGAGGCCACCGCTCTGTCCATCGACGACGAGTTCCGTCTGGTGGTGGAGTACGATGACGGCCGCCGGGAGGCCCTCTCCGCGGGAGAGGTGTCCGTCCGCGGGATGTACGGATATGTGTAACAAAATCAGTCAAGCGGTCCGCCCCGTAGGGCGGACCGCTCGCTTTCTCTCAATATCCGTAGGGCCGGCCGGTCTCCGGGTTGATGCCCGGGTCCAGCGGGGCCTCCTGGCCGTTGGGCAGTTTGGGGCGCTCTCCGCCCTCCAGGGCTCCGAAATAGAGGTTCATGTCCACCTCGCCCTGGATACCCGGCACACTCCCCTTGGAGCTGTACTGCCACATCTGGAAGTCATAGTAGAAACTGGGCTGCGCCTGGTACTGGGCGAACCAGAAGCTGTGATCCAGCAGCTTGCTCAGGTCGTACTTCACATACCCCTGATAGGAGTTGAAGTAGATCATAGACTCATAGCCCGCCTCCTGGATGGCGCCGCAGAAAGCCAGTGCCACCTCATTCATGGTGTCGCTGTCGATGGCGTTGGTGCGGGCGCTGCTGTCGCTGACCATCTCCCAGTCAAAGACCACCGGCATGGTCAAGTCATAGTCTCGGACCCGCTCCAGGACGAACCGCGCCTCCTCCAGCGCCTCCTCCACGGTAATGGCCTGGGAGAAGAAGTAGGCCCCCACCGCCAGCCCGGCATCCAGCGCGCCCTGGACGTTCCGGTCAAAGTATGTATCCTCATAGAGCTTGCCCTCGGTGTAGCCCCGGCCGCCCACCCGGACGATAGCGAACTCCACACCGGCATCGGCCGCCTGCTCCCAGTCGATCTCCCCCTGGAACTGGGACACATCCACCCCAAGGTGCCCCTGAACCGTCCCATCATCATAGGTGAGGTAGTCTCCCTCCATGCGGAACAGCTGGGGGATGTAGGAGAAGGCGGGGACTGTCTCCAGCACATCCAGGTAGAAGGTCTGGCTGTACCCCTCATAGGCGATCTGCCCCGCGTGGACATCGGTGTTCTTCATCCGCCAGATGATGGCGACCAGCTCGGAGCGGGTGATGCTGTCCTCCGGATGGTAAGACAGCGTGCCATCCTCCTCCAGCTCCCCGGAGAGCTGTATCTTTTCATAGAGCACGGTGACATAGCCATCGTCCACGTCTCCGAAGGGCGTCTCGTTCCGGGAGGGCCTCAAGTTCAGGGCTTTGGCCGCCATCTGGGCCACCGTCAGCCGGCTTACCGCACTGTCCAGATCGGTCACCTGCTCCCGGGTGACAAAGCCCTTCTCCAGGGCAAAGTCCGCATTGCCGCTGCTCCAGTGCTCCCCGGTGGCCTCCCGGCGGTCAAAGCCTGCCGCCGCCAGCACCATCACCAGGGCCTCCCCCACCGTAACGGCGTTGTCCGGCCGGAAGGTGCCGTCCTCATAGCCGCTCACCGCCCCGTCCTGTTTCAGGTCCGCCGCGAAGGGGGCGTACCACGCCTCCGCCGGCACATCCGAATAGGGGGCCTCCGTGACTGCGGGCGGGGTCCCGGCCGCTGTCTCGACCGCCAGGGCCGCGGGCACCGCTGTCAGCACCATGGACAGAGCCGCCAGCAGAGCCGGTCCCCTCATGTTTCTTCTCTTCTGCTGCAATGGGATCATCCTTTCCTGCCCGGCGCCGCGGGCCCGTGATATGTTGACATAATACCGCATTTTTCGACCCATTGCAACCATATCCCACCTTCGAAGAAGAGAAATTTTTTCCTGCTGATCTCCCTGTGCACCGTCCCCCTTGCGGTCCTGCCCGGCGCCGCTTATAATAGGGACATGTGCCGGCAGGCAGTCCTGCCGGAAATTTTAGATCTTCACACCTGGAAGGAGCCCGTCTAACATGTGGAAGGATTGTCAAGCCCTGCAAGATGAGATCACTGCCCTGCGCCGGGAGCTGCACCAGATCCCGGAGGTGGGGGCACAGCTGCCCGAGACCGCCGCCTGTCTCTCCGCCCATCTGGACCGCCTGGGTATCCCTTTCGTCCGCTCTCCCCGGGACAGCGGCCTGATTGCCTCCATCCAGGGCGGCCTGCCTGGTCGAACGGTGGCCCTGCGGGCAGACATGGACGCCCTGCCCATCCAAGAGGAGACCGGACTTCCTTTTTCCTCCCGCCGCCCCGGCGTGATGCACGCCTGCGGGCATGATGCCCACGCCGCCATGCTCATGGGGGCCGCCCAAGTCCTGCAGAAACACAGGAAGGAGCTCCGGGGCACCGTCCGCCTCCTCTTCCAGCCGGCCGAGGAGCAGTGTGAGGGAGCCAAAGTCATGCTGGAGCAGGGGGCGCTGGACGGAGTGGACGCCATCTTCGGCTTCCATATCGGCACCCTGCTGGGGGCCGACATCCCCAGCGGCACCGTGATTGCCCCCTCCGGCTGCTGCATGGCGGCCTTTGACAAGTTCACCATCCGGGTCCGGGGGCGCGGCTGCCATGGCTCCACCCCGGAAAAAGGGGTAGACCCCGTCAATGCGGCCGTCCACATCGTTCTGTCCCTCCAGGCCATCACCACCCGGGAGATCAGCGCCGCTCGCTCCCTGGTCCTGACCATCGGCAGGATCCAGGGGGGCGACCAGTATAACATCATCCCGGACGAGGTAGTGCTGGAGGGGACCATCCGCACTCTGGAGGACGGTCTGCGGCAGTACGCCGCCCGGCGCATCGGTGAGGTGGCCCAGGCAGCGGCTGCCGTATTCGGCGCCAGTGCGGACTGCACCATCACCTGGGGCGCTCCCCCTGTCCTCAACGATCCCGCTATGGCGGAGCTGGCCGCCGGGGCCGCCGCCGAAGTCGTGGGCCCGGAGCACGTCGTCACCCGCATCCCAGCCCCCAACATGGGAGGTGAGGATTTCGCCTTCTATCTGGAGCAGGTCCCCGGGGCTTTTCTCTTTCTCAGTTCCTCCGACCCCGCCAAGGGGACGGACCGCCCCCACCATAGTCCCCGGTTCGACGTGGACGAGTCAGTGCTCTGGAAAGGGGCCGCCCTCTACGTCTCCCTTGCTCAGACCTTTCTCAACGGCTGAATCCTCTCCACGACTGGGCCTTCATCGGGAAATTCTTCCAGTCGAGGCATTTCCGGCCTCATAAAATCCTCTCCCCCGCATATACATGTACAGCAGATGCAAAATCCGGGGGAGTTGTTGCTGTGTGAAAGGGAATATCGAGGAACGGGCCTGTCAGCTGGCCCTTTACATCATAGAGAACCGGACCACGGTCCGCGCGGCGGCACAGAAGTTCGGGATCAGCAAGTCCACGGTCCATATGGATATAATAATTTAGAACGGTTTATCTGGACGATAGTTTAACTGACTAAAAAATAGATATAAGATTGTAAGAGCGCCCGCTAACCAGGGGGCTATTGGGAATATATTTTAAAGCTGCCATATGAATTAGAGAGCCTCCTGTGCGTTGCATTTCGTTTGCGCCGCACAGGAGGCTCATTAAAATTTTATACTTCGTATATTCGTATAACTTTAAGAGTATATATTGGAATAAAAAGAAGACCTAGTATTTAATAAAACTGCCAAACGCCAGATTTCTTGTTAGCAATCTAGGTTTACTCTTTTTCCCTCCTCAGCCGATTGATAAGCTGCATATACAATGCGTGCTGTATCGTACGCCAGTGAGAATCCAGAATCCGGAATCATGTCATATGCGATCGAGTCCATAAAATTCTGCAGTTCGCCAGTATAACCACGGACAAATTCATCATTGACCCAAGCTTTATTCCACCCAGTTTTATGCTTCATGAACTGCGAAATTTCGATATCCTCCAAGCCATCGTCATCCATAAAATAGCTCTCAAGCATATTTGTTGGAGTAATATTACATACAAGAGCACTGTCACTGCTGTATACATTGATATAATTTTGCGAGCCTCCCAATACGGTGTCCGAAGCGATGGCCAACGCTTTCGTTCCATCAGAAAATGTGATCGTTACATTACTGTAATCTTCCACATCCTCAGGCTTTACCAGAAGATGACGCTTATCTTCTGGCAGCAGGCAGTCAGTGGTCACACCACAATCCGCTACAACGCTGGTCACCCGGATATTTTCTCCCCGCGCTTTTGCCTCCTGCTGCTTTAGCCAAAGCATTCCGCCAATTGGATGGCAGCCGTTTCGCATTAAGATTCCGCCGCCAGTCCCGCTCCATTTTCCAGCCAAGGGAGAACTGCTACCATTAAGGCTCAATTCTCCGCGCATATATAAAATCTTACTCTTCTTTGCTCGAAGCATTTGGGCCGCACGCTGCACTGGCGGCGCATAGACAAAGTTTTCCGCATACATAAACTTTCTTCCGCTACTCTCTACCACGGCTTTCAGACTGTCCATGTCCCGCATGACTTCCCGGTACATGACAGATTTAGGTGTGTTCTTACCTACATTCAGTTCGCCTTTCTGTCCGAAATATCCGGTCAGTGGCTTTTCGCAGATCACATGCTTCCCTGCTTGGAGCGCTTGAATAGCCATTGTACAGTGGAGAAACGGAGGAGTCACGATATCGATCACATCAATTTCCGGATCTGAAAGCATTTCCTCATAGTCGGAGATTGCCTGTTCATATCCAAACGAATCCTTGACTTTCTCTGCGGCATCCAGTCGAACATCACAAATCGTCTTCAGACGGATTTCCAGTCCACAAACACGCTGAAATCCACTTGCGTGAAGTCCTGCCGCATAGCCAGCACCGATCGTACCAATGGTTACAGTTTTTTTCTGAAACATATCATAGCCTCCATTTAAGATGAATAACCGGCAGCTTTCAGGTACGCATCCAACAATTCAGGGTCAATGCTCTCTTTCATACGCTCAATCGCCTTATCCAGAGTAGCATCCCTCAAGAACTCACGCATGCCATCAATCTGATCGAAGTCAATAAAAGTCATTCCCTGCTCCTGAAGGAATTGCAGATCATCTGCGTTGGACTCATCCGCAACTTGCTGGGAATAAGGCAGCAATTCCTCAGAAACCCGCATGATCATTTCCTGATATTCCGCAGGCAAAGCATCAAATGTGGATTTTCCAATGAAAATCACATTGCACTGGGGAACATGGTTGGAATTTGTCACATACTTCTGAACCTCATAGAATTTGGAGGCCACTGTTGTACGATAAGGATTCTCCTGTGCTTCCAGCAATCCTTGCTGGAGGGACAGATACAGCTCAGAAAATGCCAGGGGTGTGGGAGCCAAAGTGGCATCTGTCCAGAATTCAATATGGTTGGGATTGTCCTGTACGCGCATCTGCATACCGGCCAAATCCTCCGGGCTTTTAATTTCTCTGTTGGTAGTGATGCAGCGGAAGCCCTGATCTGCCACTACCAGCAGTTCCAGATTCTGCTCCACAAACTTTTCTTTCAGCAGGGAATCGAAGGTTTCGTCTGAAAGGGCGGTTCTGATATCCTCCACATTGTCAAAGAGGAATGGAAGATCGGCAACGCCGCAGTCGGCAACTGTATTGGTTACAGAGGCAGTATTTGTACACTGCATCGTCATATCACCCTGAATGACGCTTAGAATCATCTCAGAGTCGCTGCCCATCTGTCCATTAGGAAAAATGTTTACTGTAATCTTCCCGCCACTGTACTCTTCCAGTTTTTCTTTGATGCGCAGGCACATGGCGTGGTTCCAGGAGTCTTCAGTTCCTGTGTGCCCAATGGAAAAAGTCATTTCAGGTAATTCGGAGCCCGATGCGTCGGCATTGCTACCAGCATTGGAAGTCGTCCCCCCGCTGCACGCAGTGAGAGAAAGTATCATTGCCGCTGCAAGCAATCCACAGATCCATTTCTTTTTCATAGTTGATCCTCCTTCAAAATTAATATTAGTTTTTTCGAGCTTAACACGCTCTTGAAGGCTACTTGTTACAGTAAAATCGTGCTGATCGCTGGGATATATGTAATCAGCATCAATGCGATAAAAAACATTACCATGTAAGGCAGAGCTTTTTTCGCCAAACTGGCCACAGGAACGCCGGAGAGCGATTGCGCTACATACAAGTTCACACCCACCGGAGGTGTGACAAACCCAATGGCCAAATTTACCACCATGATAATTCCGAAATGAACAGGATCGACTCCCACCGCGCTGACAAGAGGCAGCATGACCGGCGTAAAAATCAAAATATTGGGCGAAGTATCAATGATCATCCCCATAAACAGCAGGAAGATATTCAGTACCAGCAACAGTAAGAACTTATTATGGACCAGTCCGCCCGCAAGGGAAAGTACCACATCCGAAGCCTGTAGCAAAGAAAGAATTCTGGAAAAAGCAGCAGCCGTGCCCAATACCAGAAGCATCGGAGCTGTAGTTTTCACAGCTTCCGCGCACAAAGGAAGCAGGTCTTTCAGTTTTAAGGTCCGATAAACAAAAAGACCGACTGCGGTAGCATAAAAGGTTCCGATTAGGGCTGCCTCGGTAGGGGTAACGATACCACCGTAAATCCCGCCCAAGATGATAATGGGAGACAACAGCGCCCAAAAACTGCTTTTCAATACTCCCCAAAATCCCTTAGCTCTAAGTTCGGAAACGCGCTGATGAATCAGCTGCTTGTTTTCCCCTTTGGTTTTGCAGTAGAAGATAGCATAGATCATTAGACATGCCGCAATGAGAAATCCGGGAATGATTCCTGCCAGGAACATATCTCCTACGGAGGCTCCGCTGGCCATACTATAAACAATAAACGGAACCGACGGAGGAATGATGACCCCCAGGCCACCTGCAACTGCTACAGTACTGGCACTAAAAGTATGATCATATCCCAGGTCATCCAAAATGGGAATGGTCATCGTACCTACAGCAGCAGTGGTGGCTGGAGCCGAACCGGAAATAGCACCATAAAATAAGCAGGTAATAATAGAGGCGCAAGGCATGCCTCCTGTTTTATTTCCGATCAAGTATGCGAAAACATCAAACAATTTTTCTGCAATGCCGCTCTGTGCCATGATGATACCACCCAAGATAAACAGCGGGATTGCAAGTAATGGAGTGCTGTTTAATCCTCCCACTACATTTCTCAAAACAAAAGGAATTGAGGCAGAAAATCCCGGAGAAATCAGGCTGGGAATCAACGATACAACCAGCAGCATAACGCCAATGGGAACGGTCAGGATCAGCATGACAACCATTGCGCCAAAAATTATTCCTAACATTTTATTCACCGTCCTTTTCCGTTGTTTTTTTCACACACGCTAACAGTGCTTGCAGAATGTTTTCCACCAAGCGCAGAGAAGTCAGTGCGAATCCGACCGGAATTGCCGCATAGACATAATTCATGGAAAGGTTAATGCTGGACCAACGCTGAGCGGTGGTACTTAAAATCGAGAGGGACTGATATGTTAAATATACGAATATGACCAGCATAAAAATCTGTACGGCGATATCTATAACCTTCAAAATAGCCGGACGCAAAATTGCGTTAAAAATCTCTAATCTAATAATGCTCTTAGCATGTATGGTATAGCTAATGCTTAAAAAGCCCATCCAAACAAATAAATACCGTCCCAGCTCCTCCGACCATTCAATTGACATACCGAGGCATTTCCTGGCAACGACTTGAGCCCCCATAACAAAAACGATGACTAACAGAGAAATGATCATGAGAGCAACTTCCAAATTCTTATCGAGCCATTTTATAATTTTCATGGTCCACCTCCGTTCTTTACTCTATTCCAAGTATTTTTTTGCGTACTCCAGGGCTCGGCGTGCATGCGCCTCAAATCCGATTTCTGCTGTGCGAACACTGTGCGGTATCTCAATTCCCCGAACAATATTTTCTGGAAGCTTGGACAAAATTCCCTTGAGATCAATCGCTCCCTCTCCCGGATAGAGACGTTCCTCCCGACCATCATGTACCAAGACATCTAGATCAGTTGGAATCTCCTGAACGGCATCACACAGATGCATGAAGCGGAACCACTCTTTGGGTAATGATTCTAATTCTTCCAGCTTAACTCTGGAGCGATGGAAATGTAGTGCATCCACTACAATGCCAACATTCGGTAGATCAACATCTCTCAGCAACTGGGCAGCTTGCTCTAAATTCGTAATACCAGCCCATGTGACAAATTCTAAATTAATATCTTGGTCAAATTGTGCGGCTAACTGGCACAGTTCGGCAAATTTCTTTGTATAAAAAGAGCGGTTTGCTGTCCAAACATTACATAAAATATGTTTAATCCCAAGTTCTGCAGCGGCAGCTAGATGTGGCGCATACTCCTGTACATTTACTCCGTCAAAAATTCTGGCATTTTCGGTATCATTAATTTTCACACCGGTTTCTAAACTGGCCGCCCTTGTTTCTTTCAAGAGTACACGGTCTGTGAGCAGATGTGGAACTTCATTGGGCAGCCCCATGGGTATCGTTCTGAGACTAACATAATCATAACCAGCTGCTGCCGCCGTCCGAATGAACTCAGGCGGAGGACATGAAATACAGGTTAAATGTACAAGAGAATATTTATGGCTCAAAATAATTCCTCCTATGCTAATTAATACTGGAGACCGCCGTTTACATCCAAAACTTCACCTGTTGTCCAGGAAGCATCATCACTCCCTAGATATGCAATTGCAGACGCCACATCTTCGAATGTTCCAATACGCCCCAAGCGAATTCCCTGCAAAAGTTTTTCCCGGTTCTCTGCCGGAAGAGAGGCAAACATTCCTCCGCCGATCGGACCTGGGGCTACACAGTTCACCGTTATGTTCCAAGGCCCCAGTTCAAAGCCCAGAAGCTGTGTCATGCCAACAATGCCGCCCTTTGCTGCGGCATAATTAACGCCTACACCTGGACGACCGGTTCTTCCTCCGATCGACGAGATCAAAACGATTCTTCCATATCGACGCTCTTTCATATGACCAATCAGAGATTTTACGGAATGATATGTACCAGTTAAGTTGATGTCTATGACATCTTTCCAATCGTCCTCTGTTAACTCGTCAATGGGATGGTGCCTTAAAATACCCGCAGTTGTTACTAAGACATCTATTTTTTTAAAGACTTCGATTCCATGCCGTACAACCGCACAGCAATCCGTGTACTGCCGTACATCCGACTGAAGGAATAAGATTCGATCAGAATAGCCCATTGCATCAAATTCTTGCTCCAGATTTTTTAAAACTGTCGGCGAACAGTCCGTTAAAACAACTTTTCCTGATTCGTCTAAAATCCTGAGTGCTGCCGCTCTTCCCATACCTCCGCCGCCTGTAATCAAGACGACCTTATCCGAATAACGGGAATGTATCATCCTTCATCTACCTCCTCAGACTTTTATTTTTAATTTTGACTAAATACTGTCTCTTGTTTCATTACAATTTTATATTAAATGATTAGAGCGCAAAAAAAAACTGCCATTTTGACATGCTAATATGCTCAAAATACATACCTGAAGGACTGGAGATTTTTGTGCATAAAACCCCGGAATGCATACCTTAGAGGCAAACATTCCGGGGTTTCATAGACGGTATTAAATATTTTTGTTTTGAATAGTACGGATCACAAACTTGCGGAATGATTCTACAACAGGAGGACGAAAGTTTTCTTCCAGCCAGAACATGTACAGCGACCGCTTCATATTATGATTTTCCAGCGGTACTACCGCAACCTGATACATCCCAATCTCTTGAATCGGAGGTATTATTCCAACTCCAATTCCTGCCGAAACCATACTTGCAATCATTTTTTCATTTTGTGCCTCAAAAATTTGCTGAGGGGATACTCCATATTTATGAAAAAAGTGTTCTAAGTCGTAACGGGTACCGCACTTATGGTTGTATGTGATCAGCGGTTCTTGGCGCAATTCCTGCATTGTAATATTCTCTTTTTGAGCAAAAGGATGATTAATTGGAACCACTGCCACCAGTTCCTCACTCATAACTTCAAAGTAGCAACACCCTGCTTGTTCAACTTTTGCCCCAAACCCCAGATCAACTTCCCTAGCTGCCATCTGTGCGATTCCGCTTGCTGTGGACTCTAGATCACTGACTTGAAATTGCACTTTTTCAAACTCGGGAATGCTTTTATACTGCTTCATTAGGCTGGGAAGAAAATGGTGGTGCAAGGTGTGAGAGACAGTGAGTCTAACAGTTCCTTGAGATTTATTAGATGCTTGTTGAATTTCGTTTTTGGCAAGTTCCAGTTCTCTCAAAATAATGGCAACATGTTTGTCAAAATTCTCACCGTAAGAGGTGACCACAATGTTACGCCCCTGTTTAATAAAAAGAGGTACCCCCAATTCATGCTCCAATTTCGCCATGGAGTGACTAAGGCTAGATTGTGCCACAAATAATTCTTCGGAGGCCTTGGTATAATTCTTTAGGGCTGCTATTTTATGAAAATACCGTAACTGCTGCAAATTCATATACGATCCTCCGTAGTCATGCAGCCTTGCTGCAAATAATATATATATTAAAATGCCCATCTATCATTACTGTATTCTTCGTAATTACATCATAGAATTCTAACAGATATTATATTCCGAGACCTAAATATGTGCAATATACAAGAACCTTTTCATTATACTTTCCGATAAAACTATTTTTATTTTGCTTTGAAAAAGCTCTTATTCACACACAATTTAGATCCGCTTTCAATTTGTCCAGAATCCGGTTTTTCTCCTCAAGTGTCCGTGATATTTCATAGCTCTTCAGCGCCCGATCTCTCAATCGCTCCGCGTCCCGGGCCCATTTCTCGAACTCCGGCTTGCTCATGGTACCCTTGCGTGTGCGGGCAAAGTACTTCTTATAGGCCCGTTGGTGCAGCTTCCAGATCTCGTTGTTGCGCACCTTCTCCTGAAAACTGGCCGTCGCGCCGATCTCCCGGCAGGTTTTATCTTCCTGACCGGGGGCCGGTCCATCACAGTAAGCATAGGTAGCTCCTGGATACTGGAGAAACCACCGGCCGCAATTGGCGCAGCGTTTAGGGACAAAGCCCTTCTGCATCCCGCGCATCAGTTCCACATAGACGAAGTCCAACAGACGGTCAAAGTACATCTTTTCCACCAGTTCCGGTTGGCAACCTTCCGGCTCCAGTACGGCGTACTGAATGTTCACCTGAGGAGCATCGATCTGGTTATCCTCCCCTAAGCTAACGCCGCTGACCAGAGCTTCCAAAAAATGATCTGTCAGCTGCTGGGCCAGAGGAATCTTCTTCTGGCCTTTTTTCTTTTCAAATGGCTGGCCCTCAAACAGGGACTCCAGAAACCAGCCGTAGCGCTCTTGAATATATAAAATGTCGTCTCTGGCCCGGATGTATTTCAACAGAAATGCGTCCGGGTCTTTTAGCGTTTCAGCAATCAGATCTGAATGCCGTCCTGCTTCAATCGATTTCCAAACCAAAGCCGGCTCAATAGCGCCCGGCTCCAGGATATACAGCCGATAGAGCGGCAGCTTCATAAAGGCACGCACCAGCGCCTCCAGCCGCTCCGATAACTGCTCCGGGTCACGGGCGGCAACGGACTGTTCCACAGCAGACAGCTTGGCGCAGTAATCAGTGATACTGCAGTTGAGGATCTCTGTGAGGATTGATCCGTAAGGCAGACAGTCAGTATCCCACTCCACCCAGTAGCCCTTATCCCCAAACTGAATTTTGGTGTGGGTGTGGGGGCGATAAAGATCAAATATGTCTTTCCCCAGGACAGCCATGGCAGTTCCCTCCGGTAGAGAATCTAATTGAAGCAATATAGTGTATGTATTAAAACTATACATTACCTATTTTCAAAAGTCAAGAAGTATGCTACCATAAAATTAGATAATAAAGATACAAAAAATAATATCGAATTTGATTGAGGCGGTGAACGCAGAATGAAACATGATTTGAAACTGTTCTCTATGGAAGAGATTCAGGCAGAGGAGGTGAAGTGGCTCTGGTACCCGTATCTCCCCCGAGGGAAATTGACGATCGTTCAGGGAGACCCCGGCGAAGGTAAAACTACTTTTGTGTTGGCGGTTATTGCGGCACTGACCTGTGGCGAGGCCTTGCCGGAGACTGAACAGGCGCTGGAACCGATCAATGTAATCTACCAGACAGCGGAAGATGGGCTGGCGGATACCATTAAGCCCAGGCTGGAGGCTGCCGGAGCGGATTGTTCCCGGGTGCTGGTGATTGATGAGAGCCAGCAGGAACTGACTCTCAGTGACGAGCGATTGGAACAGGCGGTTCATCAGACTGGCGCACAGCTCATTGTACTGGATCCGATCCAAGCGTATTTGGGAAACGATGTGGACATGCACCGGGCCAACGAAGTGCGTCCCATTCTGAAACGGGTGGCAGGAATGGCGGAACGCACAGGCTGTGGAGTAATTCTCATCGGACACATGAACAAAGCCCAGGGATTAAAAGCCGGCTATCGTGGACTTGGCTCCATCGACTTCCGGGCAGCAGCCAGAAGTGTACTGGTGGTGGGCCGGCTGAAAGAAGATCCCTCCATCCGGATCGTAGCCCAAGATAAAAACAGCCTGGCCCCGGAAGGAAAGTCCATTGCGTTTCAACTGGATGAAGAACATGGCTTTCTTTGGAAAGGTGCGTGCGATCTCTCTGTTGATGATGTGCTGGGTGGAGGCGGAAAGCTTCATACCAAAACTACTCAGATGGAGGACGCATTAAGGCGGATGCTCATAACTCCCATGTCTGCTGAGGCCGTTCTGAATCGAGCAAAAGATTTGGATGTATCGGAACGGACGCTGATGATCGCCAAGAAAAATCTGGGGGTCATATCAGAAAAGCAAGGCAATCAGTGGTACTGGCGTCTGCCGGAGCAAGGGTGTAAGGATGTAACAAGCTAAAGGCTTTGCATCCTTGCAGTCTTCCCTTTCTGCCAATGAAGGCCCTGAGGAGGGAGGCCCCGTCGGCGCAAATTCCTCCCTTTGGGGAGGGCAAGCATCGCGCCCGGCTATACGCCATGCACAGTTTCGGGGCGCTGCCCCGTACCCCGTCGTCGACGCAAGTTTCATATCGTTCACCCCGCCGCCAACGGCAGGGTTCACTCGCTACACTGCGTCTCCTCTCCAAACGAAACCCGCTGCGCAGCCGTTGGCAGCTCTGCTGCCTTACGGATGCGGCGTACCCCTTGCGGGTGCTGTGCTGGGCTTTCGTTTGGCTGAGACGAAGGACGAAAGGAGGTACAAATTGTGAGGATAAAAAAGTCGGAAATCATTACCCTGCGGGTGACACCTCGTACCAAGGAGACCATCCAGGAGCGTGCCAAAGCCGCTGGCCTGACGGTCACCGACTACCTGTGTTACAGCGGATTGGCAAAAGAGATCGTGCGGGTGGAAGGGCTGGAACAGGTGCTGTCTGAACTGAAAGCACAGGGGCGAAACCTGAATCAGCTCACAACCCTGGCCAACATGGGGAGGGTAACAGTTCTGAAGGGTGACGCACTGGCAGAAAACTACGGAAAAATTTATGAACAGCTCCGGGAGCTGCTGCGGGAGGTGACTTGAGATGGCAACCTTCACCGCAATCAAAAATCGTGGCGGTGGCAGAGGTGCTCTGGGCGGTGTTCTGCGCTATGTCCAGCAGGAGGAGAAAACCACATGGGAAGATCGTCGACTTGTCTCCGGCTGGAACTGCACCGCCCAAAGTGTCTGCTCCGAAATGCAGCTCACCAAGGAGCGGTT
Organism: Lawsonibacter asaccharolyticus; assembly: GCA_003112755.1. Taxonomy (NCBI): domain Bacteria; kingdom Bacillati; phylum Bacillota; class Clostridia; order Eubacteriales; family Oscillospiraceae; genus Lawsonibacter; species Lawsonibacter asaccharolyticus. Next base: position 2,138,993 of record BFBT01000001.1, on the reverse strand, counting down.
CCATAAGACAGATGGCAGACAGTACTATCATTTCGTGCAGTCCTTTGACAAGCAGGATGACCTGTCCCCACTGGAAGTTCACGCTATTGGGCTGGAACTGGCCCAGCGTCAGTTTCCAAACTTCGAGGTGTTAGTGGCCACCCATATGGACACAGAGCATCTCCACAATCACCTGGTGGTGAACAGTGTGAGCTTCCAGAGCGGCAAGAAACTCCATCAAAGTGCCGCCGACCTGCAGGCCCACCGGATAGCCAACGATGAAATCTGCGTTGCCCACGGTCTGGAGATCCTTCCGCCACCGCAGAAGCAGGTCAAGCAAAAGCGGATGAGCACCAGAGAGTACCGCTCCGCCGCCAAGGGCGAGAGCTGGAAATTCCGTCTCATGAACACCATCGACCAGTGTATGCGGTACGCTGCCAGCAAGGAGGAATTTATCTCCCTGATGGAGAGCGAGGGGTATCAGGTGCGGTGGACGGACAGCCGGAAGAGTATCACCTACACCACGCCCACGGGAATGAAGTGTCGGGACGACCGGCTCCACGAGGAGAAGTACACAAAGGAGGTTATGGAACATGAGTTCAGAATCCGGGCAGCGATTGCCCATGGAGGAATTGAAGCGGAGGAACGCTCCGCAGCCGATACCAACCCAAGCCTGTCCCAGCAAAGAGGAGTGGCAGGGCTCCATCGGCTGGACGAGCTGGAGCAGCACACAGCGGCCCACACAGCCCTTCTGCGGGAGGTTTCCAGCCGGAGGGAGCCATGCCTCACTCAGTCCCAGATGGAGGCCCTGGCGCGGGATGTGGCGGGGATACAGGCGCTGCTGCGACAGGCTGGGAAGAAGAAAGAATTCTCTATCTCTCCTCCCAGTCTGGGAACCGCGATGTCGGTCATGGTATGGCTGGCCCTGATTTTGCTGGGGACTATGGTGGGTATGGTGGTCTTGCAAACGGTCTGGTCCGGCTTGGCCGCTCTCTGGAACGCGGTCAAGATTCTGATCCCGTAAGGGATGCCACCACCATGCACCAGCACACCGACCGGAAAACGCTCCGTCAGGAGCGGAAAAAGAAAATTGCCCTCGGTCACAAAGAGGACGATCACGAAGGAGAACCGACCTGGCAGCAGAGTATGAGCTGACAGCTATGATCGTACGATGCCCCCAAAGACATTTTGGCGGAAAGTACTATTCTCGATCTGGCCTTCATAATGATAGACCAGTGCAAGCGGGAAGGAGGTGGAGACTCCGCTGTGAAGAAACGAAAATTAAATTATCAGTTCCATAACCCGAATCCAGCGGCAGCCACCGCCGACTACATCTTGAAAATCCTGTTGGAAGCAAATCAGGAAAAGGTGCAGTCCGCTATACAGGCAGCCACAGATGGGCTGAAAGATATGAAGGAAGAAATTGATGAGGGGCATCCTGCGTGAAAAGGGTGCCCTTTTTGTTGTTGCAATTTAAAACAACATATAGTAGAATAACGATGTAACGGAACGGTATGAAAATAACGGAGAGGTTGCTATGAATATTGCCGCTTACTGCCGGGTATCCACGGACAAGGAAGATCAGCTTAATAGCTTGGAGGCACAGAAGGAATTCTTTTCTGAATATACCAAACGCACAGGGGACAACCTGGTGCGGCTGTATGCTGACGAGGGTATTTCCGGGACAAAAATCAAAAACCGAAAAGAGTTTTTGCGGATGATGTCAGACGCGGAGCATGGCCTGTTTGATATGGTGGTGGTCAAGGACATCTCACGCTTTGCCCGGAATACAGTTGACCTTTTGCAAAATGTCCGCAAGCTGAAAGCGTTGGGAATCGAAACCCAGTTTTTGACCGCCAACATGACCAGCATGGGCAACAGCGAATTTGTGCTGACGATCTTCGGGGCCCTGGCCCAGGAGGAGAGCGCCAACACCTCCAAGCGGGTGAAATTTGGCAAGAAAATGAATGCTGAGAAGGGGAGAGTCCCCAACATTGTCTATGGCTATGACAAGACCATCGGCGACTACTTCAACCTGACCATCAACCAGGAGGAGGCCGCCGTTGTTCGCCAGATTTATGAGTGGTATATCAAAGACGGCTACGGTGCGGCAAAGATATCCATTTTCCTCAATGAGCGGGGGCTGCGGACAAAGCGCAACTGTCAGTGGAGCCAGAACGGTGTGTGCCGCATTCTTACCAATGAGCTTTATACCGGAAAAATTATCAACGGCAAACAGGAAGTGACTGATTTTCTCACCGGCCAGCGGGCGGATAAAGATGCATCAGAATGGATGGTGGTAGAGCGGCCGGATCTCCAGATTATTGACATGGAAACCTTTGAGCAGGCCCAGCAGATCATGAAGTCCCGTGGACGAGCCTTTAAGGTAGACAAACAGCGACAGAGCAACAAATACTTGTTCTCTACTCTTATCAAGTGCAAGGAGTGTGGCTGGTCCTTCCGACGGGTGGTGCGCACCTACAAGAACACTTATGTGCGCTGGGTCTGCTCTGGCCACAACGGCAAAGGGGCGGACAACTGCCCCAACGCCGTGACAGTAGACGAGGAGGAACTGATCGAGGTTTTGCAGGAATATTTCGCCGGGCTACTGAAAACAAAGAAAAATGTCATCCGCTATGTGGTGGGGGAATTCCAGCGGGTCTATAAGGCAAAGGATGAAAACCTGAACTATGAAAAGGAACTGAACGCCCAACTTGCCAAGCTGCAAAAGACCCGCCAGAAATACATGGATATGTATGCTGATGATCTGATCAGCCGTGAGGAGCTGAATGACAGGATCGGTGGGATGCGGAAAGAGATCGAACGGCTGGAAAACGAGCTGAAAATGGTGTCCTACCACCTGACAAAGGGCGAGCAGTTGGAAAGCGTCCTGCAGCAGACTTTCAAGGAGATCGAGGACATTGCCGATGTGCATCAGATGACCAATGCCCAGCTCAAGCGGATCATCCAGAAGATCGAAGTGGACAAGGATGGGAATGTGGACATCTATCTGCGCCTGTTCGGTGATTTGGGCTTGGACGAAACGGTTCTAATTCGTAACGACGAAACATAAGGACCTGTCCGAGCGCCTTCCCGCCTTCAACCAGCCTCTCTATCTCCAGGTCAAGGGCGTGCTGGAGGAGAACAAAGCGGAACGGCATATCCGGGGCGGCATCGCCACCCGACGGAAATACAAAGGAGCCTGAGCCGGGGGAGGGGCGCTTTCCTCCTGGCGTCCGGCTTCCGGAACAGGCGGCGGGGACGCGGCAGGATGCCGCGTCCCCGCCTTATTGCTTTTTCCCCCCGCTTCTGATATGATACCTTCAAACCAATATCAGGAGGGGCCGCCATGAGCTACGCCGATCAGGTCTTTATTCAAAACTGTCAGGACATTCTTTCCCGGGGAGTGTGGGACACCGACCGGGAGGTCCGTCCCCGCTGGGAGGACGGGACTCCCGCCCATACCATTAAGCTCTTTGGGGTGGTCAACCGGTATGACCTGCGCAGAGAATTCCCCATTCTCACCGTCCGCAGGCAGTTTTTGAAGTCCGCGGTGGACGAGCTTCTGTGGATCTGGCAGAAGAAGTCCAACAACGTCCACGACCTGAACAGCCGCATCTGGGACGCCTGGGCGGACGAGTCCGGCTCCATCGGCAAGGCCTACGGCTACCAGCTGGGGGTGAAACACCACTACCCCCAGGGGGACATGGACCAGGTAGACAAGGTGCTGTGGGACCTGAAGCACGACCCCGGCTCCCGCCGCATCCTCACCAGCCTCTACAACCACCACGACCTGAGCGAGATGGCCCTCTACCCCTGTGCCTATTCCATGACCTTCAACGTCAGCGGGAACACCCTGAACGGCATTTTGAACCAGCGCAGCCAGGACATGCTCACCGCCAACGGCTGGAACGTGATGCAGTACGCCGTTCTGCTCCACATGGTCGCCCAGGTCTCCGGGCTGGAGGCCGGCGAACTGGTCCACGTCATCACCGACGCCCATATCTACGACCGCCACGTGGACACGGTGCGGGAGATCATCACTCGCCAGCCCTATGACGCCCCCCGATTCTCCCTGGACCCCGCTGTCACCGATTTCTACGCCTTCACCCCGGACAGCGTGCGCCTGGAGGGGTATCAGGCCCACCCTGTGCCGGGAACGATCCCGGTGGCGGTCTAAGAGGAGGCGCACAGTATGGATCTCATTGTAGCAGTGGACCAGAACTGGGCCATCGGGAAGGACGGAGAGCAGCTTCTCTATCTCTCCCAGGACCTGAAGCGCTTCAAGGCCCTGACCCTGGGCCACGCGGTCATTCTGGGCCGCAGGACCCTCTCTACCTTTCCCGGCGGACGCCCCCTGAAGGGACGGCGCAACCTGATCCTGTCCACCACGCCGGACTTCGCCCCGGAGGGCGGTGAGGTCTATCCCTCCCTGGACGCCCTCCTCGCCGCCGCTCCGGCGGATGCCTTTGTCATCGGCGGGGAGTCCGTCTACCGCGCCCTTTTGGACCGGTGCGGCACCGCCTATGTCACTAAGATCCTGGCCCAGTACCCCGCAGACCGGTACTTCCCGGACCTGGATGCCGACCCTCGCTGGGAGTCGGTGGAGGAGTCAGAACTCCTGGAGGAGAACGGAGTACGCTTCCGGTATGTGACCTACCGGCGCAGGCAGGAGGCATGACCCATGGACCGTGACTATATCTGGGAGGGGGAGTACGGCCGCCGTTCCCACCTGATCCCGGTGTTCCAGCAGCTGCTGCGGGAACAGGACGCCTCCTCGCTCCAGATGCTCTCCCTGTTCGTCAACAACAATCCTTACAATCTGGAATTTTTCATCGCAGTGAGCTACGACCGCCCCAAGGAGGAGCATCTGGACCGGATGTTCCGTCTTCTGGAGGACGCTGGACTGCGGCAGCGGAAGGACCTGACCGCGCTGAATATCATGCGGGCCATGGCGGACCGGCGCTTCAACTCTGCCTCTCTGCTGGATGAGGACAGTGTTCCCACCATTATGGGGCACCTCTTTTTCTTCCCGGAGATCCGGGTCCTGGAGGAGAAAGGCTACCGTATGACTCCCTTTGGACGGGAACAGATGGTCTTTCTCAGCCACTCCTCTCTGGATAAGCCGGAGATCGAAGAGATCATCCCGCTGCTCAATGGGATGGATCTGCCCGTCTGGTTCGACAAATACAGCATTGCCCTTGGCGATTCCATCACCGACAAGGTCCAGGAGGGCATCCAGCAGTCCAGCATCGTGCTCTTCTGGATCACAGAGCACTTTCTGGATTCCCGCTGGTGTAAATTTGAGATGCGGGCCTTCATCAAGAAGCTGATCGAAGAGGACGTCCGGGTCATCTCCGTTCTGGACCGGGGCATCCAGATCTCCCGCCTGCCGCTCTTTCTCCAGGACATCAAGTGTCTCATGCGGGAAGAACGGACCATTTATCAGGTCGCCCAGCAGATCGCCTCCGCTCTCCGGCCCAGCTGAGTGACTTGAAAAATTTAGAACCACTCCATTTGAAAAGGGGGCCGGCGCGCCATGCGCCGGCCCCCTTTTGTCGTCTCAGGTCAGCCATTTTCCGGCCCCTGGGATCAGCCGCAGGAGCCAGGCCATGGGCAGGGACAGGGCCAGCAGCACCAGGGCCAGCAGGGGAACAAAGAACACCGGCTCCAAGGCGGTGACCGTCAGCCCCAGCCACCGGAAAAGCAGCATCCACAGCTGGTGGATCAGATAGGCGCCGAAGACATAGCTGCCCAGGGCATGGACCGCCCGGCGGCGGGACCGCTCCTCACTGATCCCCAGCACATAGCGGAACAGAGCGCACAGCGCCGCCGCCGTCAGGGCCACCCCGGGGGCGGTGTCGCTGTACCACAGCTCCCGCCCGCCGCCCAGCAGCGCGTCGCCACCCAGAGTCAGGACCAGCCCCAGGATTCCCAGCAGGTAGAGCAGAAACTCCGGCACCCGCCCGATGGTATAGTGGCGCAGATACCACCCCGCCACATAATAGCCCGCATACCCCAGCACCAGATGGACCTGGAGCCTCTCCAGCAGGGCACCCACCACCCCCTCCGGGTGGAAGGCCGTCCAGGCCGGCAGCAGGCTGGCAAAGAGGAAGCACAGGAGGAGAAAATACAGCACCTCCCCCCGGCTGGCCGCGGCGGTGAACCGGCGCAGCACCGGGTGTACCAGATACAGGCCGAGCAGCGGGTAGAGGACCCGCAGGTGGAAATAGACATCCCCCAGGGCGGCGGACCGCAGGGCACCCAGGATGCCGGACCAGCTCACCGCCCCGCCGCCCAGCAGGTGGGCCGCCAGGGCGTACGCCGCACCCCAGAAGAGCAGCAGGCAGAAGGCCGGCAGGACCAGCCCCGCCAGCGCCCCGGTGAGGGATGGCTTTCCCTCCTCCAGGGCAGCCATCCCCCAGGACATGAACAGGGCCGGCACCGCCCAGCAGGTGAGTCCCTCGTAGATGACGAGCACCTGCCGCGCCCCGGCGGAGACCGCCTCCCCCTGGCCCTCTCGGGCCAGGAGCAGCAGGATGGCGGCAAAGACGGTGAAGGTCAGGAAAAAGCCAGACCAGCCGGCGTTTCGCTCTCCCCGGGCCATTTATTTCTTCTCCGGCACGATCTCGATCCAATAGCCGTCCGGGTCGGCAATGAAGTAGATGCCCATGCCCGGGTTTTCAAAGCAGACGCAGCCCATCTCCTTGTGCTTAGCATAAAAGTCGTCGTACTGGTCGGTGACGAAAGCCAGGTGGAACTCGCACTCTCCCAGGTCGTAGGGCTTGTCCCGGTCCTTCAGCCAGGTCAGCTCCAGCTGGAACTCCGTCAGGCCGTCCCCCAGGTAGACCAATTTGAACGAGCCGTCGGAGGCCTCCTTCTCCCGCACCGGCTCCAGGCCCAGTGCCTCCTTGTAGAAGGCCAGGCTCTTGTCCAGATCCAGGACGTTGAAATTGAAGTGGTTGAATTTGATCATGTTCATTCGCTCCTTTCCGGTCGGGACGACCGGTGTCTTTTTATCATTATATCGGGCACAAGCCGATTTTTCAACGGAAAAGTGTCCAAAGACAGGCAAGACCTCTGTTTTGTCCCCTTGCGGGGCGGGGCAAATCGTGGTATGATAGTTTATATTTTATTCCCCGGGTATTAAGGAGGAATTTCCGTGTCATCGGACCATATATGGCCCATCCTGTTTTTTGTCAGCCTGGCCGGCAACCTGATCCTGCTGTTCTACCGCCCTCTGCTGAGGCTGCTTCGCAGGGGGGAGGAGGTCTCGGAGGACGAGATCATGGCCATGGTGGAGGAGGGCGAGGAGTCCGGCGCCATCGAGCGCAACGAGAAGGAACTGATCGAGAACGTCTTCGAGTTCAACAACACCACAGCGGAGGATGTGATGATCCACCGCACCGATATGGTGACCCTCTCCCTGGATGACGATGAGGAGACCATTCTCTCCGCCATTCGGGAGTCCGGTCTGTCCCGCTTCCCGGTCTATCAGGGAAACGTAGACGACATCGTGGGCATCCTCTCCACCCGCCAGTATCTGCTCAACTTCCATGTGGAACGTCCCCAGGAGCTGCGGGCGTTGCTGCGCCCGGCCTACTTCGTGCCGGAGACGGTGCGGGCTGACGTGCTCTTCCGTGACATGCAGAGCAAAAAGATCCACATGGCCGTGGTGGTGGATGAGTATGGCGGGACCAGCGGACTGGTGACCCTGGAGGACCTGCTGGAGGAGCTGGTGGGCAACATCTATGACGAGTTTGACCCCCAGGCCGAGCAGGAGATCATCCAGCTGGAGGAGAACCTGTGGCGGGTCTCCGGCTCCGCTGACCTGGAGGAGCTGGCCGAGGCCATGGACTTCCAGCTGCCCGAGGACGAGGACCGGGACTATGACACCCTGGGCGGGCTGGTCTTTGCCCAGCTGGCGGTCATCCCGGAGGACGGGAGCCGCCCCGTGGTGGAGGCCCTGGGCCTGCGCATCCGGGTGGAGGAGCTGTGCGACCGCCGGGTGGAGTGGGCCCTGGTGGAAAAGCAGGCGCCCGCTGCTGCCGCCTGCGAATAGAGACGCGCTTCAGGACTGCCGCGGCCTTGCCTGCGGCGGTCCTGTTTTTTCCGCCCCGGGCGGGCAGATCAGAGAGAAAGGAACTTCACCCATGACAAAGGCGATCTTTTTCGATGTAGACGGCACGCTGGTCAGCTTCAAGACCCATCAGATCTCCCCAGCCGTCCGCCAGGCCCTCCAGGCCCTGCGGGAGCGGGGGATCAAGCTGTTCCTGTCCACTGGGCGGCACCTCGCCATGCTGGATCCGGTGCGACAGGTCTTTGACTTCGACGGCTATGTGACCCTCAGCGGCCAGTACTGCACGGCCCAGGGACAGGTGCTGCGGAGCACTCCCATGCCCCCTGAGGCGGTGGAGGAGCTGGTGGCCGCCGCCCGGACCGACGCCTTCTCCTGCATCTTCCTGGAGGGAGAGGAGATCTATATCAACTGCATCAACGAGATGACCCGGCAGTTCATCCGGGATCTGTCCATCCCTATGCCCCTCCAGCGCCCTGCGGACTACGCCCGGGGCCGGGAGGTCTATCAGGCGGTGACCTTCCTGACCCAGGAGCGGGAGCATCTGCTGCTGGACCGGGCCCCTCACCTGAAGACCACCCGGTGGCACCCCAATTTCCTGGACGTAATCCCGCCCAGCGGGGGCAAGGACCGGGGGATGGACGCGCTTCTGGACTACTTCCGCATCCCGGTGGAGGACGCTATGGCTTTCGGAGACGGGGAAAACGACCTGTCCATGCTGCTCCACGCGGGCATCGGGGTGGCCATGGGGAGCGCCCACGAGGAGATGAAGCGGCAGGTGGACTGGGTCACCGGAACAGCAGACGAGGACGGCGTGGTCCAGGCGCTGGCCCATTTCGGCCTGATTTGAGGGCGGCGAGAGATTGTACTGGAACTTTCGACAAAAAAGGTGTACAATAAAACTGAAAAATCGGCATATAAAAAGGAGGACACTGGTATGAAGCTGAGTTTCTTCGGCGCGGCCCACGCTGTCACGGGGAGCTGCCACTGTCTGGAAGTCAACGGCAGGAAGATCCTCATCGACTGCGGCTTGCAGCAGGGCCGGGACGAGCACGACGACAACGCCCTGGACTTCGCCCCCGGCCAGATCGATTACTGCCTGGTCACCCACGCCCACATCGACCACTCCGGCCGGCTGCCACTGCTGGTCAAGGAGGGGTTCCAGGGGCAGATCATCACCACCCGTCTCACCGCCCAGCTCCTGTCCATCATGCTGCGGGACTCGGCCCATATCCAGGAGAGCGACGCCCAGTGGCAGAACCAGAAGGGCAAGCGGGCCGGCCGTGACGCAGTGGAGCCTCTCTACACTGTGGCTGACGCGGAGGCCGCCCTCCAGCAGCTCTATCCCGTGGAGTACGGCCAGGTGCTGGATCTGTGCGAGGGAGTCCGGGTCCGCTTCACCGATGCGGGCCACCTGCTGGGCTCCTCTGAGGTGGAGCTGTGGCTCACCGAGGGGGATGTGGAGCGGAAGATCGTCTTCTCCGGCGACCTGGGCAACATCGACCAGCCCATTATCCGCGACCCTTCCTTTGTGGAGGATGCGGACTATGTGGTCATGGAGTCCACCTATGGCGACCGGAACCATGAGCCGCCGGAGAGCTACACCGAGTCTCTGGCCCAGCTCATCGACGAGGTGTTCGCCAAGGGTGGGAACATCGTGATCCCCTCCTTCGCGGTGGGCCGCACCCAGGAGCTGCTCTACTTCCTCCGGGAGATCAAGGACCGTGGGCTGGTGAAGAGCGCCCCCAACTTCACCGTGTGCGTGGACAGCCCGCTGGCTGCGGAGGCCACCCGGGTGTACTCCGGCGACCTCCACGGCTATCTGGACGAGGAGGCCATTGCGGTGCTCCAGGGGGGGGACGACCTGTTCACCTTCCCCGGCCTGACCCTGACCCAGTCCACGGAGGAGTCCAAGGCACTGAATATGGACCCGTCCCCCAAGATCATCATCTCCGCCTCCGGCATGTGCGACGCCGGCCGCATCCGTCACCACCTGAAGCATAACCTGTGGCGGCCGGAGTGCGCGGTGGTCTTCGTGGGCTATCAGGCGGAGGGGTCCCTGGGCCGCCGCCTGCTGGAGGGCGCCAAGACGGTGAAGCTGTTCGGCGAGGAAATCGCCGTCCGGGCCCGTATCGTCAACTTCAAGGGGCTCAGCTCCCACGCGGACCGGGATCACCTGCTGGAGTGGGTGGGCCACATCGCGCCGGCGCCCCGGCAGGTCTTTGTGGTCCACGGAGACGCGCCGGTCACCGAGCTGTTTGCTGAGGACCTGAACCAGCGGGGCATCCCCGCCCACGCACCTCTGTACCAGGAGGTCTACGACCTGGCTGCGGACCGGATGCTGGCCAAGGGCGTGGTGCTGGAGGGCAAGCGGACCACTGGCGGCGCCTCCGCCCCTTCGGCGGCCTATGTCCGCCTGGTGGACGTGACCAAACAGCTCCAGGATATGGTGGGCCGCAGCCGCGGCCGGGCCAACAAGGACCTGGGACGGCTGGCCGACCAGCTGAAGGCCATCATGGAGAAATGGGATGCTTGATCTGCCCCCGGGCAGGAGAGAGGAGCGTATATGAAGATCGACCGAAAAGGCCTGAAGGCGCAGGCCAAGCAGGCCATCCGTGCGGCGGCCCCCGTGTTCTGGCTGGTTACCCTGGTGTATCTGCTGCTGACCGAAGGATTGAGCACTGTGGTAGGCTGGCTCGCCCCCACCTTCCAGCCTGCGGACCTGCTTTGGGGCGGAACTGTGGGATGGCTCAGCTTGTTTATCTCCATCCTGCTGACCCTCTATCTGTGGGTGATGGACTTTGGCTATCGCCTGTGGGCCCTCCGCGTCACCCGCAGCCAGCAGGCGGGGTATGGGACGCTGCTGGAGGGTTTCGGCATCGCAGGGCGGGTCATTGCCATGAACCTGCTGATCCTGCTGTTCACCTTCCTGTGGTCCCTGCTTCTGATCTTTGTGACCACCATCCTGGCTTTTTTTGTCCTTGATTCCCTGTTTCTGCAACTGCTGGTGATGGCAGGAATCTATGCGGCAGTCTTTGCCATCATGCTCCGCTATGCCATGGCCCCCTACCTGCTGGCCGACTACCCGGACGACGGCGCGGGGGCTGCGGTCCGCCGCAGCGTGGAGATGATGCGGGGGCGCAAGTGGGAGCTGTTCAAGCTGTATGTTTCCTTCCTGGGCTGGGAACTGCTGGGCGTCCTGCTCACCCTGCTGGCCTATCTGCCCTTCCTCCCCGGTATCCTGGCCCAGGTCAACTCGGTCGCGCAGTTCTACTCCGTCCTGTCCAGTCTCATCCCGGCCGCTGGTCTGGCCCTCCTGATCAATCTGCCCCTCACCCTGTGGCTGACCCCCTACCGCACGGCGGCGGAGGCCCTGTTTTACCGCTCCATCCTGGAGGGACGGCCGGCCGCCCCGGAGACGGAGGCGCAGAGCTGATGTCCGCCGGAATGTGGGCACAGCGCAGCCGATAAATGGATATGAGAGCGGCGCCTGGCCGGGCGCCGCTCTCTTTCGACAAAACCGCGGGCACGGTTCGTCATTTTTTGAGCAAAATGTGAATTTTCCCGGATCTACTGGACATTTTCCCGGGACACGAGTATGATATTGTCACTATGTACGCGCCCTCGGGCGCCCATCCATCGGCACAGAGGGCCGCGCCCCTGTGCAGGGAGGTAATCCATGGCCAGTTCCATGTTCGGCGGGATACACCCCGCTTCCCGAAAAGAAAATACCCGGCGCAAGCCGCTGATGCTGCTGGAGCACCCCCCGGCCCAGGTGGCCCTGCCTCTGGCTTTTCACGGAGGTCCCTCCTCCCTCCCCCTGGTCAAAGCTGGGGAACGGGTGTATGCGGGACAGCCTATCGCCCGTCCGGAGGGCGAGGACGGGGCGGTGCTCCACGCCAGCGTCTCCGGACGGGTGGAGGCCATCCGGGAGCTGCCCCACCCCTGGGGCGGCCGCGCCCCCGCCATCGTCATCGCCAACGATGGGGACAATACGCCCTGGCCAGAGCGGCCTGAGGGCATCAAGCTCAGCCAGGCGTCCCAGGAGGAGCTGATGGTCCGGATAGAAGCCGCCGGCATCGTGGATATGGGCAGTGATCCCCTCCCCGCCCAGGTGAAGATCCTCCGGGCCCGGGGCCGGGTGGACACCCTGATCGTCAACGCCGCTGAGTGTGAGCCCTATATCACTGCCGACCTGCGCCTGCTCCAGGAGCGGGGGGAGCCCATTCTGAAGGGGACCCGCGCTCTTGCCAAGGTGCTGGGTGTGGACCGGGTGGTGCTGGCGGCGGAGAGCGACATGCTCACCGCCGTGGAGGCGCTGGAGCGCCGCATCAGCCGCAAGCGGAGCCGGGTGGAGCTGAAGACCATCCGCACCCGCTACCCCATGGGGGCGGAGAAACAGATCGTCCAGTCGGTCACCCGCCGGGAGGTCCCGCCGGGAGGCCGGGCGGAGGACGTACGCTGTGTGGTCTTCAACGTCTCGGCAGCCTTTGCGGTGGGCGAGGCACTGAACAAAGGCCTCCCCCTGACCCACCGGGCCGTGACGGTGACGGGGGGCGCGGTAGCCCGGCCCCGCAACCTGTGGGTCCCCCTGGGCACGCCGCTGAAGGAGCTGGTCTCCTCCGCCGGCGGCTTCCGGGAGGAGCCGGGCCTGATCCTGGTGGGCGGCCCCATGACAGGGGTGACCCAGAAGAGCCTGGAGGCCCCGGTACTGCCCAACACCAACGGCCTTCTGTGTCTGGCCCCCTGGGAGCAGCCCCGGGAACAGGCTCCCACCGTCTGTATTCGGTGTGGGCAATGCGTCTCCGTCTGCCCCATGCACCTCTCCCCCATCTTTGTGGTCCGGGCCCTGAAGGAAAACGCGGCGGAGCGCCTGCGCTCCCTCCATCCGCAGGACTGCATGGACTGCGGATGCTGCACCTATATCTGTCCGGCCCATATCCCTCTGGCCGACCTGGTGCGCCAGGCGGCTGGTCAGGTGCGGGAACTGGAGAAAGGGGGGGACCTCCATGGCTGATCTCCGCACCTCTGTCCCGCCTCAGCTGGCACAGGCCACCAGCACTACCTCCATCATGCTGGATGTGATCGTGGCCCTGATCCCCGCCCTGGGCATGTCCGTCTATCTCTTCGGTCCCAGAGTGCTGGCTCTCACCCTGATCTCGGTGGGCGCCTGCGTCCTGTCGGAGTATCTCTACCGGCGGCTGACCCACCAGTCCAACACCCTGCGGGATTGCTCTGCCTGTGTCACCGGCCTGCTGCTGGCCATGTGTCTGCCGGCGGCCTCCCCCTACTGGGTCCCCCTGCTGGGGGGTGTCTTTGCCATCGTGGTGGTGAAACAGTTCTACGGCGGGCTGGGCAAAAACTTCATGAACCCGGCTCTGGCTGGGCGGATGCTGCTGTCCACCTTCCCCTTCTTGATGACCACCTGGGTGGACGCGCTGGACTATCTCCCCGTTTGGGGTGAGATGGACGCCGTCACCTCCCCCACCCCCATGGCCGCCCTGCACAGCGGCAGACTGCCCGAGCTGGACATGGGGCAGATGCTGCTGGGCCAGCACGGCGGATCCATCGGGGAGGTATCTATCTTTATGCTGCTGCTGGGCGGCCTGTACCTGATCATGCGCAGGGTCATCTCCCCACGCATCCCGGCGGCCTTTCTGGGGACCGTGGCCGTCCTCACCTTCCTCTTCCCCCGGGATGGCACCTCCCTGGAGTGGATGACGGCCCAGCTGTGCAGCGGCGGGCTTGTGCTTGGGGCTTTCTTTATGGCGACCGACTACACCACCTCCCCTGTCACCCCCCGGGGACAGGTACTATACGGGGTGGGCTGCGGCCTCCTCACTGTACTGCTCCGGTACTATGGCTCCTACCCCGACGGGGTGGGCTGGGCTATCCTGACCATGAACTGCCTGGTGTGGCTCATGGACCGGGCGGGGATGCCCCGCCGGTTCGGGGTGGAGCGCTTCACCGCCGTGCGGGAGGGGCTCCGCGCCGCAGGGGAGAGCCTGTCTGAGATCAAATTTGTCAATCCGGGCCGCCCCTCCTCCCTGTCCTGGGGGACCATGCCCGGCGAGCGCTATCTGGACCAGCTCCGGCCCCAGGCCAAGGCCGCCGGCATCCTGCTGGCGGTGGTGATGGTCACCGGTCTGGGGATCTACTCCACCTACTGGCTCACCAGCCTGGACACCCAGCGCTCTGAGCTGCGGGCGGAGGAGGCCCTGCTGGCCCAGGTGATGCCGGGGGCTGAGATCAGCACTGAGACCCCTTACCGCGCCCCAAATGCCCTGAGCATCACGGCAGGGTACCGGGAAAATGAGCTGCTGGGGTACTGTGTGGAGGTCCAGACCCATGGCTTCAGCGGCCCCATCACCATGGTGGTGGGCGTGGACCTGAACGGCCAGGTCACCGGTGTGGCGGTGACGGACCACAGTGAGTCCACAGGGATGGGGACCATGGCCATGGAGAATGCCCAGCTGCGAAAGTATGTGGGCATGTCAGGCACCATCCGGACCTCTGGTGCCAACTCGGTGGATGTGGTAACCGGGGCTACCGCGACCTCTGAAGCTATCACGGCCGGGGTCAACCAGGCTCTGGCCATCGTGGCCAACCTGGAGACCGACGGCTCCGTCCAATATGTGGACAGCGACGTGTAGCGGGAAAGAAAGGAGCGGATCGGATGGATTCCGTACAACTGGCAGGGGTGGCACTGGCCGCCCTGCTGTCTGAAAATTTCATCCTGGTCAACTGCCTGGGCATCGGCACCCAGGTGGAGGCCTTCCACAGCACCACAGCAGCCCGCCGCACCGGCCTGAGCCTGACCCTGGCCATGGTGGTCACCGTATTTTTTACCTGGTGTGCGGACTTTCTGGTGCTCCGGCATTTTGGGTGGGTGTATCTGCGCACCCTGGTCTTCTCCCTCATTGCCCTCCTCACTGTCTTCCTGCTGCGAAAGGCAGCCCGTCTCTGGCCGGAGCTCTCCCATCGAATCGACGCCGACCTGGCCTCGGTATCCACCAACTGTGCGGTGCTGGGTGCGGCCTATCTGGCCGCCCAGCGCAGCTACACCCTGTCCCAGGCCCTCACCTTCGCCCTGTGCGGCGGCCTGGGCGTCCTGGTGGTCCTGATGAGCTACGCCGGCCTGCGGGAGGAGATCAGCCTCACCAGCTGCCCCCGGCCCTTCCGCGGCCCGGCCATCGAGATGGTAACTGCCGGCCTGATGGCCCTGGCCCTGGTTGGCTTCTACGGGCTGCACCTGTCCTGATCCGTAAGGCAAGCAAAAGACCGGCCCCGGACATCATCAGATGTCCGGGGCCGGTCTTTTGCTTCTCCCTTATTTCAGCTCAAAGGAGGCACACTCGGTCTCCCGACAATTGCAGGGGGAGGCGTCGGTGCAGCCCACCTTGATCTGGCTCAGGGAGCAGTAGTTCTGGGGATTGTGATAGGCGCAGCTGTTGACAGTACACTGAATATTGGAATTGCAGCTCTTTTTGTTATCCATCTGAAAGACCTCCTTTTGTGGACGGTCCTAGTATAAGCTGCCGCGGCAGTTTTATGTGTGGTCCGGGCCGGAATCTTCTTCATCGGCCTGCACCGGCTCTTCAGGCAGCACCTTGGGGATGAAACGGCGGGCAAACCTGCCCCGGCCACGGTTTTTCACATAAAAATACCCAATGATGGAGAATACAAAGGCGCCGATGAAATTGACGAACAGATCCTTCATGGTATCCAGCAGACCTATGTCCAGATAGCCGCCCAGCCCCAGAGGGATCTCCTTCCCGCCTGCCACCACGATCACGTCTGTGATGCCCCGGATGGCGGTGATCTTGTTGCCGCCGGTGGGGTCCAGCATGACGGTGCTAATGTCGTGGACAATGGTGTCCTTCTGCATGTCCAGCAGGAAAAAGCTGTCCATGATACACTCAAAAAATTCCCACAAAACACCGATGGTCATGGAGAAGCAGAAGGCCACGATGGCCATGAACACCGGGGAGAGGGACAGGGAAAACCGCTCGTTGCGGTTGAACAGGTCCACCAGTGAGAAGCCGATGGCCGCGCAGAGGAAGCCGTTGAGCGTATGGAGCATGGTGTCCCAGCCATGGAAATAGGTATAGTAAGCCTGGATCTCTCCCAGGATCTCCGCAGAGAAGATGAAGAGCAGGATGATGATCTCCAGCGTGTCGGGCAGATCGATGCGGACCCGCCGCTCGATGACGGTGGGCAGGGTGAACAGTACCAGCGTCAGGATGCACAGGAACACGTTTTCAAAGTTCCCGTTGAGAAATTGGGCCACCATGGTCAGGATGACCAGGACTCGAAGAATGATGTAGATGGTGACCACCGTTTTTTTCCCCTTCAGCTCTTCCCGCAGCTCACGCCGCATCCGGGCAGTTTTGCCGGGATCTTTTGGTCGCATCTATATCTCCCCTTTTATATTATATATTGTTATAGTATAGCGGTTTCCGGAACAAAAGTCAAGGAAACCGGGGCGGCGCCCGGTGGCTGTCCCTCTCTGTCTTGGTCTCCCGGAACAGAGAGCGAAAGTCAGAATCATGAAAAAAGGGTGGCAATCCCGCTATCTTATGGTATGATAGAGGCAGAATGATCAGAGCCGGCCCCCAGGGCCGGTCTGAGGGGAGGCCGATCCCATGCCCGCATTTTCCCCCCGGATACGGGGCCACATCGACGAGGCGCTGACCTTTCTCAAATGGGTCCTGTACGCCTGCAACATCGGGCTCATCGTGGGCGCTGTTGCGGTGGCGTTTCATTACGGAATCGACTGGGCGGCTCAGTTCCGGGCGCACCAGCCCTGGGTCATTCTTTTCCTTCCCCTGGGAGGCGTGGTCATCGTCCTGCTCTACCGCTGGAGCGGGATGGAGCGGGACCGGGGCACCAATCTGGTGCTGACGGCGGTCCGGGAGGCCGAGCCCATCCGTCTGCGCACCGCCCCCCTCATCTTCCTGTCCACCATCCTGACCCACCTGGTAGGCGGGTCGGCTGGCCGGGAGGGGGCCGCCCTCCAGCTGGGGGGCTCCATCGGGGCCTGGGTGGGCAGAAAGATCCACCTGGATGAGAAGGACCGCAGGATCATGGTCATGTGCGGCATGTCCGCCGCCTTCTCCGGGCTGTTCGGCACCCCCATCACCGCCGCCATCTTCGCCATGGAGGTGGTGAGCGTGGGAGTGATGTACTACGCCGCCATCGTCCCCTGTGTCGTCTCCTCTTTGGTCTCGGTCCAGCTGGCCCGCTTCTTCGGCCTTCATATAGGAACAGGCTATCTCATCGGAAATGTGGCTGTCCTGGGTCCCTGGTCCATGGCCCAGGTGTGCGTGATGGGGGTGCTGTGCGCTCTGCTCTCCATCCTGTTCTGCAAAGTGATGCATGCGGCCCCCAAGCTCTATGCCAAATACTTCCCCAATCCCCTGGTCCGGGCGGCTGTTGGCGGCGCCCTGGTGCTGCTGCTGACCCTGCTGGTGGGGGAACAGACCTACAACGGCGCTGGGGATGCTGTCATCCGCCGGATGCTGGCGGGCGAGACCATCTCGGAGGCGTTCCTGCTCAAGCTGGTCTTTACCGCCCTCACTCTGGGGGCCGGCTTCCGCGGCGGCGAGATCGTGCCAGTGCTCTTCACTGGTGCCGCCTTTGGCACGGTGGTCGGACCGCTGCTGGGCCTGTCCCAGTCCTTCGGCGGGGCGCTTGGGATGACGGCGGTATTCTGCGGCGCTACCAACTGCCCCATCACCTCCATCCTCCTGGCCTATGAACTATTTACCAGCCGGGGCCTGCCTCTTTACGCCCTGTGCTGTGCCATCTCCTACATGCTCTCCGGGTACTACGGCCTTTACAGCGAGCAGAAGATCATCTACTCCAAATTCAAGGCCACCTGGGTGGACCGAAAGGCGGAGTAGTTCCCCCTGTCCACGGCGCCGTTCTTCTGCTCCACGCTCAGCAGCGGAATGGTGGGCCTGGGTGCTCTGTCTATGGGCCGCAGTTTCTTCAGCGACCTCCATGTGACGGAACTGTAAAACAGTCCTATTCAAGCTCTTATTTTATCAAGCGGAGACATCCCGGCAGAATTTCCGGGACGTCTCCGTTTTTTCTTCATAAAATGAAAAAAATATTTTTCCCCTTGCAAATTTAATATATTTTTTCATTTTCTCCATTATTGCACTTTCTCCTTTGTTTTCTCTGTACTTTTTTCCTTTCATGTAAGAACGCATAACCTTTTCCCTCTCTTTTCTTTTTTTGCCTTTCTTCCGGGTTTATTTTTGGTCAAAACATTCAATTTCTGCGGCACCCTTCTCTATTCTCTTGCCTGTTGTGCTGTCCACCCCCTTCATCTCTTTCCTTGTTCATATGTTCCCTCCGTTTACTCAATCGTCAAAATATCGAGTATTCGATATTTTCGATTTGAAGTATTGACTTTTCAACATTTCATGTTATCATAGGTCTAACCAAAGAAACTGCAAAAAAGGATGGTATTTCGACATGGAGCTTCCCGCCGCCTTTTCCCAGCGGATCAAGTCCACTCCTCTTACCGCAAAGGAAGCCTTGGTGGCGGAATACATCCTGAACAATTTTCTCTCCGTATGCTATGTGTCCACCAGTGAACTGGCCCGCATCTTGGGCGTCAGCGACGCCACGGTCTCCCGTACCAGCAAAGTGCTGGGCTACCGCTCCTTTCTGGACCTTCAGAAGGAGATACAATCCTTTGTCTCTCAGAAAGCGGATTATGCACAGCGTGGCTTCTTCCCTCCCATTGAGCGTCTTCATACCCATCAGAGCCTGGATGCCAAGGAGAATATCGTAGCACAGTTTTCCACCCTTACCTACAAGAACCTACAGAGCGTTTTGGAAAAAAACTCCGAAGAATCCATCCATGCGGCGGCGGATCTGCTTTGCTCCTGCCGCATCAAATATATTGCCGGGCGCCGGCCCACCGCACCTATTGCTGAGAAATTCAGCTTTTTGATGCGCATGGTTGTCCCCGGTGTCGTATCGGCCACAGGGAGCGTCACCTTTGAACAGCTGCTGGACATCTCCCCAGAGGACTGCCTGTTCGTCATCAATTTCAATCCCTACGGTGAGGAAGTCCGGCGCTGGATTGATCTTGCCCACAGCCGCGGGGCGAAAATCATCCTGCTCACTGATAAGCCCTCCACTCCCTTCTCCGATTTTACTGATGTGCTGCTGTTGGCGGACATATACAGCGTCAGCTTTTTCAACTCCAATGTATCCGCCACTTTTCTTCTGGAGCTTCTTGTCTCTCTGGTCGCAGACCAGATGGACGAGACCGCCACCAAGCGCCTGGATCTTTTGAACCCTTACTTCGAGCGGAACAAGCGCTGATCTTCTCTTATGGGATCTCCCCTCGCACCGAGGGTGGTCTGAATATGCTTACCCCACTAAAAAAGGAGGAACGCCAACATGAAAAAAGCACTCTCTCTTGCCCTTGCACTGGCGCTCTGCATGGGGCTGTTCAGCGGCTGCGGCACTGAAACCGGCTCCAACAGCACCAGCCAGCCCGCGCAAAGCAGCGGGGAAACTGTTAAGACGGTGACGTGGGCCAGCACCAGCGACATCACCGGCCTGGACCCCAGAAACGGCAACTCCACCATCACCGCCAGCATTCTGGCCTCCCTTTACAGCACCCTGGTCAAGACGGACCCCCAGGGGCAGATCGTGTGCGACGCTGCTGAGAGCTATGAGCAGGTGGATGACACTACCTGGCACTTCACTCTGCGGCAGGACGTGTACTTTACCAATGGCACCCAGATGACTGCTGACGATGTGGCCTACACCATCAACAGCCTGCGTGACTCGGAGAAGCACTACGCTCTGTCCGGCGATTTCTCCTTCATGCAGGTGGAGGTACTGGGCGACTTCGAGTTCAACATCATCACTGACTACGCTTTCCCCTCTCTCCCCCTGCGCTTGAACTATATCAAGATCGTCCCCAGTGCCTATGTGGAGGAAGTGGGAGACGAGGGCTTTGCCGCCGCCCCCATCGGCTCCGGCCCCTTCAAGTTCGTCTCCTGGGAGAAGGACCAGAAGGTGGTGCTGGAGAAGAATCCCGACTACTATGGCGAGGTGCCCCAGATCGATCAGCTGGTCTTCCGGGTCATCCCCGAGGCCGCCGACCGGGTAGCCGCTCTTCAGGCCGGCGAGGTGGACATCATCTGCAATATCCCCACCACCCAGGCCGAGTATCTGGAGAGCCTTGACGGCATCTCTGTGGTGGGCCAGCCCTCCACCCGTGTGGTCTGGCTGCAGTTCAACCTGGTAGGCGGCCCCACCCCCCTGGACGATGTGCGGGTGCGTCAGGCCATCAACTATGCGGTGGACCGGGACGCGCTGATCGCCGGCGTGCTGGACGGCTACGCCGTCAAGGTCGCCTCCATCTCCACCCCCGAGTACGAGGGCTATGATCCCAATGTGCAGGGCTACACCTACGATGTGGAGAAGGCCAAGCAGCTGATGGCCGACGCCGGCTATGCCGACGGCTTTGACATCGAGTGCTCCGTCTCTCCCGGCCTGCTCAACAGCACCGACGTGGTCCAGGCCATCGCCTCCCAGCTGGCTCAGATCGGCATCAACGTCACCATCAAGCAGGAGGACTCCGCCACGCAGCGGGACGAGATCGGCGCGGGCACTGTGGCCCCCCTGTTCCTCCAGGGTCTGGGCGGCCCCTACTGCGATATCAACCTGATCGCCTCCATTGGCTTTACTGAGGGTGCCCGGTACTGCACCTGGGTCTCCCCCGAGTTTATGGATCTGGCCTCCCAGGCCGCCTCTGAGATGGACGCTGAGAAGCGCGTGGCGCTTTACAGCCAGATGCAGCAGATGATGGTGGACGAGGCCCCCGCCCTGTGGCTGTATCAGCAGGACACCCTGTATGCCTACAACTCCAAGAAGGTCCAGAATTGGACTGCCCGCACCGACGAAGTCGTCCTCATGGACGGCGTCTCCGTGGCCGGCTGAGCGATTTGCTCCCTTAACTGAATATCCGCAGCTGGTGCGGTATTTCAATGGCAGAGAAACAGGCGGCGCACCCGTGATCTGGAACGGGTGCGCCGTTTCTCACTATCCTGGCTCGCTATGAAAGGTTGAAAAGCATGGGGAAATACTTACTCAAGCGGCTCGGGCAGTCCATCATCGCGATCTTGGGCATTACCGTAGTCGTATTTTTTATCCTGCACCTCACCGGGAACCCGGTGGAGCTGATGGTCTCCCCCACCACCTCCAAAGAGGAAATGGAGATCCTCAGTGAAGAGATGGGCTTCAATGACCCCCTGCCCGTCCAATATGTCCGCTTTCTGAAGGGGGCGCTGGTGGGGGATTTCGGCACCTCCTACTACTACAATGAACCGGCCATGTCCGTGGTGCTGGAGCGGGCGCCTGCCACCCTGACGCTGGCCTGTGCGGCCCTGCTCATCTCCGTGGTACTGGGCATCCCGGCAGGCATTGTGGCGGCTGTGAAGCGCAACAGCGTCTCCGATGCCGTAATCCGGGTGCTGGCCCTGCTGGGCCAATGCATGCCCGCCTTCTGGCTGGGCATCATGCTCATCATGCTCTTTGCTGTGAAGCTGGGCTGGATGCCCACTGGCGGCGCAGAGGATGGCCTGCGTTCCCTGATCCTGCCCGCCTTCACGCTGGGGGTCTTTTCAGCGGCCACCATCTGCCGGCTCCTGCGCAGCAACCTCATCGAGGTGCTGGGCAAGGAGTATATCGATGTGGCAAAGGCCAAGGGTCTTCCCAAAAGCAAGATCATCGGCAAGCATGCCCTGAAAAACGCGATGAGCTCCATCATCACCATCCTGGGCATGCAGTTCGCCTCTCTGCTGGGCGGCTCGGTCATCACCGAGCAGGTCTTCGCCTGGCCGGGCGTGGGACGTCTGGTCATCCAGAGCATCACCACCAGCGACTTTGCGGTGGTGGAGTGCATCGTCTTTCTGATGGCGGTGATCTTCGTGGTGATCAACTTCATCGTGGACGTGCTGTATTGCGTGATCAATCCCCGCGTCCGGCTGCAATGAGGAGGTAGGATCAGTGAAAAAAGGATTTAAAAGCGCCTGGTCCAGCCTGAAGAACAGCAAGACCGGCATGTTTGGGCTGATCCTGGTGCTTCTCATCATCATCTGTGCCATCTTTGCCCCGCTCCTGGCGCCTTATGACCCGCTGGCTCAGGACGTCATGATCAAGCTGAAGGACCCCATCTGGGGCGCTGACCCTGTGGCCGGCCATCTGCTGGGCACTGACCAGCTGGGCCGCGACATTCTCTCCCGTCTGCTGTACGGCGCCCGCGTCACCCTGATCGTAGCTCTGGCCGGCACCGTGGTAGGCGGCATCGTGGGCGTGGTCCTGGGCAGCCTGGCCGGCTACTACGGCAAATGGGTGGACGCGGTCATCATGCGCCTGGTGGACATCCAGCTCTGCTTCCCCTTCACGCTGCTGGCCCTGTTTATCGCGGCAGTGCTGGGCTCCAGCCTGGGCAATGTCATTTTGATCGCCGGCATCACCAGTTGGGTGCGATACGCCCGCCTGGTCCGCGGCGAGATTCTGGGCATCAAGGAGATGGAGTATATTGAGGCCATACGCGCTGCCGGCGGCACCGATGCCCGCATCATTTTCAAACATATCCTGCCCAATATCATCAGCCCTGTCATCGTTATCGCCACCCTGGAGATGGCCAAGATCGTACTGATCGAGGCCTCCCTCAGCTTCCTGGGCTACGGTGTCCCTATCACCATCCCCACCTGGGGGCGGATGCTCAGCGAAGCCCGTGACAACATTCTCACCGACCCCTGGCAGTGTATCTTCCCCGGTCTGTGCATCACGCTGACCGTGCTGGGCGTCAATCTGCTGGGCGACTGGCTGCGGGATTACCTAGATCCCAAACTGGATGTATAAGGGGGGAGCTCAGTTATGCAGAATGAACCTATGCTTTGCGTACAAGATCTCAGCGTCAGATTCAAGACCAAATACGGCTCCGCCGCTGCGGTGAACCACGTCAGCTTCTCCTTGAAAAAAGGGGAGAAACTGGGTCTGGTGGGGGAGTCCGGCTCGGGCAAAAGTGTCACTTCCAAGAGCATCATACGCCTGCTGCCCACCCCGCCCGCTCAGATCACCGGGAGCATCCGCCTCAACGGGGAAGAGCTGCTCACCAAGACCGAGCGCCAGATGTGCAGGGTCCGGGGCAACCAGATCTCCATGATCTTTCAGGAGCCCATGGTCAGCCTGGACCCCCTGTTTCCCATTGGAGACCAGCTTGGAGAGGTGGTCCGCCTCCACAAGAAGGTCTCCCAAGCCCAGGCCAACGAGATGTCTATCGAGATGCTGCGCACCGTGGGCATCCCCAGCCCGGAGACCCGACTGAAGCAATATCCCTTTGAGCTGTCCGGCGGCATGCGCCAGCGCGTCATGATCGCCATCGCTCTTCTGTGCGACCCGGAGCTGCTCATCGCGGATGAGCCCACCACCGCCCTGGATGTAACTATCCAGGCCCAGATCCTGGACCTGCTCCGGTCCATAAACGAAAAGCTGGGCACCTCCATCATTCTTATCACCCACGACCTGGGCGTCGTGGCCTCTATGGTGGATACTGTGGCAGTGATGTACTGCGGCCACATCGTGGAAAAAGCTGATGTGCGCACCATCTTCCAGCACCCTCTTCACCCCTATACGGAGGGACTGCTCCGCTCCATCCCGCACATGGATGACAGCCAGGGGGACCTGGCCACCATCGAAGGGTCGGTCCCCAGTATCTATCACATGCCGGAGGGCTGTGCCTTTCACAACCGCTGTGCCTGCTGCCGGAAGATCTGCACCCAGAAACAGCCTCCCCTCCTGACCCTGGATGGGGAACACACCGTCCAGTGCTGGAAATATACGCCCCAGTGGGACGAGGAAGGGGGGAGCGATCATGTCTGAACGCCCGATCCTGCTCCAGGCCGACCACCTGAAAAAATGGTTTCCGGTACGCAAAGGGGTCTTCTCCAAGGCCGCCCAGTACGTCAAAGCCGTAGACGACGTCTCCCTGGTCATTCGGGAGGGGGAGACCCTGGGCATCGTCGGGGAGTCCGGCTGCGGGAAATCTACCCTGGCCCGCACCATGATGCGGCTCATCGAGCCCACCGAGGGCACGGTCCTTTTTCAGGGTCAGGATCTGACCAGTGCCGACAAGGAGAGCCTGCGCCGGATGCGCCGGGATATCCAGATCATCTTTCAAGATCCCTATGCCTCCCTCAATCCCCGCCAGCGGGTCTCCGATATCCTCGCTGAGCCTTTTCTGATCCACAAGCTGGGCAGCCGGGAGGCCGCCATGAAGCGCGCGGAGGAGCTGCTGGATCTGGTGGGACTGTCCCAGGACAGCATGCGGAAATTCCCCCATGAGTTTTCCGGCGGCCAGCGCCAGCGGCTTTGTATTGCCCGCGCCCTGTCCGTCAGTCCCAAGCTGATCGTCTGTGACGAGTGCGTCTCCGCCCTGGATGTGTCGATCCAGGCCCAGATCATCAACCTGCTCATGCACCTGCAGCAAAAGCTGGGCATCGCGCTGGTCTTCGTCTCCCATGATCTACGTGTGGTACAGCACATCTCCACCCATGTGGCGGTCATGTACCTGGGCAAAGTGGTGGAATATGCGGAGAAGCAGGAGCTCTTTGCCCACCCCACCCACCCCTATACCCAGGCTCTCCTCTCCGCCGTCCCCCTGCCAGACCCCACACGGCAGCCGGAACGCATCATCCTTCAGGGTGACCTGCCCAGCCCCATCGCCGTCCCCAGCGGCTGCCCCTTCCACCCCAGATGCTTTGCCGCCATGGCAGAGTGTGCCTCTGCCGTCCCGGAAGCCAGGGACATCACGCAGAACGGACATATCTGCAGCTGCCTGCTGTGCGGACAGTCTCAGTCTTAAGGAGGTATTTCTGTATGAATTCCCAATATCAGCACGCCTATTGCCAAGTGAGCGGCACGCCCTTCGAGCAGGGCGTCCAGCAGGGGCAGGAGCTCTCTGATGCCATCCGCCGCAACCTGGCTTCCGTCCACCGGAAGCTGGAGCAGGAGAAGGTGGACCTCCAGGCCTATCAGGCCTTTGTGAACCAAAACCTCCGTTTCTTCCAGGAGCAGCGGCCTGAGATGTACGAGGAGCTCCAGGGCATCGCCCAAGGCAGCGGTCTGCCCCTTGACGACATCCTGCTGCTGAACATCCCCGCCTATTTCCTCTGTGAGTCCTTCCGTCACATCACGCAGGAATGCAGCATGCTCTGTGTCCGGGGACAGGCTGCCGCTGACGGATGCACCTACATCATCAAGAACCGGGACATGGGCATGCCCATGGAGCAGGCTCTGGTCCGCCACATCTACCCCGACGGCCAGGAGATCATCGAGGTGGGCGGGGCCGGTATCCTCACCTATCCCGCTGTAGGCATCAACAGCCATGGTCTGGCTGTGACCACCACCGGCTTCTGGACAGAGAAGGACCCCACCCGCATCGACCGGGTGGAGGAGGCCGATATCTTCCTCAATGTGCGGGTCCTCCTCTCCTCCTGCAGGACCGCCGCCCAAGCGGTGGAGTTCTGCCGCACCGCCCCCCGTATGAACGGCCTGAACGTCATTGCCGCCGACCCCACAGAGGCCTATGTCATCGAGATGACCTCCGACGAGATCTATGTGGAAAAGGATGAGGGCAGGGGGGTCCTCTTCCGCACCAACCACGTGGTCAGTGACCAGCTCAGCCATTTCAATCCCCCGGAGGAAAACTACCCCTCCACTCACAAGCGCTATGACCGCATTGCCCAGATGGTGGAAGAGCGCTACGGCTCCCTCCGGTTCCAGGATCTCTACCGCATCATGTCAGACCACACCAACGAGCCGAACTGTATCTGCCGTCATCCCCACGAGGGCGTCCCCGCCACCACCGTTTCCACCACCCTCTGCGTGGTAGAGGACCGCGAGGTGTGGACTACGCTGCAAAATCCCTGTCTGGCCCTGCCCCATGTCCAGATCGGAGAGCCCTCTGCACAGTGAGTCCCCTGTGCCAGGTTCTGGCCCCGGTACGCACCGTCCCTTCTCTTTATTGGTTCCCAATATCAAAAAATGGTCAGCAGAAATTCTGCTGACCATTTTTCTCTTTTCGCTTTTTGATGCTTCAGGCAGGCCGCTCAATCCTCCTGACTGATCCCGTCCAGCACCATATGCCCGTCAGAGAGAAGGGCTCCGCCGCAGCCGTCCACCCGCTGGGTGCCGGCAGCGTGGTACTCCCCGTCCACATACATGACGCTGTTGAGCATGGTGCTCATGGCCTGGTCCACCGGGACCCGCACCGGCCGGTGCCCCTTCTGTTCCAGAAGCCGGATGGTGTCCTCTGAGATCCCGAACTCCAGCTCCAGCCCCTGTTCCCGGGTCAGGCAGTTGAGGTAGGGCTGGCGGACCAGCTGCTCCGGCAGCATCCCAAAGTCCACCGCGTTGACGATCCCCTGGAGGGTTCCGGTGATGATCCGGGGACCGCCCGCCGCGCCGATGGCCAGATAGGGCCGTCCGTCCTTGAACACCATGCTGGGGGCCATGGAGGACAGAGGCGTCTTCCCCCCCTGGATGCTGTTGGCGCTCCCATAGGTCAGTCCCTGGCTGGTGAGTGCGCCCGGCTTGGCGCTGAAGTCGGACATGGCGTTGTTGAGCACAAAGCCGCAGCCGTCCACCACGATCCCGCAGCCGAACCAGTCCCGTACAGTCTGGGTCTGGGAGACCGCGTTCCCAAAGCGGTCCATCACTGCAAAGTGAGAGGTGTTTCCTGGGTACTCCTTGGCCTCGATCCCCTCCGCCGGAGCGTATTCCCCCGCCGTCTCCGGTGATGAGAGGGCATACCGCTCCGCCGCGTGGGCCTTGCTGGTCAGCCGCTCCACGTCCACCTGGACGAAGTCGGGATCGCCCAGAGCCACGCTTCGGTCCGCAAAGCCCAGCTTCATGGCCTCCGCGATGGCATGGATGGAGGCGGCGGTGTTGTGTCCCATGGCGGCCAGATCGCTGTGCTCCAGAATGTTCAGCATCTCCACCACGGCGCATCCGCCGCTGGGCGGCGCGAAGGCCGCCACCTCCAGCCCCCGGTAGGTGGTCTTCACCGGGGTACGGTACTTGGGCTGATATCGGCTCAGGTCCTCCAGGGTAAAGCACCCGCCCCGCTGGTTGATCTGCTCCACCATTTTCCGGGCCACCGGCCCGGTGTAAAAAGCGTCCGCCCCCTCCGCCGCCACCAGCTCCAGCAGGCCGGCCAGCTCAGAGTTCACCTGCTTCTCACCGAAGCGGTAGCGGCTCCCGTCCGGCTTCAGATACAGCCGCCGGAACTGGGGTGAAAGATCCAGCTTCCGCCGGACCGAGTCGTCCTCCATGGTGAGCTCTCCGGTATAACTGGTGCCGAAGCCCTCCCGGGCACAGCGGATGGCGGGAGCTGCCGCCTGCGCCAGCGTCAAAGTGCCGTACTCCCGCAGCAGGGTTTCCATGGCTCTCAGCAGCCCCGGAATGGCTACCGACTGGCCCCCCAGGTCCTTCCACTCGTCCTGGACCTCTCCATCCTTGAGGAACAGGTCCTCCCCCGCCTTGGCGGGAGCCACGCCCCGGGCGTCCAGCGCCAAGACCTTCTGATCCCGCTGGGAGTACAGCAGGCTGAAACAGCCGCCCCCGATGCCGGAGTGGTGGGGCTCCACCACAGAGAGGGTCAGAGAGACCGCCACAGCGGCGTCAAAGGCATTCCCTCCGGCCCGCAGCATCTCCAGCCCCGCCCGGGTGGCATAGATATTGTTGCAGCTGACCGCTCCGCAGTCCCCGTGGGCGGAGGGCTTGCTCCACCGCGAGGGCCACATGTACTGCTGCTTCTTTGCTTCACTCATACTTGATCCGCTTCCCTTCCCGGCCGCGCCGGACAGTGTTTTCATCGAGTCTTGTTCGGATTCCATTATTCCTTCGCCAAACCATGCGTCTTTTTACTGGTCGCCAGAGATACCACAACACCCACTGTATAGCTGACCAGCACTGTGGGGTAGACCGCCTCCAGTGTGTCGGTCAGGCCCAGCAGCATCCAGGCCACACCTACCACCATGCCGCTGGCCATGGCCCAGAAGGCCCCCTGCCGGGTGCAGCGCTTCCAGGTCAGGCCCACCAGGATGGCGAAGCTCACCGGGGCGGCGGCCACGTGCTGCAGGGTGAGGAACAGGTTGGTGAGGGCGGCGCTGGGCATGATGACCGCAGGGATCAGAGTCAGGTAGGCAAAGACGAAAGTGATGATCTTGGACAGCTTCAGCAGCTTGGCGTCGTCCACGTTGGGATTGATGTCGTTTTTATAGACATTGGTAATGATGGTGCCTGTGGCCAGCATCATGGTGGCCATGGTAGCCGCGATGATCATGGTGGCAAAGGCAAAAATGATCCCAGCGAAAGCCGGATTGCTGAAGGTCTTGATGGAGTAGGCAAATGCGGTGGCACCGTCGCCCAGGTCCGCACCGGACGCCTTGGCAAAGATGCCGCAGGTGGCGGTGAGCAGGCAGATGGGGGCAGCCAGCACATAGCCCAGGATAGAGCCGGTGCGGGCGGCGGAAGCGCTCTTTGCGGCCAGCAGGGGCTGGAGCACGGACTGCATCACTGCGGTGGACAGGCAGCCGCCCAGGATCCAGGCGATGATGCGCTGGGTGGGCATATTGCCCATGGAGGAGTACTCTGCGGGAAGTTCAGAGAGCATCACGGTGAAGCCGCCGAACTTGGGCAGCGTCATGAGCACGAAGGCAATGAGCAGGATGTAGATGCCGAAGCATACGATGCGCCCCACAGCGGACATGCCCCGCATGCCGGAGAAGCTGGTGTAGATCACGGCGATGGTCAGGCCGATGAGCATGGCCAGCGTGATGTTCAGACCGGGGATGGCGATCTGGATGATGGAAGCCACGGTCTTGAGCTGATAGGGGATGTACAGGAAGCCGTAGACGATCCAGGCGTAGGAGTACAGGCGGCTGGTCTTGGTGTCGAAGCGCTTTTGCAGATAGATGGGCACCGAGTCGCCGGGCATGTTGTTGCGGATCAGCTTGGCGAACAGGGCCAGCGCGATGAAGTAGAAGGAGCCGGCGATGGAGTACCAGGCCCCGGAGATGCCCAGGGTGTAGCCGTTCTGAGCCGCCCCTACCACGGCCATGCCGCCAATCTGCCAGGCGGCAAAGACACAGCCCAGAGTCAGGGGGCCCATGGTCTTGTCACCGCCCGACCACTGGTTGGCACTTTTGATCTTGGTGCCGGACCAGACACCGATCCCCACGATAATGACAAAGGTCACGATCCATGTTGCGATTAACATACGGTTCTCTCTCCCTTTTGTTTATTTGCAGCGGATGCCGGTGCCGCCCCGCCTCCGGATGCGGAACAGATACCGCCCACCGCAGCTGCTCAAACCTGCCTGTGCCCTCCCTTTGCAACATATTACATTTTTCCTATTTTATTAAATATGTAATATATTACTTGAGCTCTAAAAAAGGAGAGCGCGCAGAACCGCTATTCTGTTCGCTCTCCAATACACTTGTTTTATGGCCTTATCATAAGATATTTTAGGGGCAATGTCAAGAACTTTTTCGAGCTCTGGTTGAAAACATTTTATATGGGATATATTTACATATTCAGACAAGTCAAACGGCCGCATCCTCCCGGGACACGGCCGTCCATGTTTTCTTCCACTATTCCGCCCAGAAACGGCTGACGGTGCGGCGGTAGGAGTTGGTCAGGTGTCGGGCCATGGCCTGCTCTGCCCGCTCGGCGCTCCCTTCCGCGATGGCATCGCAGATGGCCACATGCTCATCAAAGACGATCTTGGCGTCGATGGAGTTGTTATACACCGACTTGACCTCAAACCGGAGATAGTGGTCCAGGAGCAGCTCGCACTCCCGGTAGAGCAGGCGGTTCTGAGTGGCCGCCGCCACTGCCCGGTGGAAGATGTGGTCCAGGCGGTACAGGTGCTGCCCATCCCTGGTGGAGAGCTGGTCCCGGAGGCGGTCCAGGCTCTCCCGCATGGCCTGAAGGTCCCGCTGGGCAGCACGGTTCGCCGCCAGCTTCGCGTTGATGCACTCGATATACATCCGGGTCTCCAGGATGTCCCGGGCGTCCCGGTCAGACACCGGCACCACCTGCACCCCCTTGCCCCGGGAGAAGGAGACATAGCCGTCCTTCTGGAGCTCCAGCAGAGCCTCCCGCACCGGGGTTCGGCTGATGCCCAGCTCCTTGCAGATGTCGTCCTGGGAGTAGATGGCCCCTACCCGAAACCGGTTGAAGAGGATCGCCTCCTTGATCAGGCGGTATGCCTGTTCTTTATAAGAGGGCGTGGCCCCCACATCCTGTCCGCCAAACAGCTCCTCTGCCATAAGCTCTCCTCCCGTCCCATGCCAGCTTTTCCCCATCTTACCATCCCCGGACGCCCGGTGTCAAGCGGAGCTACGTACCTGCTCCCGGGGCAGCGGGGTCTTAGCGGATCAAGGCTCCCCGCGCCGCGGTGGAAGGTGCTGTCCTCCCCTGTGCCACTCCATATGGTACTCTTCCCGGCCGGTGTTCTCCTCCCGCTCCGCGGCCCGGATGGCAAAGCCCTCCCGCTGGTAAAAGCGGACCGCCGGGCTGTTCTCCCGGTACACGTGGAGTGTCAGGCTCTCCCGCCCCTCCTTGGCCCGCTCCAGCAGCGCCCGCCCGATCCCCCTGGACCGGGCGGCACGCCGGACGAAGAGCCCCGCCAGATAGTCGCCGGTCAGTCCCGCAAAGCCCTGGAGCCCCTCCCAGTCCTGATAGACGAACACCTGGGCGGCGGGCAGCGCCGCCCGCACCTCCTCCATATGGTCACACCAATAGCTCTCAGGAAGAAAGCAGTGGGCTTCCAGGTTGGCGTCCAGCCAGATCTGCATCACCTGGTCCAGATCCTCCGGACGGAGAGCCCGGATCATAATGCCGCCCCCCCTCTTACAGCCCGTTGACCACGTTGGTGGGCCGCTCTCCGTTCAAAATATGCCGGGCGTTGGTCCACATGGTCAGATGCGCCTTGGCAAAAGCCCCCCCGGAGCTGCCCCCCAGGTGGGAGCTGTAAACCACCCGATCTCTGACCTCCGGCGGCAGGTCCACCAGAGGGTGGTCGCCGGGGGTGGGTTCCGGGAAAATAGTATCCAGCGCCGCGCCCCGGATGGTCCCGTCTATGAGTGCCTTCCGCAGGGCCTGGTTGTCCACCAGGTCGCCCCGGCCGCAGTTGACCAAGATGGAGTTGGGCTTCATCCGGGCCAGGAAGGCCCCATCCACCATCTCCCGGGTCTCGTCGGTGACCGCGCAGTGGAGCGAGATGATGTCGCACTGGGCGGTCAGCTCCTCCAGAGGCAGATAGGTCACCCCAAAGTCCTCCTCCACCTGAGGCGGACGGCGGTGGCGGGTGTAATAGTATAGCTTGCAGCCGAAGCTGGCCAGCCGCCGGGCGGTGGCCTGGGCGGTGTCTCCAAAGCCCACCAACCCCACCGCACACTGGAACAGGCCGGGGGCGTGGGCGGCGATGGCCTTCTGCTTCATCTGGATCTGCTGCCCCTGGATGACGGCGTTGTGTCCAGGGATGCCGAAGCGCAGAGCCATCAGCATCAGCATGATGGTGTGCTCCGCCACCGATTCCGCGTTGCACCCCTTATTGTTGCACACATAGATCCCCCGCTCCCGGGCGGCCTGGCAGTCGATGCAGTTGTACCCTACACCCTCAGAGTGGATCATCTTCAGCTCTGGAAGCTGGTCCATCACATCGGGACCCACATCCGTGATGGCATCCACAAAAATGATCCTCGCGTCCGCATTTTCCTGGGCCGCCTGGACATAGGTCTGGTCCGGGCGGCGGAACACCAGCTCCACCGGCATCTCATCCGCAAATGGGGGCCGGTACACGTCATAGCGGTCTCTGGGGCCAAAAACTAATATCTTCATGGGGTGCCCTCCTTATTTTAATTGTATGACAATTATACCACCCGGTTTTCGCCAATACAAGGGGAGCCTTTCTGCAAAATATTAGCACTCTTATTTATCGAGTGCTAATATTTACACTTGTGACACATCTGTGTAACAAAAAATTCATAATCCCTCACTATAATAAAGCCAAAGTTCAGAGAGGCCCGGGCCGGAGGATGCTCCGCCCGGGACCGAAAGGAGTTTTGACTTATGTATATGATCCCCTACACCCGCCGCAGCAACAGCAGCATGATGGATCTGTTTGACGAGTTGGAGCGCAGCATGTTCGGCGAGAGCGGCCGCCGCACGCCGGTCTTCAGCACTGATATCCGGGACGAGGGCGCCCACTACCTGCTCCAGGCCGACCTGCCCGGCTTCCGCAAGGAGGACATCGATCTGGATGTAAAGGACGGCGTGCTCACCATCTCTGCCAAGCACCAGGCCGATGACCGCACCGCCGCCGACAACTACATCTGCCGGGAGCGCCGCACCGGCAGCTTCTCCCGGTCCTTCACCCTGGACGGCATCCAGGAGGACGCCATCCGGGCCTCCTATCAGGACGGGGTGCTGGAGCTCATTCTGCCCAAGCGGCAGGAGGTCCTTCCCCAGTGCCACAAGATCCAGATCCAGTGAGGTCTCCCCAGCCGCGGTCAGGCGGAGCCGGTACGCCGGCTCCGCCTGACTCTTTTCCAAATCGCGTTTCTTCCCAAACTCAATTTTCAGTTTGTGTGCCCCTGTAGGACGCAGCACACAAAAGTATGGAAACTTGAAAAAAGACTTGCAAATCTTGTCCAATGGCTCTATACTAATTTTAGCAGTTAAGTTTATTGAGTGCTAAAGTTTAAGAATCAATATAGATCGGATCTAGGAGGTGTTCCTTTTATGAATATGAATCAATTTACCCAGAAATCGCTGGCCGCCATTCAGGGCGCCCAAGACATCGCCCTGGAGTACGGGCACCAGCAGATCGAGCAGGCCCATCTGCTCATGGCGCTGGTCCAGGACGGCGAGGGGCTGATCCCCCAGCTGCTCACCAATATGGGCCTGACCCTCCCCAGCTTCCAGGCCGCCGTCCAGCACGAGGTGGAGAAGCTGCCCCGGGTCTCCGGTGGAGGCCGGGAGGCGGACAAGGTCTATGTGGCTCAGGACGTGGACCGTGCCCTGAAATCCGCCGAGTCCGCCGCGGCGTCCATGAAGGATGAGTATATCTCTGTGGAGCACATCCTGCTGGGCCTGCTGGACAGTGCCAACAGCGCCCTGAAGGAGCTGTTCCGCACCTACAACGTCACCCGGGAAAAAGTGATGCAGGCCCTGACCTCTGTCCGGGGCAACCAGCGGGTCACCAGTGACAACCCTGAGGAGACCTATGACGCCCTGAAGAAGTACGGCACCGACTTGGTGGAGCGGGCCCGCCAGAACAAGCTGGACCCGGTCATCGGCCGGGACGACGAGATCCGCAATGTCATCCGCATCCTCTCCCGCAAGAGCAAAAACAATCCCGTCCTTATCGGGGAGCCCGGCGTGGGTAAGACCGCCATTGCCGAGGGACTGGCCCAGCGGATCGTGAAGGGAGACGTGCCCAACAGTTTGAAGGACAAGACCATCTTCTCCCTGGATATGGGCAGCCTCATCGCCGGGGCCAAGTACCGGGGCGAGTTTGAGGAGCGGCTGAAGGCCGTCCTCAACGAGGTGAAGAAGTCCGAGGGGCGTATCATCCTCTTTATCGACGAGCTGCACACCATCGTAGGGGCGGGCAAGACGGAGGGCTCCATGGATGCGGGCAATCTCCTCAAGCCCATGCTGGCTCGGGGAGAGCTGCACTGTATCGGCGCCACGACCCTCAACGAGTACCGGCAGTATATTGAAAAGGACGCCGCTCTGGAGCGCCGCTTCCAGCCTGTCATGGTGAATGAGCCCACGGTGGAGGATGCCATCGCCATCCTCCGCGGCCTGAAGGAGCGGTACGAGGTCTATCACGGCGTCAAGATCACCGACGGGGCCATCATCGCCGCCGCCACTCTCTCCAACCGCTATATCACTGACCGCTTCCTCCCCGACAAGGCTATCGATCTGGTGGATGAGGCCTGCGCCATGATCCGCACCGAGATCGACTCCATGCCCACCGAGCTGGACGTCATCCAGCGGAAGATCATCCAGCACGAGATCGAGGAGGCCGCTCTGAAAAAAGAGACAGATAAGCTGTCCCAGGAGCATCTGTCGGAGATCCAGAAGGAGCTCTCCGACATGCGGGATGAGTTCAACGCCAAGAAAGCCCAGTGGGAGAACGAGAAGAATGCCATTGGCAAGGTCCAGAAGCTCAGGGAGGAGCTGGAGGAGGCCAACGCCCAGCTGGAGAAGGCCCAGCGGGAGTACGACCTGGAGCGGGCCGCCCAGCTCCAGTACGGCCGCATCCCCGAGCTGAAAAAGGCCCTGGAGGCGGAGGAGCAGATCGCCAATGAGGGGCGGCAGCGTTCCCTGCTGCGGGACAAGGTCACCGAGGAGGAGATCGCCCGCATCATCGAGCGGTGGACCGGAATCCCCGTCTCCCGGCTCATGGAGGGGGAGCGTGAGAAGCTGCTTCACCTGGAGGACATCCTCCACCAGCGGGTGGTGGGCCAGGACGAGGCGGTACGCCTGGTGTCCGAGGCCATCCTCCGCAGCCGGGCCGGCATCGCTGACCCCAACAAGCCCATTGGCTCCTTCCTGTTCCTGGGCCCCACCGGCGTTGGTAAGACCGAACTGGCCAAGACCTTGGCTGAGGCCCTGTTCGACAGCGAGAAGAACCTGGTTCGCATCGACATGAGCGAGTATATGGAGAAATTCTCCGTGTCCCGGCTCATCGGGGCTCCTCCCGGATATGTGGGCTATGAGGAAGGCGGCCAGCTCACTGAAGCGGTGCGGCGGAAACCCTACTCCGTTATCCTCTTTGATGAGGTGGAAAAGGCCCACCCGGACGTATTCAATATATTACTTCAAGTATTGGACGACGGCCGTATTACAGATAGTCAAGGCCGCACCGTGGATTTCAAGAACACTATCATCATTCTTACCTCCAACCTGGGCAGCCAGTTCCTGCTGGACGGCATCGACAGCCGGGGGGAGATCAGCCAGGAGGCCCGGGAGCAGGTCAGCGATCTGCTCAAGCGGTCCTTCCGCCCGGAGTTTCTCAACCGGCTGGATGAGATCGTGTTTTACAAGCCCCTGACAAAGGACAACGTGACCCATATCATCGATCTGATGGCCGCCGACCTGAACCGCCGGCTGGAGGACAAACAGCTCACCGTGGTCCTCACCCCCGCGGCCAAGGAGGAGATCATTGCCAGCGCCTACGACCCCATCTACGGCGCCCGGCCCCTGCGCCGCTATCTCCAGCATACGGTGGAGACCCTTATCAGCAAGAAGATCATTGCCGACCAGGTGGAGCCCGGCTCCCGCATCACCGTGGACTGCCGGGATGGACAGCTCACCGTGGACAGCCGGGAGGTGCTCACCGGCGAGGTCATCGACGCCTGATTCCTCCCCTATTCCTCCTTTTTTCGGCGCGGACCTGCGGGCCCGCGCCGGATTTTTTCTTCCTTCTCCCTCTCGCTCCTTGTCTTTTCCCCCCGGATATGGTATATTGAGACCGGAAAAAAGCTCGGCTTTCGGGCCGCCTGGCGGCCCATGTCAATTTTAAGGAGTGGATCTGTCATGTTAAACCGCGCGTTCCGCACCGCCCTGTGCGCCGGCGCCCTGCTTCTGGCGCTCTGCCTGCCCGCCTCCGCGGCCCAGGAGGGGGATTTCTCCGTCCTGGTCAATGGGGAGGCCGTCACCTTTACCGACGCCGCCCCCCTGTTGAAGGACGGCCGTTCTTTCCTGCCCATGGTGGAGACCTTTGACGCCCTGGGCTTCGCCCAGGGGGATATCACCTGGGACGCCGCCACCCGCAGTGTCACCGCGGCCAAGGATGGCACCTCCATCACCCTGACCATCGACCAGAAGGAGCTCACTGTGACCCGTGGGCAGGAGGACGCCGCTGAGACGGACACCATCACCACCGATGCCGCTCCCTTCATCGACGCCGCCTCCTCCCGCACCTATGTCCCCGTGGGACTGGTGGCCGGTGCCCTGGGGTACAACGTAGGCTGGGATGCCCAGACTTCTACTGTCATCATCGACGACGTAGATGCCATCCTGGCCGCCAACTCCGAGACCTACGCCATGATGGAGCGGTATCTGGAGTACACCCAGGATCTGACCGGCGGCACCTGCAAGGTGGAGGGCAGTCTGGCAGTGGAGATGGAGCTCTCCTCCCTCATGACCGGCGGCATCCAGGGAGATTACTCCATGCTCCAGAGCGACAGCTCCGCCTTCCAGTTCAGCACAGAGCTGGATATGGAACTGTCCGCTCCTGATGCTGAGGTATCCGCCCAGATCGATCCCATCGACCTGGAACTGCGGGGCGACCTGGAGGAGGGCCTGTTCTACTTTTCCTCCGATGCACTGACCCAGATGTCCGATCCCAGCGTCACCGGCCTGTGGTTTAAGATGGATCTGAAGTCCATGATGGACCAGCTCTCCCTCCAGACCGGCCTGGACTACACCGACCTCCTGCTCATGGCCCGGGCCGCTCAGGACATGAGCTTTGCCGACTCTCTGGCCCTTATCCTGCGGGAGGTCCCCCTCACCTCCGCCTCCATGACCACTCGTGATCTCCTGGCTCTTTATAACAGCATGTTCTCCGACAGTGCCCTGGAGCAGAAGGGGACCACTTATATCTCCACCACCCAGGCGGAGGACATGGACATCACCTTTACTCTGTTCACCTCCGACTCCAAGGTCACCGGCTATTCCATGACCATGAAGGCGGACCAGGAGGGGGCCATTGTGTCCGTGGACGCCTCCATGAAGGGCAAAGAGCTGGCTATGACCATGGAGATGAGCACGCCCGCCGTCATCGACGAGGCCTCCGGCGTCTCCATTCCCGGCTTCACCTACACCGTGACGATGGACGGCACCTACTCCGCCTCCAGCACCCAGCCCCAGACCCAGCCCCCCGCCGGCGCCGACGTGGTGGACCTGATGGAGCAGCTGACCGTTGAGATGGATCCGGTCTCCGTCTGAGCCGCCCCCGGACCATCAGCCCCCGGCCCGCTCCCGTGTGACATCTCTCATACGGGAGCGGGCCTTTTTGACGCTGTTTTCCCCTTCCGCGGCGTATTTTTCAGCTCTGCCCCTTGGCCTGGCGCTTGTCTTTCCACCCCGGATATGATAGGATGGAGACAGGCTTCCGGGCCCGAAATCGTCTGTATTGGAGGCATCTCTATGAAGTGCGGCCGTCTTCTGCCACTCCTGCTCTCCCTCCTTCTGTCTGTCTCGCTGCTCGCTCCGGCGGCCCTGGCCCGGGAGACCGAGTTCTTCCCGGACTTCCCGGAGCCGGTCCCCGCCTCGGCCCAGGACTGGAGCCCCGCCGACCCCAGCAGCTTTGATGCGGCCCGGCAGGCACTTCTGACCGCCGTTCGGGGGGAGGATGCCTCAGAGCGCTCGGTCCTCTCTCTGCTGTCCAGGATGACGGACCGCTTCAACGAGCTGCTCACCGAGTACTACTTCTGCTCCCTGGACTATATGCGCTCCCCCACCTCCTGCACCCAGGAGTATGTCCGTTACAGCTCCGTCTGCGGTCAGGCGGAGAGCGACTACCTCTCCGCCGTCCAGGAGGTGCTGAACAGCGCCTACGGCTCCGTTCTGGCCGGGCTGCTGGGGGAGGGGCAGGCTCAGTCCCTCCTGTCCACCTCCCCCAATACGCGGGAGGAGCTGGCCCTGCTGGAGCGTGAGACTGCTCTGGTCAACGAATACTGGGAGGCGGTGGTCCAGGAGCCCTCTGTCCAGTCCGGCGGCAGGACCTGGACCCGTGCCCAGGCGGACGCCGCCTATCTGGTGGGCTCACTGGAGGAGGATGCCTATCTGACCCTGGTGGGGGAGCTGGCCGCCGGCCGCAATGGGGTCCTCGCCCCTATCTACCTGGAGCTGGTAAAGGTGCGCAATCAGTACGCCGCCTCCAAGGGCTATGATGACTATGTCCAGTACGCCTATCAGACTGTCTACGGCCGGGACTATACGCCGGAGGAGGCCGCCCTCCTCCATCGCGCGGTCAAGGCCCTTCTGCCCCGTCTGGAGTCCGAACTGCTGATCGCCCAGTCCCGCCTCAGCTCCCTGTCCCCCGTCCGGCTCTCCTCCCTGGAGGACATGACCCAGGAGGAGGTGCTGGACGCTGTGGAGCCCTATATGGATGCAGTCTCCAGCGAATACAGGGAACTGTACGGCTATATGCGGGACAACGGTCTCTACGATCTGGACATACTGGCCAGCTCCAGCACGCTGGGCGTCACTGTCAGCCTGCCCGCCTACCGCTCTGCCTATATCCTCAGCTCCGCCCAGGGCAGCTATCTGGACGTAAAGACCCTGATCCACGAGTTCGGCCACTTCGCCAACCACTGCCTGGCTGAGGATGAGCAGTTCTGCTACGACGTGGCCGAGACCCACTCTCAGGGGCTGGAGGCCCTGTACCTCACCTTTGCTGACAGCTTGGCGGGCCAGGCGGGCGGGGACGCCTACCGGGTGGCCATTCTCTCCGACCTGCTGGGGATGCTGTACTTCTGCATGTACGACGAGTTTGAGCAGGCGGTCTATCAGGCGGACGGCCTCACGGTGTCCGGGATGAACCGGCTCTACCGCTCTATCTCGGAGTCCTACGGCTTCCTCTACTCCATCGGCGGGGAGGAGGCCTATGACTGGGCCGCCAACTCCCAGCTGTTTGAACAGCCCTGCTACACCATCAGCTATGTGACTTCTGTTCTCAATTCCCTGGAGCTCCTTGTGGACTCCGCGGAGGACTTCGATGCCGCCGCCGACACCTATCTGGCCCTGGTGGCCCAGACAGACACAGCTGGCTACCGGGACGCCGTCGCTCAGGCGGGTCTCACAGACATGCTCCAGCCCGGTGCCGCTCAGGATGTCCTGGAGGCGGTGGAGCAGTATTTCTATCGGGAGATCTGCGGTCTGTCCTTTCCCGACCTGACCGGCCACTGGTCTGCCCGCTACGCCCTGACCTGCGCCTCCTCCGGCCTCTTTTCCGGGGATGAGGCCGGCAACTTCCGCCCGGACAGCGGTGTGACCTGGGCGGAGCTGCTCACCGTGCTCTGGCAGGTGGCCGGCGCCCCCCAGCTGTCCGGTCCCTGGGACGGGGCGTGGTATGCCGGCGGGGCCAACTTCGCCCTCTCCGCCGGGCTGGTCCGTGAGGATGAGCTCCTGCCCCAGCAGGACATGACCCGGGAGGACGTGGCCCTGGTCCTCTACCGCTTTGCCCTCACTCTGGGTGCCGAGGCCCTGACGGACACCGGGGCACTGATGGCCTATCCGGACGGCGGAGAGCTCTCCGGGGAGGGGGCTGCCGCCGTGGCCTGGGCCCTGGAGCAGGGCATCCTGGCCGGACAGCCAGACGGGCGGCTGGACCCCGAGGGGGCCGTCACCCGGGGGGAGCTGTCCGTCATGCTGGCCAACTTTCTCTACGCCTGATGAAAAAAGAGGACGCCGTGGGCTGAGCCCGCGGCGTCCTTCGCGTTTTCCTCAAATCGTTTCACCCATCAGCTCAGTCAGCTCCTCGATCCTCTCTAGCGGAAAGGGCGGGAGGCACAGGGGCTTCATGGCAATGGACATGAGCTTCATGGGGCTGTCGTCCGCCGCCACGCGGTTGGAACTCAGTGCGCCGCAGCGCCGGCAGCGGTGGATCACTGCCCATTCCCCGTTCTTCCTCACCCACACCGCCACCGCATCCATGACGCTGCCGCAGTCTGATGCCCGGTCTCCCGGTTCGTTGTCCAGGTGGAGGCTGGACAGGCAGTTGGGGCAGTGGTTCCGGTGGCCGCTCCCGGCCCCATCCGATACCACCAGGCGGCCGCACGCCTTGCAGGTGAAGCTGTCTGTACAGGGGTGGGTCTTATAATATCCTTTTTCGTATTTCTGTCTTTTATGTTCCCGATTCATGGTTTGGTCCCTCATCTCATCAAATATCATGACAGTGCCGGCACGGCCGGCCTGCACGTCTTCTGTTCAGGACAACAAAAAATGGATGGCCCCGCTGGTCCCGGGCCATCCGTTTTCCCATATTGCGGCAGCAGCCATCCCTCCGGCTGCTTAGGGGACCCTGCCGCCTGACAGGCGCGGCAAAGCTCCCCCTCCCTTCGGAGACAGCTTGATGATCGATCCGCAAAATAGGCACAGCAAGACGGCCCATCCCAGCAAAAGATGAGAACCAGGTCTTTCTTGTCCTGTTTTCAGCGGATCGCCGACATCAAGCCACCACCCTTTTCTTAAAATCGGTGACAGTATAGCACAGCCCTCCCCCTTTGTCAAATGAGGAGCGCAGAAAGCGGGCCGATCAGGGAATACGGCTCCCGCGGTCTGTTTTTTCCCACATGAGATCATTCAGTGACCGGGGCGGACAGGTGCAAATCTCAGACTCTCCCGTCCTATATTGATCGGCCCGGCGAAA
Source organism: Lawsonibacter asaccharolyticus (assembly GCA_003112755.1). Lineage (NCBI taxonomy): Bacteria > Bacillati > Bacillota > Clostridia > Eubacteriales > Oscillospiraceae > Lawsonibacter > Lawsonibacter asaccharolyticus. The sequence goes on along the minus strand of BFBT01000001.1, from coordinate 2,098,431 downwards.
AGACGCCCCCTCATCCGTCTCGGCATACGCCGCGCCACCTTCCCCCAGGGGAAGGCTGGAGGAGAGGGGTGTGCCGGGCGCAGCGTCACACGACAGAGAGCTCAGGGCTCCTCTTCCAGCGGAACCGGGGCGGGCACCTTGTCCGGGGCGGTGCTGTCATAGGCACGGGAGAGCTCCTCCAGAGCCACGTCCTGGTCGGAGAGCAGGGCGGACACCTGCTCCAGGCACTTTCCCGCCTTGTCCAGCTGATCGGCGGCGTGGGAGATAGTGGCCTCCACCTCGGTGCGCAGGGCGTCGTACTCCCGGCCCACCCGGGTCATCCACTGCTCCATCTGCTGGCGCAGATGCCGGGCCTGGCTGTTGGCCTGGTCCAGCACCCCCTGGGCCCTGCGGTGGGCCTCCAGCTCCACCCCGGCGGAGCGGTCCTTCACCGCGGCGTAGGCAGCCGCGTCCGGCTCCAGCCGGGCCACCTGCTCCCTCAGCGCCTCCGCCTCCCGGCGGCTCTCCTCCAGGGCCTGCTGCGTCTGTCGGGCGGTCTGCTCCCGCTCGCCCAGCTGGGTGCGGAGGGCGGCCAGTTCGCTTTGACTGCGCTGCACGCTGCGCAGCAGCTCTTCCTTCTCCCCCTCCAGGGCCCGCTTCTGCTCCTCCAGCGCCTGCTTCTGGGCGCAGAGCTCGTCCCGCTCCCCTTCGGCCCGGCCGATGCTCTGCTCCAGCTCCTGGCGCTTCTGGGCATTTTCCCGGGCCAGGGTCTCCAAATAATCCAGCACATCCTGCCGGTTAAAGCCGCCGAAGACGGCGTTTCTGAACTGATGGTCCATGGGGCACCTCGTTTTCTCCGTCCCCGGACGGGAGCGGATGGTTTTGTCTGACTTTGTCTGATTCTATCACAGGCGGAGGAAAAACACAACCCTGGCCCTCTGTTTTGGAAAAAAGCCACTCCTCTCCTCCCCTTTTCTCCACAAAAACGGGGGAATTTCCCCTCCCTTTTCATTGACGGAGGGGGAGGCGGATGATATACTATTATAGTTTTATTTTGAAATGATCTTATCCAGAGAGGTGTGTGCCTGTTATGTGGGTTTCCGACCGGTGGACGGACTATGAGCTCATCGACTGCGGCCGTGGGGAGAAGCTGGAGCGCTGGGGGGACCAGCTGCTGGTGCGGCCAGACCCCCAGGCCATCTGGAACACGCCCCGGACCCATCCGGGCTGGAAGCATCCCCACGGGCGGTATGCCCGCTCCTCCTCCGGCGGGGGGCAGTGGGAGAAGAAGGACATGCCGGAGCGCTGGACCATCCGCTACGGCAGCCTCACCTTCAACATCAAGCCCATGAATTTCAAGCACACCGGCCTCTTCCCGGAGCAGGCGGCCAACTGGGACTTTGCCCAAGAGCAGATCCGGCGGGCGGGACGGCCCATCCGGGTGCTCAATCTGTTCGCCTACACCGGCGGAGCCACGGTGGCCTGCGCCGCCGCCGGGGCCAGCGTGTGCCATGTGGACGCCGCCCGGGGCATGGTGTCCTGGGCCCGGGAGAATGCCAGGAGCTCTGGACTGGAGGACGCTCCTATCCGCTGGATCGTGGATGACTGCACCAAATTCGTGGAACGTGAGATCCGCCGGGGCCGGCAGTACGATGCCATTATCATGGACCCCCCCAGCTACGGACGGGGCCCCACCGGCGAGGTGTGGCGGCTGGAGGAGAACCTCTACCCCTTTGTGGAGCTGGTGCGGGGGGTGCTGTCCGACCAGCCCCTGTTTGTGATCCTCAACTCCTATACCACCGGTCTGGCCCCCAGCGTAGTCACCTATATCCTGGAGACCCTGCTCTCCCGGAAATTCGGCGGCCGCACCGACAGCCAGGAGCTGGGCCTCCCCGTCACCGAGAGCGGCCTGGTCCTCCCCTGCGGCGCCACCGGGCGCTGGAGCAGATCTTGACCAGTTAGGAGTTATGGGCGCGGCCGTTCACTGCCGCCCTCTCCAGCTCCCGAAAAAAAATTCTCAATTGCCAACTTCTCATTCCTGACTCAAAACAAGGGGTGTTTTGATTGAAAGACGCGATCATCCGCGCGGAAGCTCTCCGCTTCTCCTACACCTCCGCCGAGGGCGTCGCCCCCGTCGTGCTGGACGGGGTGGACCTGTCCATCCAGGAGGGTACTTTTGTGGCTGTTCTGGGCCACAACGGCAGCGGCAAATCCACCCTCGCCAAGCACATGAACGCCATCCTCCTGCCCAGCGGCGGCAAAGTGTATGTGGATGGCATCGACACTGTGGATGAGGACCGCCTGCTGGACATCCGGCGCACGGTGGGCATGGTGTTCCAGAACCCGGACAACCAGATCGTCGCCAATGTGGTGGAGGAGGATGTAGCCTTCGCACCGGAGAACCTGGGGGTCCCCCCCGCCGAGATCCGGGAGCGGGTGGACGACGCCCTGCGTGCGGTGGGGATGTATGAGTTCCGGGAGCACGCTCCCCATCTCCTCTCCGGCGGTCAGAAGCAGCGGGTGGCCATCGCCGGGGTCATCGCCATGCAGCCCCGGTGCATTGTGCTGGACGAGCCCACCGCCATGCTGGACCCCATCGGCCGCTCCGAGGTGCTGCGCACCATCCGGGATCTGAACCGGAAGAAGGGGGTCACCGTGGTCCTGATCACCCACCACATGGATGAGGCCGCCCAGGCCGACCGGCTGGTGGTCATGACCAAGGGCAGGGTCATTGCCGACGGCCCCCCGCGGCAGGTGTTCCAGGACGTGGAGGGCCTGCGCTCCGTGGGGCTCACTGTCCCTGACACCACTCAGCTGCTGTGGGAACTGCGGCAGGAGGGGCTGGACGTCCCCCTGGACGCCCTCAGCGACGAGGAGTGCGCCCAGGCTCTCTGTCAGCTGCTGAACGCTGCATCAAAGAAAGGAAGCCAGCCATGAACAGTACAGAGAGAAGCACCCGGGTCTTTGCGGGCATCGCCGCATTTCTGGTGGTCTTTTCTGCCCCCAGGCTGCTGCTGGAGATGTTTGATGACAGCTTTCCCACGGTACTGCTGGGACTGACCGCTCTGGCCGCCGCGTGGGCGGTCGTGTGTCTGGTCTCCCTCCGGCAGCGGGTCAAGCGGCTGGAGATGCAGGCCCGCCATCTCCAGGCCCAGCTGGATGATCTGGCAAAACAGACCGGCGTCCTGCCGTAACTGTGATATTTTCGGGCGCGACCCCGCGGGGCGTGCACCACTTCACTGAAAAAGGATGGAACACAACGGATGGAAGCAATTCTGGAGACCAAAAAGCTCTCCCACATTTACAGCGCCGGCACCCCCTTCGAGCGGGGGGCGCTGCTGGAAGTGGACTTCACCGCCTACGCCGGGGAATACCTGGGCATCATCGGCCACACCGGCTCGGGCAAGTCCACCCTGATCCAGCATCTCAACGGCCTGCTCAAGCCCACCTCCGGCCAGGTGCTCTTCCAGGGGGAGGACATCTGGGCGGATGCCAAGCGCACTCGTCAGACCCGGTTCCAGGTGGGGCTGGTGTTCCAATACCCGGAGTACCAGCTCTTTGAGGAGACCGTCTACAAGGACATCTCCTTCGGCCCGAAAAACATGGGGCTGGACGAGGGGGAGGTGGACCGCCGGGTGCGGGAGGCCGCCCGCTTCGTGGGACTGCGGGACGACCAGCTGGAAAAGTCCCCCTTTGAGCTCTCCGGCGGCCAGAAGCGGCGGGTGGCCATCGCGGGGGTCATCGCCATGGAGCCCAGGGTGCTCATTCTGGACGAGCCCACCGCCGGGCTGGACCCGGTGGGAGTGGAGTCCATCCTGGGCAACATCCGGGACTATCACCAGTCCAACAATGCCACCATCATCCTGGTCTCCCACTCCATGGAGGAGGTGGCCCGCACGGTGGACCGGCTGGTGGTGGTCAACGACGGCCGCATCCCCTTTCAGGGCCCGCCCCGGGAGGTGTTCCGCCACGGTGCGGAACTGGAGCGCATGGGGCTGGGCGTGCCCCAGATGACCCGGGTGTTCAGCCGTCTGCGGGCCATGGGCGTGGACATCGACGCCTCCGTCTACACCATCCCCCAGGCCAAGGAGACCATTCTGCGCAGGCTTCGGGAAAAGGGGGTGGAGTAAATGGCTTTGAAGGATATCACGCTGGGGCAGTACTTCCCCGGCAATTCCATCGTCCACCGCCTGGACCCCCGCACCAAGCTGATCGCGGTGGTGCTGTATATCGTGGCTCTGTTCCTGGCCAAGTCCTTTGTCACTTACGGCATCATGTTCCTGCTGCTGGCCGTGTCCATCGCCGTCTCCAAGGTGCCGGTGAAGTCCATTTTCCGGGGCATGAAGCCGGTGGTGTTCATCGTCATCTTCACCGCCATCCTCAACCTGTTCTACACGCCGGGGGACACGGTGCTGGTCCGCTTCTGGATCTTCACCATCACGCTGGAGGGCGTGTTCAACGCTTTCTTCATGGTGGTCCGCATCCTGATGCTCATTGCCGGCACCTTCCTGCTGACCTACACCACCTCCCCCATCCTGCTCACCGACGGGCTGGAGAACCTGCTGGGCCCGCTGAAAAAGATCCATGTGCCGGTCCATGAGCTGGCCATGATGATGTCCATCGCCCTGCGCTTCATCCCCCTGCTGATCGAGGAGACGGACAAGATCATGTCCGCCCAGCGGGCCAGGGGGGCGGATTTTGAGTCGGGCAACCTGATCCAGCGGGCCAAGGCGCTGGTCCCCCTGCTTGTCCCTCTGTTCATCTCCGCCTTCCGCCGGGCAGACGAGCTGGCCATCGCCATGGAGTGCCGCTGCTACCACGGCGGCGAGGGGCGCACCCGCCTGCGCCAGCTGAAATACCGGCACAATGACGCGGCCGTCATCCTGCTCTTCCTGGTCCTCACGGCGGGGGTGGGGGTGCTGGGCCGCTTCGGGCTGTGAGCCCTCACTCCTCCAGCATCAGCCCGGCGGCCAGCTCCCGCCGCAGCCCCAGCCCGAAGAGGTAGCAGGCGTCGAGCTGCTGGGCCATATAGTCGTTCAGCTTCTCCTCAAATTCGTTATAGAGGTCGTACCCCAGCCGGTCCGCCACCTGCCGGGCGATCTGGAGATATTCCCGCTCCGCCCTGACATAATCGGGGATGGAATTACAGAATGTATATAGTTCCTCTGGCAAGTTCGGATTGTCAGAAAACATTATTTTCAACATCTGCTCCATGATTTGCCCTCCCAAAAAATGCGTATAAAACGCGTTTATTAATCATATAATAAACGCGTTTTACGCGCATGTCAAGAGGAATGAGGTATTTATGGCAAAATTTTCAGAAAGACTTCGGGAATTGCGAAAAGAACGCGGCTTGAAGCAGCGGGAAATGGCTGAGATCTGCGGTTTGAAGCTGCGCGGTTATCAGCAGTACGAATATAACGAAAGCTACCCGGAAGTCCCGGGTCTGGTGGCCCTGGCGGACTTCTTCGGCGTCAGCCTGGACTATCTCATGGGCCGCAGCGACAAGCGGGAGATCAGCCGCTGACCGCCCCCGAAAAAGACAAGATCCGCCCCCCTTTGGTGATAAAATGGAACGAAACATTGCTTTAAAACTGATGTATGTGGGCACCGCCTACCACGGCTGGCAGGTCCAGAAAAACGCCGTCACCGTGGCCGAGACGCTGGAGCGGGCCCTGTCCACCGTGGTGTGCCACCCGGTCAAATGCACCGGCGCCGGGCGCACCGACGCCGGCGTCCACGCCCAGGTCTATGTGGCCAACTTCCGCACCACCTCCACCATCCCCTGCGACCGCCTGCCCCTGGCGGTCAACACCCGCCTGCCCGACGACATCGTGGTGGTCCGGGCCGTCCAGGTGCCCATGGAATTCAACGCCATCGGCTCCTGCCGGAAAAAGGAATACACCTACCGCATTTATAACTCCCGCCTGGGCAACGCTTTCTATGTGGACCGGGCCTGGTTCTACCCCAAGCATCTGGACGAGTCGGTGATGCAGCGGGCCGCCAGCCAGTTCGTGGGCACCCACGACTTTCGGGCGGTGCGCTCCGTGGGCACCGAGACCCGCACCACCGTGCGCACCGTCCACTACTTCCAGGTGGAGCGGAAGGGGGAGCTGATCGAGTGCCGGGTGTGCGCCGACGGCTTCCTCTACAACATGGTCCGGGCCATGGTGGGCACTGTGGTCTATGCCGCCGAGGGCAAGCTGGCCCCGGAGGACATCCCCGCCATCCTGGACTCGGGCAACCGCACCCTCGCCGGCCCCACCGTCCCACCCGGCGGGCTGTATATGACCAGGCTGTGGTATGACGAGGACGTTGTGTAAGGGGGCCTGGCGCCCCCTCCCGCCCCGGGGGAGAGAGGTAACATGAAGGATCAGACAACAAAGCAGGCATCCGCCTCCCAAAAACCGAATATTCTGGTCCGGCTGCTGGCTCTGCTGGTCACCGCCGCTTTGGCCCTGGGAGCCCTGACCCTGGTGGTCTACCGGGACCAGTTCAACCTGGACGCGGTGAAGCGCTGGCTCGCCCTGCGCTCTGTGGAGACCGACGCCTCCGGCGCCGCCGCCCCCTTCACCCACGCGGGCGGGGACAGCATCTCCTTCGCCTATCTGAAGGGGGGCATCCTTCAGTGCTCCGCCGCCGGCGCCCACTACTACTCCTTCTCCGGCGACCAGTACGCTGAGGAGGTCACCCCCCTCAGCCAGCCCGTCCTGTCCGCCTCCTCCTCCGCAGGCGTGGTCTATGACGCCGGCGGAGAGAGCCTGTTTCTCTTTCAGGACGGTCAGGAGGCCTTTTCCCTGGACGTGGACGGCACCCTCCTCTCCGCCCGGGTCAACGACAGCGGCTGGCTGGCTGTTACCGCCCAGCAGAGCGGCTATAAGGGCTCAGTCACGGTGTACAACGTCAACAGCACCAGCCGGAAGGAGATCATCCAGCTGAACTTTTCCAGCGTGTTCGTGGCCGACGCCGCTGTCTCTCCGGACAGCAAGACGGTGGCCGTGATCACCATCGGGCAGGAGAACGGCTCCTTTTTCAGTCAGCTCCTCCTCTATCCGGTGGACAGCAGTGAGCCCTCCGCCACCCTCTCCCTGGGCAACCTGGCGGTGCTGGACCTGGACTATGAGGCGGAGCAGCTGTGGGTTCTGGGGGAGGACCGCCTGCTCTCGGTGGCCGCCGACGGCTCCGATTATGAGACCTACTCCTTTGGCCGCAGCTACCTCAAGGGCTGCCACCTGGGCGGGGACGGCTTCGCAGTGCTCCTGCTGGGCCGCTACCAGGCCGGCGGCGCCGAGCAGGTGCTCACCATCGACCCCCAGTGCCAGCTCATCGCCCAGGCCCCCCTCCGGGGGCAGGTGCTCTCCTTCTCCGCCGCCGGGCGCTACCTGTCCCTGCTCACCGGCAGCGGCCTGGAGATCTACACCCGGGACATGTCCCTCTACCGCGCCCTGGAGGACACCCAGGACGCCCGCTTCACCGCCCTCTCCCCCAACGGCAGCGCCCTGCTGGCCGACAGCCAGCAGGCCTGGCTCTATATCCCCTCCTGAGTTCCCTTTTCTCCTGATCCAAGCGAGGTATTTTGATGTCTTTTGTGATTTTTGATGTTGTCATCCTCATCCTGCTCCTCCTCACCGCCTGGAAGGGCTACCGCCGCGGCTTTGTGCTGACGCTGTGCTCCCTGCTGGCCGTCTTTGTGGCCTTCATCGGCGCCACCGTCATCTCCAGCCAGCTGGCCCGGCCCATGAGCCGCCTGATCCAGCCCGCTCTGGAGCGGAGCATCACTCAGGTGCTGGAGGAACAGACCCATGCGGTGCTCCCCCCGCCTGAGACCTCCGAGGCCTCTCAGCCCCCCGCCCTTTCGGACGCCTTCAGCGGGGAAGAGGGCCAGGAAGGCGAGGAGGACTGGCTCGCCCAACTCCCCCTGGACGAGGTCCTGGACGCCCTTCAGGCCTCCAGCCTGTACCAGCACTTTATCCAGCCCATCCAGGACGCCATCCAGGATGGGGTGATGGAGGTCACTACCTCCGCCGCCCGGGCGGTGGCGGATTATCTGGCCCTGGAGCTGACCCGGATGTTCCTCTTCCTGGTCTCCTTTGCCCTGGTCCTGCTTCTCTGGCTGCTGCTGAGCCGGGTGCTGGACCTGGCCTGCAAGCTGCCTGTCCTGTCCACCCTGAACCACTGGAGCGGCGCCGCCCTCGGGCTGGTGAAGGGGGGACTGATCGTGTTCATCCTCTGCTGGCTCCTGAGGGGCTCCCTGATCTCCCAGGAGGCGGTGGAGGGGACGGTGCTCCTCCGCTTTTTCTGCACCCACACCCCTCTCTCCCTGCTGGCGCCCCTGCTCTTTCGTTGAGTTTCTCTCTGTGTGCCCAGCCTTTTCTTGCGAATTCACGACAAGTTCACATTTCGGGGTTATCCTGTCTTTGTTCCAAAAAATTTCTCTCTCCCGGAAGGAGTGTTTGCATAGATGCAGCCCACCATGTGCAGCCGCTGCCACAAGCATGTGGCGGTGGTCTTTATCACCAAATTGGAAGGCGGCCAGTCCAAGAATGAGGGACTGTGCCTCAAGTGCGCCAAGGAGCTGGGCATCAAGCCCATCGACGACATGATCCAGAAGATGGGCATCACCGACGAGGACCTGGAAAACCTCACCAGTGAGATGATGTCCGCCTTCGGCGGGGCCGAGGGGATGGAGGGACTGATGCCCCAGGACCGGGAGGACGGGGACGAGGACGACGGACGCACCGCCACTTTCCCCTTCCTGAACCAGCTTTTCGGCGCCGCCGCCGGCGGGGACGCCGAGCCCAAGAAGGACGCCGCCCCCCGGCCGGACAAGAACGGCGGCAAGGGGCAGGAGCGCCCCGTGAAGCGGAAGTTTCTGGAGAACTACTGCATCTCCCTGACCCAGCGCGCCCAGGAGGGCAAGCTGGACCGGCTCATCGGCCGGGAGCGGGAGCTGGAGCGGGTCATCCAGATCCTCAACCGCCGCCAGAAGAACAACCCCTGCCTCATCGGCGAGCCCGGCGTGGGCAAGACCGCCATCGCCGAGGGGCTGGCCATGAAGATCGCCAAGGGCGACGTGCCCTATAAGCTGCTGGACAAGGAGGTCTATCTGCTGGACCTCACCGCCCTGGTGGCGGGCACCCAGTTCCGCGGCCAGTTCGAGAGCCGGATGAAGGGCCTCATTGAGGAGATCAAAAAGCTGGGCAATATCATCCTTGTCATCGACGAGGTCCACAACATCGTGGGCGCCGGCGATGCCGAGGGCTCCATGAACGCCGCCAATATCCTCAAGCCCGCCCTGAGCCGGGGGGAGCTCCAGGTCATCGGCGCCACCACCCTCAATGAGTACCGCAAGCACATTGAGAAGGACACCGCCCTGGAACGGCGCTTCCAGCCCGTCATCGTGGAGGAGCCCTCCATCGAGGACAGCGTGCAGATCATCGAGGGCATTGCCCCCTACTACGAGGCCTACCACCAGGTCGTCATCTCCCCTGAGATGTGCCGCCTGGCCGTCACCATGAGCGAGCGGTATATCACCGACCGCTATCTGCCCGACAAGGCCATCGACCTCATCGACGAGGCCTGCTCCAATGTGAACCTGGAGAACCGCACTCTGGCCCGCCGGGCCGAGGTGGATAAGGAGCTGGCCGACCTGGACAAGGAGAAAGAGGTCATGATGGCCGCCGCCACCGAGGAGTCCTATGCCCGGCTTGCCGCCATCCGCAGCCAGGAGCTTCGGCTGGAGCAGGAGAAGGGACAGCTGGACGCCGCCCCCACCCCCGCCCTGACGCTGGAGCATCTGGCCAACGTCATCGAGCTGTGGACCAAGATCCCCGCCAGCCAGATCCAGGAACGTGAGTACCAGCGCCTGGCCCGGCTGGAGGAGCGGCTGAAGCAGCACATCATCGGTCAGGATGAGGCGGTCCACGCCGTCTCCTCCGCCATCCGGCGGGGCCGTGTGGGCATCAGCCCCAAGCGCAAGCCGGTGTCCTTCATCTTTGTGGGCTCCACCGGCGTGGGCAAGACCGAGCTGGTGAAGCAGCTGGCCCACGACCTGTTCAACACGCCGGAGTCCCTGATCCGGCTGGACATGTCGGAGTTCATGGAGAAGCACGCGGTCTCCCGCATCATCGGCTCCCCCCCGGGGTATGTGGGCTATGACGAGGCGGGCCAGCTGACAGAGAAGATCCGCCGCAAGCCCTACTCCGTCATTCTCTTCGATGAGATCGAGAAGGCCCACCCTGACGTGCTCAACATCCTGCTCCAGATCCTGGATGACGGCCGGATCACCGACGCCCACGGCCGGACGGTGAACTTTGAAAATACAGTCATCGTCATGACCTCCAACGCCGGCAGCAACACCAAATCGGGCTCTGTGGGCTTCGCCCGCACCGCCAATGAACAGGGCAGGGAGCGGGCCATGAAGGCTCTTCAGGAGTTCCTGCGGCCCGAGTTCATCAACCGGGTAGACGAGATCGTCTACTTCAACCAGCTCACAGAGGACAACTTCAAGGCCATCGCCGCCCTGATGCTCCAGGAGCTCCAGGACTCCCTGGCCGAGAAGGGCATCGTCTTCACCTGGCAGGACAGCCTGCTGGACTATCTGGTGAAAAAGTCCTATTCCGCCGCCTACGGCGCCCGCAACCTGCGCCGCCTGATCCAGAAGGAGCTGGAGGATGCCATCGCCTCCCGCATCATCGACAGCTGGCAGCACCCGGTCGCCCGGCTGGATGCCTCCTCCGACGGCGAGCAGCTGGTCCTGTCCGCCCTGTAAAGATCCCTAAGTCCTTTTGCGTCCCTCTGGCGGCGCTGCCGCCGCCATCTTTCTCCCCAAGAGCGTGTGGACACAAAAAGGGGCCCGGAACGACATCAAAAAACGCCCGGCAGTCTGTGACTGCCGGGCGTTTTTTGTTTTCAGGACCGCGCTCAGCCCTTGGCGATGGCGGCGGTATCCATAGCGATCATAAGCTCCTCATTGGTGGGGATCAGCAGCACCTTCACCTTGGAGTCGGCGGCGGAGATGACGGTCTCCTTCCCCCGGACACTGTTGGCCTCGGCGTCCATCTTGACCCCCATGAACTCCAGGTCGGAAGCGATGGCCAGGCGCTGGGAGGCGGAGTTCTCGCCCACGCCGGCGGTGAAGATGATGGCATCCACGCCGCCCATGGCGGCGGCATATGCGCCAATGTACTTCTTCACCCCGTAGTTGAACATATCCACCGCCAGGCCAGCCCGCTCGTTGCCTTCCTTGTGGGCGTTCTCCAGGTCACGGAAGTCGGAGGACACGCCGGACACGCCCTGCACGCCGGACTTCTTGTTCAGGATAGACACCATCTCCTTGATGTCATAGCCGTACTTGCCCATGATATACTCCAGGATGCCGGCGTCCAGGTCGCCGGAGCGGGTGCCCATGGGGAGTCCGGCCAGAGGGGTGAAGCCCATGGTGGTGTCCACGCTCTTGCCCCCATCGATAGCGGTGACGGAGGAGCCATTGCCCAGGTGGCAGGAGATCAGCTTGAGCTCCTCGATGGGCTTGCCCAGCATGGCGGCGGCGCGGCCGGCTACGTACTTGTGGCTGGTGCCGTGGAAGCCGTAGCGGCGGACCTTGTCCTTCTCATAGTACTCGTAGGGCAGCGCGTACATGTAAGCCTTGGCGGGCATGGTCTGGTGGAAGGCGGTGTCGAACACGGCCACCTGAGGCACGTCCTTGCCCATGACGGCGGTGCAGGCGTTGATGCCGGTGATGTTGGCGGGGTTGTGGAGAGGCGCCAGGGGGATGCAGTCCTCCAGAGCCTTCATCACCTCGTCGGTGATGAGGACAGACTGGTTGAAAGCCTCGCCGCCGTGGACCACCCGGTGACCCACCGCGTCGATCTCCTTCATGGAGCCGATCACGCCGTTGTCCTTGTCCACCAGGGCGTCCAGCACAGCCTGGATGGCCTCAGAGTGGGTGGGCATGGCAATGTCGATAGCGTCCAGCACCTGCTTGCCCTCCATCTGGGGCTTATAGGTGAACTTGCCGTCGATGCCGATGCGCTCGCAAAGGCCCTTGGCCAGCACCTGCTGGGTCTCGGGGTTGAGCAGCTGATACTTCAGGGAGGAGCTGCCGGCGTTGATGACCAGAATATTCATGGGAAACGATCTCCTTTTCACAGTTTTTGTTGCCTATCTGGGCGGAATGTACTAAACTGTATCTGTACCTGATGGAATCATTCTACTGCTTTTTCCCCTGGAGGACAACCATTTTTTTGGATTTCATCATACATTTTTTCAAGCATCTCCATACAGACATCCTATCAGACAGGGGGCGTTCCGTTTGAAAACTGCCGGTATCGTAGCCGAATACAATCCCTTCCACACTGGCCACGCCTATCAGATCGCCCGCACCCGGGGGCTCCTGGGTGCGGACTGCGCCGTCGTCGCTGTCATGAGCGGCAACTGGGTCCAGCGGGGCGCCTGCGCCGCAGCGGACAAGTGGACCCGGGCGGGCTGGGCCCTGGCCGGGGGGGCGGACCTGGTGCTGGAGCTGCCCACAGTGTGGGCGGCCTCCTCCGCCGAGTCCTTTGCTACGGGCGCCGTTGCCCTGCTCCGGGCCTGCGGCGTGGTGGACGTCCTCTCCTTCGGCAGCGAGAGCGGGGACCCGGCCGCCCTGGCCGCGGCGGCCGCCTGCCTGGACAGCGAGGCATACCGGGCGGGCCTGAGCCGCTTTCTGGACGAAGGGATGCCCTTCGCCGCCTGCCGCCAGGCTGTGGTGGCGGCCCTGCTGGGATCGGAGCGGGCGAAGGTCCTCTCCCGTCCCAATGACAACCTGGGGGTGGAGTACCTGCGGGCCGCCTCCGCCCTGGGCTGGTCCCCCCAGGTGCTGGCGGTCCCCCGCCAGGGAGCGGGCCACGACGCCCCGCGCCCCGCGGAGGGCTTCGCCTCCGCCTCCATCCTCCGGGAGTGGATTGCCGCCGGCCGGCGGGACCTGGCAGACTGTTTCCTGCCCGCCCCCTGGCCGGAGGAGCTGGAGCCCGCCTCCCTGTCCCACCTGGAGCGTGCCCTCCTGGCCCGTGTCCGCTCTCTGTCCCAGGCGGAGTGGGCCCTCCTCCCGGACTCCGGTGTGGAGGAGGGGCTTCCTGCCCGGCTCGTCCAGGCGGGAAGCAGGGCCCTGTCTGTGGAGGAATTTCTCACCCTGGCCAAGACCAAGCGGTACTCCCACGCCCGCCTGCGCCGTCTCCTGCTGTGGGCCTTCCTGGGCCTGACCGCCGCCGACCGCCCGGCTGCCCCGCCCTACCTCCGGGTTCTGGGCTTCACCCCACGGGGGCAGGAGCTCCTGCGGGCCATGAAGGGAGCGGCCTCCCTCCCCATCCTCACCAAGCCGGCCCACGCCCGGTCCCTGGACGGGCCGGGCCGCAGACTCTTCCAGCTGGAGGCCCGCTGCACCGACCTGTACGGCCTGTGTTTCTCCACTCCCCGCCCCGGCGGACTGGAGTGGACCACCGGCCCCGTCCTGATCTGACCCGTCCCAGGAGGTCCCATGGAAACCAAGGAAAAAACCACCCGCCGCCTGCGTCCGCTCCTACCCCTGCTCCCCCCTGTCCTGCTCTCTCTTCTCTTCTACCTGTTTCGGGGCCGTCAGGCCCTGATGGACGGCTGGGTCATCCATGTCATGGCACCGGCGGAGCAGCTTCTGGGCCGCCTGTCTGCCCCGCTTCCCTTCTCCCTGGCGGAGGTGCTGGTCACGGTCTTTCTCACCGCCTGCGCTCTCTGCCTCATCCGCGGCACGGTGCTGGCCGTCCGGCTCCACGCTCCGCATGAGCTGGGCCGGCGGCTGGTCTGCCTGCTCTGTGCCCTGCTTTGGGTATGGACCGGCTACTGCTGGCTTTGGTCTGCGGGCTACTACTCCGCCTCCTTCGCAGAAAAGAGCGGTCTGGAGACCCGGCCCTACACCGTGTCCACCCTGGCCCAGGTCACGCTGTACTTTGCCTGCCAGGCCGCAGACCTCTCCACCCAGATGGTCCGAGACAGCGAGGGCCACTTCGCTGAGGATCTGGACGACTGTTTCCGCCGGGGAGTCTCCGTCTATGAGGAGCTGGAGCAGAAGCTCCCCTGTCTGGCTATGCCCTCCGTGCCCTGCAAGCCCATGTTCTTCTCCCGGCTGCAGAGCATGATGGGCTTCACCGGCGTCTACTTCCCTTTCACCGGCGAGGCCAATGTCAACGTGGACGCTCCCGCCTGCCTGGTGCCGGCCACCATCGCCCACGAGATGTCCCACCAGCGGATGGTCTTCTCCGAGCTGGAGGCCAATTTTGTGGGCATCGCCGCGGCGGTGTCCTGCGGCGATCCGGTGTTCCAGTACTCCGGATGGCTGATGGGCCTGATCCAGCTGTGCAACGCCCTCTACGCCGTCTCCCCGGATCTGTGGTATCAGATCGCGGCGGCCTCCTTTACACCGGAGCTGTCCACCGATTGGGAGGACAACAACGCCTATTGGCGTGCTCTGGAGTCCCCCGTGGAGGAGGCCGCTGCCCAGACCTTTGACACCTTTCTGAAGAGCAACGGCCAAGATCTGGGCATCCAGTCCTACGGTGCCTGCGTGGACCTGCTGGTGACCTGGTTCGGCGACGAAGCCGGCGCCTTCTGAGCCCTGACGGGCGGAGTGTTCTTCTCCCTTCTGCCGGGGCAAAAAGAGACTTTCCCCGCTATCCGTTTACAAATCCCCGCCATCGCGCTATAATAATATGATTCGATCCACTCTGATGAAATTTGAGGTATCCCATGAAACGACCCATTTTATCCATGCTCCTGTCCGTCCTGCTCCTGCTTCCCGGCTGCACCCAGGCCCCCTCGGGCTCCTCCCAGGAGGAGGGGCTGACCGTCCTGGCCACCACCTATCCGGTCTATCTCTTCGCCCGGACCGTTGCCCAGGGCGTGGAGGGCGTCACCGTGGAGCGGCTGAACACCGGCTCTGTGAGCTGCCTCCACGACTATACCCTGTCGGTGGACGACATGAAAAAGATCGAGGGTGCGGATGTCATCGCCATGAACGGCGCCGGGCTGGAGGACTTTATGGATGACGCCCTGGCCGCCTCCAGCGCGGCGGTCATCGACTGCTCTCAGGGGGTGGCGCTGCTTGAAAACGCGGACCACATCCACGAGGAGGGAGACGGTGGCCACGACCACGGCCACTGGGACCCCCACTACTGGATGGACCCGGGAAACGCCGCCGTCATGGTGCGCAATCTCCAGGAGGGCTTCGCCCTGGCGGACCCGGACCACGGAGACGCCTACGCCCGCAATGGGGAGGAGGCCGCCGGCCAGCTGCCCAGCTTTGCCGGCGACTGCACCCAGGCCCTGGAGGGGGCAGAAGGCGCGGCCCTCATCACCTTCCACGACGGCTTCCGCTACTTTGCCCAGGCACTGGGCCTGCCCCTGCTGGCCTCCATCGAGGAGGAGGAGGGCAGCGAGGCCAGCGCCATGGAGATCAATGAGATCACCCAGCTGGTGAAGGAGCACCAGCTGCCCGTCATCTTCACCGAGGTCAACGGCTCCGACGCCACCGCCAACGCCATCTCCCGGGAAACCGGCTGTCAGGTGGCCCAGCTCACCATGCTCATGGACGGCCCGGAGGAGGGGGACCTGTCCACCTATCTGGAAGGCGTGCGGAGCAACGTGAACACCATCGTATCCTTCTTCGGGGGAGAGGAGTTGGATCAGCTGTGAGAAAGATCAAGCACGGCAGGCTGGCCGGGGGCTGCTCCGACGCCTGCTGCCTGAAGCTGGAGGGCCTGTCGGTCCACATCCAAGGGGAGGACATCCTGGAGGATGTGTCCTTCCACCTCCACTGCGGGGAGATCGCCGCCCTCATCGGCCCCAACGGGGCGGGCAAGTCCTCCCTGTTCCGCAGCATCCTGGGGCAGATGCCATACTCCGGCACCATCACCTTCTCCCCTGCCGGCGGGCCTGCCGTCCGGCTGTCCGACGGGGCCAACGCTCCCCTCGCCGCCCGGGGGACCCGCCCCCTCATCGGCTATGTGCCCCAGTCCCCCAGCTTTGACCGGGGGGACCCGGTGAGCGTACTGGACTTCTTCGCCGCCGCCGTCACCCGCTGGCCTGTCTGCCTGCCCGTGCCCAGGCGCCACCGGGAGCTGGTGGCCCGCTGTCTGGCCCGAGTCCATGGGGAGGACCTGCTGGACAAGCCCATGGGAGGCCTGTCCGGCGGCCAGCTCCAGCGGGTGCTTCTGGCCATGGCCCTGGAGCCGCTGCCCCATATTTTGATCCTGGACGAGCCCCTGTCCGGTGTGGATATCGAGGGGGAGCACCAGCTGCTGGAGATGCTGGATGAGATCCGCACCAGCTATGACCTGTCCATCTTCCTGTCCACCCACGACTTCGCCACCCTGGGCCAGTTCGCCGACAAGGTTATCCTCCTCAACCGCCGGGTGCTCAAGTCAGGCCCGCCGGACGAGGTGCTCTCCTCCCCGGAATTTTATGAGACCTTCCACCTGCGGGTGGGGAAAGGGGGACAGGCATGATGGAGCTCTGGTACGCACTGGTGGACCTGCTGCCCTTTGAGTGGGCCCAGCCCGGTTCCATGTACTTCATGAAAAACGCCCTGCTGGCGGTGCTAGTCATCTCCCCTCTGTTCGGCATCCTGTCCACCATGGTGGTCCACAGCCGGATGTCCTTTTTCTCCGACGCCCTGGGCCACTCCGCCTTCACCGGCATGGCCATCGGTGCCCTTTGCGGCTTCTCCGAGCCCACCTGGGCCGCCGTCCTCTTCTCCCTGGTCTTTGCCCTGCTTTTCAACTTTGTCCGCCGCCGCACCCGGCTGGCCAGCGACACGGTCATCGGCGTCTTCTCCTCCACTGCGGTGGCACTGGGCATCTTCATCTCCACCCTGGGCAGCCGCTCCTTTACCAAATTCAACAGTCTGCTCATCGGCGACATCCTCTCGGTGGAGCCCGGCAAGATCGGCCTGCTGGCCCTGATCCTGCTGCTGGTCCTGGCCCTGTGGGGTCTGTCCTTCAACCACCTGATGCTCTCCGCGGTCCATCCCGCCCTGGCGGACAGCCGCGGGGTCCGCGTCTTCTGGCAGGAGGCCCTGTTCTCCGCCGCCATCGCCGTGGTGGTCACGGTGTCCATGACCTGGGTGGGCCTGCTGGTCATCAACTCCCTCCTGGTCCTCCCCGCCGCCGCGGCACGGAACATCTCCCGGAACATGTTCCAATACCACCTGTGCTCCCTGCTCTTCGCGGTGGGCGCCGGGATCGCCGGGCTGATGACCTCCTACTACATCGGTTCCTCCGCCGGCGCCTCCATCACCCTGTATCTGGCCGGCATCTTTCTGGTCACCTTCCTGCTGCGAAAGCGGGGATAAACTCCCAAGAGAAAAGCGCCGTCCGGCATCTGTTTAGATGCCGGGCGGCGCTTCTGCGCTCCTCTATGGCAATTCAGCGGAGCCTAGATCCCCGCCGCTCCTCCCACAGCTGCAGCAGCTTCCAGGCCGCCCAGCCGCAGAACAGGCCTACCAGTGCCCCTGCGATCACATCGCTGGGGTAGTGGACCCCCACATACAGGCGGGACAGGCCCATGCACACCGCCAGCACCAGCCCGGTCCACCTCATCCATCTCCTGGGCAGCGCCCGCCACCAGGCGGATGCTGCCGCAAAGGCAGCACAGGTATGCCCTGAGGGAAAGGAGTTGGGGTCCGGCTCCTGGATCAGCGGCACCAGCCCCGCCACATCCAGCCAGGGGCGGGGGCGGGCCACCACATGCTTGAGGACCACGTTGGTACACAGCAGCCCCAGCACCATGGCCGCCAGGGCCGCCACCCCCGCTTTCCGGGTAGGCTTCCAGCACAGCATGGCTAGAGAGAGCACGATCCACATCAGGCCGGTGTTGCCCAGTGTAGTATATCCCTCTACGATGGGGTCCAACAGTCCCCGCAGGTTCTCCTGGATCCAGAGCAAGGCCCCTCCATCCAATGTCTGAAGCACGGATAACATGGAAAAACTTCCTGCCTTTCCTTCCCTTGACCCGCCGGGGCCCCGGGACTATAATAAAGTGAGATATGACCGGTCAAAGCCCGACCGGCCGGCAGGGATATTATACCCTGCTCCCGGGCCCGAGGCAAGCCGTTTTTGTTAGATCATGAGAACACGGGAGGTCCTCCCTTTTGAAGCAAGTCGTCTGTCTCTCCACCGAGCCCTGGAGCCCCACCCCCGGCCGGACCCAGCACCTGATCACCCGGCTCAAGGACGCCCAGGTCCTCTACTTCTGCCCCGGCGGCGGACTGTTGGATCAACGCTGGCGCCAGCCGGGCAGGAAGGTCCGCCCCAACGTCACCGTCTATACCATGCCCCCCGCCCTCCCTGTGGATGAGCGCCACGACCGGCTGTTCCGGCTCTCCCGGCAGCGCCAGATCCGCTTTCTCGCCGACAAGCTGGCCCGGCACCGCTTCCGCCGTCCCCTTCTGTGGACCACCTCCCCTGTCCATATCCACGCCCTGGATGCGCTGGAGTACGACGGTCTGGTCTACGACTGCGACCAGGTGTGGGACGAGCTGCCCGACCGGTGGGAGGGCAGTCTGGCTGGTGCGGCGGACGTGGTCTTTGCCGCTTCCCCAGGGCTGGCCGACCGCCTCTCCCCGTGCAGCGGCAACATCGCGCTGCTTCCCAACGGGGTGAATTACCCTCTCTTCGCCGCCGCGGGCTCCGCCGGGCGTCGGGGGGAGCTGGACCACCTGCCCGGGCCCCTGCTGGGCTGGGCAGGCACCATCCATGCCGACCTGGATTTGACCCCCATCCTCTATGCCGCCCAGGCCCGGCCCGCCTGGACCTTCCTGCTACTGGGGCGCCGGGAAGAAAACCCTCTGCTGCGCCGTCTCTCCCGCCTGTCCAATGTGATGCTGGCCGGCCCCTGCCCGCTGGTGGAGGTCCCCGACTATTTGGGCCGCTGCCAGGTTCTGCTGGACCTGCTGCGGGACAGCCAGCCCTATAACGACGTGGTCCCGCCCCGGCTCTATGAGTATCTCTCCACCGGCAAGCCCATCGTATCCATGCTGTGGCCGGAACAGGTGGAGCTCTTCCCCGATGTGGTCTACGGCGCCCACTCCCCGGAGGAGTTCCTCCATCTGTGCCAGCAGGCGCTGGCGGAGGACCCGGGCTGGGTGGATCAGCGCCGCCGGGACTACGGTGCGGCCGCCGCCTGGTCACGGCGGGCCGACGAGGTCAAGCGCATCCTGGTCACGGCGGGCCTGCTGTGAGCCCGCCCCCGCCGTCCTGACGACTTCCTTGTCATTTTTTCTCCCGCTCCTTGTGGAAGCTGACAAAAATGCCCTGCCCCCTTGCAAATATCGGGATTTTTCGATAAAATGAAAGTCCATTCATTGTTGGGCAAGGAGGTCCTCCTATGTTTGTGTGCCTGTCTTCCATTTGTCGGCAGCACAGCATCCTGCGGGGGGATTTGTGCGCCCAAAAATAACAGGTAAGCGATCCCAGGCTGTCCGTTCCAGGCGGGCGGCCTGAATCTTTTCCCCGGGGAGAGCGGTCCGGGCCGCTCCTTTTCGCCTGTCCCCCGGCCGGGATCCTGAAAGGAGAGTTTTTTATGAAGAAAGTCGCTGTCATTATGGGCTCTGATTCTGACTGGCCGGTGGTCCAGGGGGCCTGCGCCCAGCTGAAGGAGTTCGGCATCCCCTATGAGGCCCACATCCTCAGTGCCCACCGCACCCCCGCCGCTGCCGCCGAGTTCGCCCGGGGTGCCCGGGCCAACGGCTTCGGCGTGCTCATCTGCGCCGCCGGCATGGCCGCCCACCTGGCGGGGGCCTTCGCCGGGAACTCCACCCTGCCCGTCATCGGTATCCCCATGAAGGGGGGCGCCATGGACGGCCTGGATGCCCTGCTGGCCACCGTGCAGATGCCCAGCGGCATCCCCGTGGCCACTGTGGCCATCAACGGGGCTAAGAACGCCGCTGTGCTGGCCGCCCAGATCCTTTCCGTCTCCGACGATGTGCTGGCCGCCAAGCTGGACGCCGCCCGGGAGAAGATGGCGGAGCAGATCGCCGCCAAGGAGGCCAAGCTCCAGGCAGAGCTTTGATCCAGACAGGAAATCGGAGTGATGGAGCGCGCTGCGCGCGCATTTTAGGCACCCCAGCACCGCTTTTCAACTCCTATCTCAAGCAGGTTTCTGCTTCCCGATCAACTAGATTTTTGAGAAAAAGAAAGGACGGTCTACTATGAAGAAAGTCGAGCAGCTGTATGAGGGCAAGGCCAAGAAGGTCTATTCCACCGAGGACCCGGGTCTGGTCATCGTGTCCTACAAGGATGACGCCACCGCCTTTGACGGTCTGAAAAAGGGCACCATCACCGGCAAGGGGGCCATCAACAACCAGATGACCAACTACCTGATGGGCCAGCTGGAGAAGGCCGGCGTGCCCACCCACTTTGTGGAGGAGCTGAGCGAGCGGGAGACCGTGGTGAAGAAGGTGACCATCGTCCCCCTGGAGGTCATCATCCGCAACATCTCCGCTGGTTCCTTCGCCAAGCGCTACGGCGTGGAGGAGGGCATCGTGTTCGACGCCCCCACCATCGAGTTCTCCTATAAGAACGACGACCTGCACGATCCCCTCATCAACGACTACCACGCCGTAGCCCTGAAGCTGGCCACCTGGGACGAGATCGACACCATCAAGAAGTACGCCTTCCAGGTCAACGACTTCCTGAAGAAGACCCTGGCCGAGTGCGGTGTCACCCTGGTGGACTTCAAGCTGGAATTTGGCAAGACCTCTGACGGAACCATCGTGCTGGCCGACGAGATCAGCCCCGACACCTGCCGCTTCTGGGACTCCAAGACCGGGGAGAAGCTGGACAAGGACCGCTTCCGCCGGGACCTGGGCAACGTGGAGGGCGCTTACCAGGAGATGGCCCGCCGCCTGATGGGGAAATAAGCCTTGGGGATCATCGGCTCAGCGGACGGTCCCACTGCCGTAATCGTGACCGGCTCTCCGGGGCCAGTCCTTCTGCTCCTGGCGCTGCTGATCCTGGGCGCGGGGACCCTGGCCTGGCTTTTGATCCGCAAACACAGGAAATAGATCTCCCTGGGCAGGCACAGGGGGGTGGGGAGCGAGGGAGTATGTTCTCCTCTTTCCCTTTTCTCCACGCGCAACTCTTCACTCTAAACTTTTTAGGAGGACCACATGGGCGGCTTTTTTGGCGCAGTTTCACACCAGGATGTGACCCTGGATATCTTCTTTGGAGTGGACTATCACTCCCACCTGGGCACCCGGCGGGGCGGCATGATCATCCATGACGCCAAAGATGGGTTCCAGCGGCAGATCCACTCCATTGAGAACACCCCCTTCCGCACCAAGTTTGAGAAGGATCTGTCCGATTTCCACGGGTGCAGCGGCATCGGCTGCATCAGCGACACTGACCCACAGCCCCTGCTGGTACGGTCCCACCTGGGACTGTACGCCATCACCACGGTGGGCATCATCAACAACGCCGAGGAGCTGATCCAGCGGTATTTTTCCGACCACGGCCATCAGTTTATGGCCATGAGCTCCGGAAAGGTCAACTCCACCGAGCTGGCCGCTGCCCTCATCAACCAGAAGGATGACCTGGTCTCCGGCATCCTGCACGCCCAGGAGGAGATCGATGGCTCCCTCACCCTGCTGCTCCTTACAGAGCAGGGTGAGATCATCGCCGCCCGGGACCGGCTCGGCCGTCTGCCGGTCCTGGTGGGGCAGAACGACAGCGGCTGCTGTGTCTCCTTCGAGTCCTTTGCCTACCACAAGCTGGACTACCACGACGCCTACGAGCTGGGCCCCCGTGAGATCGTCCGCATCACCGCTGACGGCTTCGAGACCCTCTCCCCCGCCGGCCAGGAGATGAAGATCTGCGGCTTCCTGTGGACCTACTACGGCTATCCCAACTCCAACTACGAAGGGATCAATGTAGAGGTCATGCGCTACCGCAACGGGGAGATCATGGCCCGGGACGAGGTGGCCCGGGGCCAGCTGCCCAAGGTGGACTATGTGGCCGGGGTGCCTGACTCCGGCGTCCCCCACGCCATCGGCTTTGCCAACCGCAGCGGCAAGCCCTTTGCCCGCCCCTTCGTCAAGTACACCCCGACCTGGCCCCGCTCCTTCATGCCCACCAATCAGGATGTCCGCAAGCAGGTGGCCAAGATGAAGCAGATCCCGGTGCCTGAGCTCATCGAGGGCAAAAAGCTCCTCTTTGTGGACGACTCCATCGTCCGGGGCACCCAGCTGCGGGAGACCGTGGAATTCCTCTATGAGTCCGGCGCGGAGGAGGTCCATATGCGCTCCGCCTGCCCCCCCATCATGCACAGCTGCAAGTATCTGAACTTCTCCCGGGGCAACTCCGACATGGACCTGCTGGCCCGCCGCACCATCCAGGAGCTGGAGGGAGATGAGGGGCAGCAGCATCTGGAGGAGTACGCCGACGTACATACTGAGCGGGGCCAGTGCATGCTGAAGGCCATCTGCGAGAAGCTGGGCTTCGACTCCCTGGGCTACCAGTCCCTGGAGGGACTGCTGGAGTCCATCGGCCTGGACCGGGACAAGGTTTGCACCTACTGCTGGAACGGCAGGGAATAAGGCCCCTCCAGGGGGGCGATGTCCCCCCTGGACGCAACGTCGCTTCCTCGTCGATATCCCCTCGCCTTTCCACAGGAAAGGCGGCCCTGGCCGCCACGGCCAGGGGTCATGATGTCCTGCGGCGAAATGGATTCGCCTGCGGACTCTTTGTTGTCCTTTCCGCTTTCGGCGGAAAGTCTGCGAGGCTTTAACACAGTGATTTGGAGGTTTTTAAGATGAAAAACTCCCATTCGGAGTCCTACGCCGCCGCCGGGGTGGACGTCACCGCCGGATATGAGGCGGTGGAGCGCATCAAGCCCATGGTGGAGTCCACCTATATCCCCGGGGTGATGGGCACCCTGGGCGGCTTCGGCGGCATGTTTGCCCCTGATCTGACCGGCATGAAGAAGCCGGTGCTGGTGTCCGGCACCGATGGCGTGGGTACCAAGCTGAAGCTGGCCTTCCTGATGGATAAGCATGACACCGTGGGCATCGACTGCGTGGCCATGTGTGTCAACGATATCATCTGCGGCGGCGCTGCCCCCCTCTTCTTCCTGGACTACATCGCCTGCGGCAAGAACTACCCCGAGCGCATCGCGGACATCGTCTCCGGCATCACCGAGGGCTGCCGCCAGGCGGAGTGTGCCCTGGTGGGTGGCGAGACCGCAGAGATGCCCGGCTTCTACCCCGAGGAGGAGTACGACCTGGCCGGCTTCTCCGTCGGGCTGGTAGACGAGGAAAAGATCATTGACGGCAGACGCCTGAGCGAGGCGGATGTGCTCATCGGCCTGGCCTCCTCTGGGGTCCACTCCAACGGCTTCTCCCTTGTGCGGAAGGTGTTTGACGTGGAGCACGCCGACCTGAAGACGCCCCGTGAGGATCTGGGCGGCAAGAGCCTGGGCGAGGCCCTGCTGGCCCCCACCCGCATCTATGTAAGATCGGTGAAGGCCCTGCTGAGGGCCGGGGTGGACATCCATGCCGTCAGTCACATCACCGGCGGCGGTTTCTATGAGAATGTGCCCCGGATGATGACCCAGGGGCTCACCGCCCAGATCGACCTGAGCACCTTCCCCCGCCTGCCCATCTTCGATCTGATCCAGAAGACCGGGGACATCCCGGAGCGGGACATGTACAACACCTACAATATGGGCATCGGCATGATCCTGGCCCTGCCCGCAGAGCAGGCCGAGCAGGCTCTGTCCGTTCTGAAGGGGGCCGGTGAGACCGCCTATCAAATCGGCCGCGTCATCCCCGGCGAGGCCGGCGTGGAGCTGGTCTGATCACATTAGGAATGAGAAATGAGGAGTTGGGAATTGTGTCTCCGGCTCCGCCGGACCGATTTCAAACCGTGCGCCCCAGGCGCACTCCATCCATTCCAAATTCTTAATCCCTAACTTTCTAATTCCTAACTCACTCGGAGGTTCGCTATGTCCAAACGTATCGCCGTCCTGGTCTCCGGCGGCGGGACCAATCTGCAGGCCCTGATCGACGCCCAGGGGCGGGGAGAGCTGGTGAATGGCCGGATCTCCGCCGTCATCTCCTCCACTCCGGACGCCTTCGCCCTGGAGCGTGCCAAGAACGCCGGCATCCCCGGCTATGTGCTCCCCCGGCGGGACTTCTCCGACAGCCGCGGCTACACTGCCGCCCTGACCCGCCTGCTGCGGGAGACGGTGGGGGCCGATCTGGTGGTCATGGCCGGCTTTATGACCATCCTCACGGAGGAGCTGTTCCAGGCCTACCCCAACGCCGTCATCAATATCCACCCCTCCCTCATCCCTTCCTTCTGCGGAGTGGGCTGCTATGGCCTCCACGTCCACGAGAAGGCTCTGGAATACGGGGTAAAGATCTCCGGTGCCACCGTCCACTTTGTCACGGAGGAGTGTGACGCCGGCCCCATCATCCTGCAAAAGGCAGCTGAGGTGCTGCCCGGCGACACGCCGGAGGTCCTCCAGCGGCGCATCATGGAGCAGTGCGAGTGGAAGCTGCTGCCTCAGGCCGTCTCCCTCTTCTGCCAGGACCGGCTGAAGGTGGAGGGCCGGGCGGTCCGCATCCTGGACTGCCTGTAATACGCCTCCACACAAAGATCAAACACGCGGTGTAACTGACGGAAGTGGAATGGACCACAGGGAGCATCGTTGTGGACCATGCCGACCGTCTGGGCGCACCCGTTTTCCGAAACGCGGTGCGCCCTTTTTGCCGCTGTATGAGAAAGAAAGGAGCATCTCATGTCCGCCAAGACCATTCTCGCCTCCGGCTTTCTGCTTCTGGGCGGAGCCCTGCTTCTGCTCGTCAGCAGCCTGGATTACAGTGATTTCTACAGTCTTTTTGGCCTGCTGTTCACGCTGGCAGGAGCGGTCCCCCTGCTCATCCACCTGGGGTCCCGCTATCTCACATGGTATCACAAGTCTCCCCCATCATCCACAAATGAGGACAACAAGGAGGATCCCCATGAAAATTCTTGATATAAATGAACTCCTGCAAGCTCACCCCTACCCCGGCCGTGGCATCGTCCTGGGCCGCTCCGCCGATGGCCAGAAGGCGGTCATCATCTACTTCATCATGGGCCGCAGCGGGAACAGCCGTAACCGCGTCTTTGAGGCCACCGGGGACGGTATCCGCACCCGGGCCTATGACGAGAGCAAGATGGTGGACCCCTCCCTTATCATCTACCACCCGGTGCGCCGGGTGGGGGAGGTGACGGTGGTCACCAACGGAGACCAGACCGACACCATCCGGGACAGCCTGCTGGCGGGCAAGAGCTACATCGACGCCCTGCGCACCCGGTGCTATGAGCCCGACGGCCCCAACTATACCCCCCGCATCTCCGGCGTGGTGGACCAGGACGGCTCCTTCTGCCTGTCCATCCTGAAATCCGCCGACGGTGACCCCGCCTGCAGCCACCGCTACTTCTATGAGTACGACGCCCCCCTGGCTGGGGAGGGCCGCTTCATCCACACCTACCAGGAGAATGCCGAACCTCTCCCTTCCTTTGAGGGGGAGCCCCGCCGGGTGTCTGTCTCCGCCCCTGACGCTGAGACCCTGGCCAGTCAGGTGTGGGCCAGCCTGAATGAGGACAACAAGGTGTCCCTGTTTGTGCAGTATATCCACCTGGCCACCGGGGAGCGTGAGACCGTCATCCTCAACAAGCACGGAGAGCAGGCCCACGCCGCCTCCAAAGTCCCAAACTGAGAAAAAGAGGTGCAGATCATGACAGAACTGGAACTGAAATACGGATGTAACCCCAACCAGAAGCCCGCCCGCATCTTCATGGAGGAGGGCGATCTGCCCCTGAAGGTGCTCAACGGCCGTCCGGGGTATATCAACTTCATGGACGCCCTGAACTCCTGGCAGCTGGTGAAGGCCCTCAAAAAGGCCACCGGCCTGCCCGCCGCCGCCTCCTTCAAGCACGTCTCCCCCGCCGGGGCCGCCTTGGGCCTGCCCCTCAGCGATGTAGAACGGCGCATCTACTTTGCCCCGGAGGGAGAGCTGTCCCCCATCGCCTGCGCCTATATCCGGGCCCGGGGGGCCGACCGGCTGTGCTCCTTCGGAGACTGGGCCGCCCTGTCCGATGTGTGCGACGGGGATACCGCCCGCTTCCTGGCCGCTGAGGTATCCGACGGCGTCATCGCCCCGGGCTATACCGACGAGGCCCTGGATATCTTGAAAGCCAAGCGCAAGGGAGGCTATAATGTGGTTGAGATCGACCCCAATTATGAGCCCGCCCCCATCGAGCGCCGCAATATCTTCGGCATCACCTTCGAACAGGGATACAACAGCCTGGATATCAGCGAGGAGATGCTCCAGAACATCGTCACCGAGAACAAAGACCTGCCCCAGCAGGCCAAGCACGACATGCTCCTCTCCCTCATCACCCTGAAGTACACCCAGTCCAACTCCGTGTGCTATGTGAAGGACGGCATGACTATCGGCGTGGGCGCCGGCCAGCAGAGCCGCATCCACTGCACCCGACTGGCGGGCAGCAAGGCGGACATCTGGTGGCTGCGCCAGCATCCCAAGGTCCTGGGCCTCCAGTTCGTGGACAACATCCGCCGCCCCGACCGGGACAACGCCATCGACCTGTATATCTCCGACGAGTACGAGGACGTGCTGGCCGAGGGCGTATGGCAGAACACCTTCCAGGTGAAGCCCGAGGTGCTCACCGCCGAGGAGAAGGCCGCCTGGATCGCCCAGATGTCCGGGGTCACTGTGGGCTCCGATGCCTTCTTCCCCTTTGGGGACAACGTAGAGCGGGCCCAGAAGTCCGGCGTGCAGTACATCGCCCAGCCCGGCGGCTCCATCCGGGACGATCAGGTCATCGCCACCGCCAACAAGTACGGCATGGTCATGGCGTTTACCGGGATTCGGCTGTTCCATCACTAATTCAATTAGGAATGAGGAGTTAGGAATTTATGAGCAGCGAACGTATCCTGATGCCCAAAAGCCTTGCTTTTGCCAAGCGCATTGTCTTTGCTTACCGATATTTATCGGAGGAGAAGAAGGAATATGTCCTCTCCAAGCAGATGCTGCGCAGCGGCACCAGCATTGGCGCTAATATCGCAGAGGCTCAGTACGGAAGCAGCCGGAAGGACTTCTTAAATAAACTGTACATTGCCTTGAAGGAATGTGCGGAGACTCTCTACTGGCTGGAACTGCTCTATTCCTGCGACTACATTTCCCGCACTGAATATGACTCTCTCCATTCGGACTGCGAAGAATTGAGAAAACTGCTCTCCTCCATCACAAAGTCTGTCCGTGACGGAACAATTCCTAACTTCTAATTCCTAACTTGCTGAAAGGTCGTGTTTTTATGAAGGCATTAGTCGTCGGCGGAGGCGGCCGTGAGCACGCCATCTGCTGGAAGCTGGCTCAGAGTCCCAAGGTGACCGAGCTGTACTGCGCCCCTGGCAACGGGGGCATCGCCCAGGTGGCCCAGTGCGTGCCCATCAAGGCCACGGACGTGGAGGCCATGGTGGCCTGGGCCAAGGAGCACGCGATGGACTTCGTCATGGTGGCCCCGGACGACCCCCTGGCCCTGGGCATGGTGGACGCCCTGGAGGCGGCGGGGATCCCCGCCTTCGGCCCCCGGGCCAACGCCGCTGTCATTGAGGCCAGCAAGGCTTTCTCCAAAGAGCTGATGAAGAAGTACCACATCCCCACCGCCAAATACGAAACTTTCACCGATATGGATGGAGCCCTGGCCTATGTCCGGGCGCAGGGGGCCCCCATCGTGGTGAAGGCGGACGGCCTTGCCCTGGGCAAGGGCGTGGTGGTGGCCGCCACTGTGGAGGAGGCCGAGGAGGCCGTGCGTTCCATGATGCAGGACCACAAATTCGGTGCCTCCGGCTCCACCGTGGTCATCGAGGAGTGCATGGTGGGTCCCGAGGTGACTGTGCTGGCCTTCTGCGACGGGGAGCACCTGGTCCCCATGCTGTCCAGCCAGGACCACAAGCGGGCCTACGACGGCAATCAGGGCCCCAACACCGGCGGCATGGGCGCCTTCTGCCCCTCCCCCAAGTACACCCCGGAGATCGCCGAGCGCTGCATGAAGGAGATCTTCCTGCCCACAGTGGCCGCCATGAAGGCGGAGGGCAGGCCCTTCAAGGGAGTCATCTACTTCGGCCTGATGCTCACTCAGGACGGCCCGAAGGTGGTGGAGTACAACGCCCGCTTCGGCGACCCGGAGACCCAGCCCCTCTTGTCCATGCTGGACACCGACCTGATGGACATTTTCCAAGCCTGTGTGGACGGCACCCTGGACCAGATGGACATCCGCTGGAAGCCCGGCGCCTCCTGCTGCATCGTGCTGGCCTCAGGCGGCTACCCGGTGAAGTACCAGAGCGGCTACCCCATCTCCGGTCTGGAGGCAGCCGGAAAGCTGGCCACGGTGTTCCACGCCGGCACCAAGCTGGGTGAGGACGGGACCGTCCTCACCGCCGGCGGCCGGGTGCTGGGAGTGACTGCCGTGGGCGGAGACCTGGAGGAAGCCATCAAAAAAGCCTACGCCGCCTGCAAACCCATCTCCTTCCAGGACATGCACTTCCGCACGGACATTGGGAAGGTATGACCGGCTTGAAGATAGAAGGCGTCGTCTTTGATGTAGACGGGGTGCTGTTCGACACCGAGCGTCTCACCCAGCAGACCTGGCTGGCCGTCAGCCGGGAAATGGGCTGGCCCCAGGTGGGAGAAGCCTATCTGGAGTTCGTGGGCCAGAACCGTGCCGACATTTTTCAGAAAATGGAAGATCTCTTTGGGGCGGAGTTTCCCAAGGACGCATTTATGGCGGCCTGTTCCGCCCGCTCCCAGGCCCGGATGGAGACGGAGGGCGTCCCTATGAAGCCCGGCGTGGGGGAGGTGCTGGAGCTGCTGCGGAGCCGGGGCGTCCCCACCGCCCTGGCCACCTCCACCGGCCGCCCCCGGACAGAGCGGCGGATGGAGATGACCGGCCTGGGTCCCTGTTTTTCCGCCATCATCACCGGGGATCAGGTGGCGCACAGCAAGCCTGACCCGGAGATCTACCTTATGGCCTGCAGGGCCCTGGGGACCACCCCGGAGCGCACTGTGGCGGTGGAGGACTCCCGAAACGGCATCCTCTCCGCCTCCCGGGCGGGGATGCGGGTGGCCATGGTCCCCGACCTGCTGCCCCCCACTCCTGAGCTGGAGCCCCTCCTCTGGGGGCGCTTCGACTCCCTGCTCCAGCTGCGGGACCGTCTGGCAAAGGAGCTGGACTGAACCAAAAAGATACGCCTGGACCTCTGAGAAAGGAGGTCCAGGCGCTTTTTTCTGATCTCAGGTCTCCGGAAAAGCCCCGGCCCTCTGCTCACAGCAGGTCCAGTCCCAGCTGAAACAGCAGTACCATTACCGGCATGGTCACCGCGCACAGCAGGGTGGTGAGCACATTGATGGAAGAGACATACCCACTGTTGGGGTTGTGGTAGAGCTGGGCCATCTGAGTGATGGCGGAGGCCGCCGGCCCAATGGCGCACAGAAGGCTGACCAGCAGCACGTTGTCCCCGTCGCTGTGGGGCCACAGCACCCGCAGGGCCAGGAGCACCGCCATGGAGAGCAGGGGGTAGACCAGCAGACGCAGCCCCGCCACCCAGTAGATGCGCCCCTGACAGAGCACCCGCTTCAGGTCCAGCTCAGAAAACAAGATCCCGATCACCAGCATGCTCAGGGGTGCCATGCAGCTGCCCAGCCCCTCCATGGCGGTGACCAGAGGCCCCGGCAGGCGCAGCCCGGTGATGAACAGCGCCAGTCCCGCCAGGATGGCGGCGATGGCGGGTGTGGTCACGATCTTTTTCCAATCAAACTGCTGGGCACCCCCCATCAGCTTCTGGCCATGGGTCCACATCAGGATGTTCTGCACCAGGATATAGACGCTGGTGTAGATCACATACTCCTGCCCCAGAATGGCCATTACCATGGGCAGGATCAGGTTGCCTGCATTGTTGTAGATCACGGACGCCTGCTCCTCCGGGGCAAGTCCGTGCCCGCTCCGGTTCATCAAGCCATTGAGCGCCAGGTAGAGCAGGTGGAGCAGCACTGCCGCCCCCAGGGCCAGCAGCAGGCCGGTCAGCTTGTCCGCCTCCATGGCCGTGTTGAAGGAGGTCATCAGGCTGCACGGCACCGCCAGATAGATACACATGCAGGAGAGCACCCGGCTCTGCTCCCCTGTGATCAGCTTCAGTTTTCCCACACCATAGCCGGCCAGACCCATCAGCACCATGCTGGCGATCTGCTGCACCAGCAGCCAGCTCACTTCCATCCGCGCTCTCCTCCCGATCTCACGCCACGGGGCCGCCAGCACCCGGGACTTCATCTTCCCCAGTCTAGCGGTCTGCATCGTGTTTGTCAATCCTTTCCCCGTGCTCTGTCCGCCCACCGCGCTTGTCAAGCCCGGTGTGCTGTGGTAAGATAAGCCCCGGCGGACGTTTGTCTCTTTTCCCGTTTTTGGACCAAAAAGTTGAAAAAATCCCGGATGCAACTGTTAGTTGTCAAATTGTATGCCTCTTTTGGTTGCCCTGTCCGCCTCTTTTTGCTAAGGTCTTCTTGCCGCCGGGGCGTGCCGGCCGGTCTTATCACTTGATCCAGGAGGAGTCCCTATGGAATTTCAAAACCGTCTCTATGAGTTGCGGAAAAAAGCAGGGCTGAGTCAGGAGGGGCTGGCCGATCTGCTGGGGGTGACCCGGCAGGCGGTCCAGAAATGGGAGGCCGGCAGCAGCCGGCCGGACATGGACAACCTGGCCGCCCTGGCCCGATATTTCAATGTCACGCTGGACTATCTGGTCACCGGCCGGGAGCCGGAGCCCTATGCCCAGGAAGTCCCCACCACCATTATCAACCACAACTATTACCCTCGCTGGCACTATGAGTATAAGAGCCAGCGCACCCTGTTCGGCCTGCCTCTGGTCCACGTCCGCCTGGGGGATCGGGGCTTCGGCGTGGCCAAGGGGATCTTCGCCGTGGGCAACGTGGCGGTTGGGCTCTTCGCCCTGGGCGGCATCTCCCTGGGACTGTTCAGCTTGGGCGGGGTCTCCCTGGGCCTGCTGCTGGCCCTGGGCGGGATGTCCGTGGGCGGCATCGCCATTGGGGCCTGTGCGGTGGGACTGGCCGCCCTGGGCGGCGGGGCCATCGGCCTGCTGTCCGTGGGAGGCGGCTCCTTCGGCGCCTACGCAGTGGGCGGCGGGGCGGTGGGCACCCAGATCGCCATCGGCGGCTCCGCCTCCGCTCCCCTGGCCATCGGGAGCCAGGCCGCCTCCGGCGCTCTCACCTTCGGCCCTGGGGCCGACCCCGCCGCGGTGACAGCCGCCATCCGCCAGGCCGCCGCTGCAGCCCCTGTATGGCTCCAGGACCTGCTCATCTCCCTCGCCCTGGGAGTCTGACCCTTGTTTTTCCCCGGCGCCCGTGGTATCATGGTCTCAAATCTACCGGGCTGGGCAGCCCCTCCCCGGGGACAGGAGCGGCCTATGATACCGACTTACGAGCAGATGGGGGACTGGCTGGAGGAGATCGTCGGGGAATTCCCCGACGCCTTCTTTGAGGAGCTGGACGGCGGCATCCAGCTGGAGGAGGCGGCCCTGCCTGACCCTGATTTCCCCCCCGGTGAGATGTACATCATGGGGGAATACTGCCATGATATGCTGGGCCGGTACATCGTCCTATACTACGGCTCCTTTGCCGCCCTGCTCCCGGAGGAGGACGAGGAGGGGTGGAAGGATGAGCTCTTCGCCACGGTGGCTCACGAGTTCACCCACCACATGGAGGAGACGGCCGGCCTTCACGCCCTGGATGACAAAGACGCCGAATTTCTCCGTCAGGCCCGGGAGATCTACGGCGACACATAGCAGACGGAGGGGGCCGGCGGACGCCGGCCCCCTCTCTGATATCTAAAAGGCCGTCCCCCATCAGGAGCCTGGGCGCGTCCCAAAATTTTCCGCTCAGATCCTGTAACGAATGTCCCGTCCCTGGGACCAATAGATAGAAGGACACGGAAGGAGGCGACCGCCATGGCCCACCGGGGTGAAGACCTGTACGAACAGCACGCCCAGCTGGTGTACCGCTATCTCTTCTCCCTGTGCCGGGACGCTGACCTGGCGGAGGAGCTGTGCCAGGAGACCTTCTGCCAGGCCCTCCGACAGCTGGGCTCCTTCCGCGGGGACTGCACGCCTCAGGTATGGCTGTGCGCCATCGCCAAGCGGCTGTGGTACAAGGAGCTGGAGCGGCGGAAGCGGAACGTTCCCCTGGAGGAGGAGCACCTGGCCGGTCAGGCCGCCCCCGACGATCCAGCGCAGGAGACGGAGCAGCGGGAGGGCCGGCTGGCCCTGTACCGGGCCATGCAGCAGCTGGACCCGGACACCCGGGAGGTCATCCATCTGCGGCTGGCCGGTGACTTCTCCTTCCGAGACATCGGGGACATCCTGGACCGGAGCGAGGTATGGGCCAGGGTCCGGTTCTACCGGGGAAAAGAGGAGCTGGCTCGGATCATGGGAGGTGACAGGGATGGAACATAAACTGGACTGCTGCGTGGTACGGGACCTGCTGCCCGCCTACCTGGAGGGGCTGACAGAGGAGGAGACCACCCGGCAGGTGGAGGCCCACCTGGAGGAGTGTCCGGAGTGCCGTCGGCACCGGGAGGCTATGCAGGCCAGCCTGCCGGTGGTGCGGGCCCCCAAGCGTGCTCTGGCCTTTCTAAAAAAGGTGAAGCGCACCCGGCTGATCGCCGCCGTCCTGTCGGCAGTGGTGGCCCTGCTCCTCATCTTTCTGGTGTACGACAGCGAGTACCACTGGCGTGGGGACCTCCCCTCCCTCACCCAGGGGCTCCAGGACTATCTGGGCTGGACCGATCATCTGGAGGGCTGCGCCATAGAGGCCCTGGCCGCCACAGAGGTGGACGGCACCCTCTATGTGTCCTTCACCTCCGACAGCGAGGACAACGTCCACGGTGTGGCGGAGCTGGACCGGGGCCTCAACGGAAAATATCAGTTCGTTTCCGCAAGCTACTCCCCCTTCCCCTATACCGGAGGGGTCTTCCTCCATAGCAGCGAGGACCTTTGGCTCTTCGCCGGGGTGGGCTGCCGGGAGATCTATGGCTTCACCGCCCAGTTTGAGGTCTACGACTCCCAGGGGCTGGACCGGGTGGTCCCAGTCACCTTTCCGGTGCAGGAGGACACCTTCCTCCTGGCTGTCCCCAAGGACCAGCTGGACCTGGGGACAGGCCCGGATGAGCATGTCCGCCTCCCCGACTCTTTTCTCCTGCTGGACCAGGAGGGGGAGGACATCACGCAGGAGTATGAGGACCCGGAGATCGATCAGAGCTGGGGTGCCGGGACCGGGACAGCGGAGCGTTTTCTCCTCTACGTCCTGATCGGCCTCATCGGTCTCATCGGATTTGCCTTTGTCCGCTTCTTCCTGCTGTAAGCAGAGAGCACGGCGGCGGTCTCGAAACGAGACCGCCGCCTCTTTTACCAGGGCTCCATGGCGATATCCCGCCGGGGCAGCTTCTCCCAGGCGAACAGGGGTACCAGCTCTTCCGGGGATACAGGGGCCGCCTCCGGGATCAGCCCCGCCAGATGGGCCAGCCGGCCCACCAGCTCCCGGGCGGTAAACCGCTGCTGAAGGGCTCCCAACTCCTGGTCCCGGTCCCGCTTGGCCAGGCGGCGGCCGTCGGGGGCCAGCAGCAGGGGCACATGGCCGTACTCCGGCGCGGGACAGCCCAGCAGCTCCAGCAGATACCGCTGCCGCGGGGTGGAGGAGAGCAGATCGCTGCCCCGCACCACCTGGGTCACCCCCATCCAGGCGTCGTCCACCACCACTGCCAGCTGGTAGGCGTACACCCCGTCGGACCGGCGCAGAATGAAGTCTCCACAGTCCCGGAGCAGGTTTTCCTCATACATCCCCTGGAGCAGGTCCCGGAAGGAGCCGGCACGGTCAGGCACCGCCAAGCGCCAGGCGGGGTTCCGCTGCCTGGCCAGATCCTCCCGCTGTTCCGCCGTCAGCCGCCGGCACCGCCCGTCATACACCGCCTGTCCATCCGAGCGGTGGGGGGCGGAAGCCGCCATCCGCTCCGCCCGGGTGCAGAAGCAGGGATAGACCAGCCTCTTCTCCTCCAGCTGCCGGAAGGCCGCCTCATAGGCCGGGGTCCGCCGGCTCTGGTACACCGGCTCGTTGTCCCAGTCCAGCCCCAGCCACTCCAGGTCCCGCATCACCTGGTCACACCACGCCTGGGTGCAGCGGTCCGGGTCCAGGTCCTCCAGCCGGAGCACCATCCTTCCCCCCGCGCTGCGGGCGGCCAGCCAGGCCAGAAGAGAGGACCACAAATTGCCCAGGTGCATCCGCCCGCTGGGGCTGGGAGCAAAGCGCCCTGTCACCGGCACGCCCACCTCAGTCGGCCCAGGGGTAGTGGCGGATCAGGGCCTGGGTCCCCTCACCCCCATGGCCCTCCGCCTCGATCTGCCGGCAGTCGGCCAGGACCTGCTCCAGCACCTCCAGCTCCAGGCCCCGGTCCCGGCACTCCTGGCTGGCGATCCCCATATCCTTTACAAAATGCCGCAGATAGAAGGCGGCGGAAAAGTCCCCGTTGAGCACCTTGGGGGCAATGATGTCCAGCTGGCCGCTCCGGGCCGCTCCGGTACGGATGGTCTCATAGACCCGCGCCGGGTCCAGGCCTGCCCGCTTGGCGTAGGTCAGCGCCTCGCACACCCCTGCCAGCGCCCCGGCGATGGCGATCTGGTTGGCCATCTTGGTGTGCTGGCCCGCGCCCGGGCCTCCCTCCAGCACGATGTTCTCCCCCATGGTCTCCAGCACGGGCAGCACCTTTTGGAACACGGCCTCATCGCCGCCGGCCATGATGGCCAGCGTCCCGTTGGCCGCGCCGGTATTTCCCCCGGACACCGGGGCGTCCAGGGCGTCCAGCCCCCTCTCCCGGGCCTGGTCATAGATGCGCTGGGCCAGCTTGGGGCTGGTGGTGGTCATGTCGATGAGCACCGTCCCGGGCTGTGCGGACTCCAGCAGTCCCCCGGGGCCAAAATAGACCTCCTCCACGTCCTGGGGATAGCCCACGATGGTGATGACTACCCCACAGCCGGCGGCGCACTGGGCGGCGCTGTCCTTCCAGACCGCTCCCTCCCGCTCCAGTGCCTCTGCCTTGCTCCGGGTGCGGTTGTAGATCTGGACCGGGTAGCCCGCCTTCATCAAATTGCGGATCATCCCCTGTCCCATGATGCCGGTGCCGATAAATCCAATGGTCTGCATGTGTGTACGCCCCTTTTCTGTCTCAGATGTATCCAGCATATCACGCTTTTCCCCCCGAGACAAGGGGGCGGTCCCATTTTGCCTGGACGGCTGGAGCGGGGCTCCGAAGATTTTCGCCCCTTGCGGGGAGGAGGTTTTCCCGCTATAATACAGATATCCTATGGGTACGGACGCTTTCAGATTTTTTTGTTCCGCATGCAATAAAACGCCCGTCTCAAGCATTTTAAGGATGACAGGAGAATGTGTCCATGACAGTGCTTGGACTTTTGACAACCACATATGGGGCCCCCTCCGCCCGGGAGGACCTGGAATCGCTGCTGCTGGGGGTGGCAGCCGGGGATTCCCACAGTCTGGAGGAACTCTATCACCGGACCCGGACCGTAGTCTACGGTCTGGTGCTCTCCTACTTGAAGCACCCCCAGGACGCCGAGGACGTGACACAGGACGCCTTTGTCCGCATCTGGGACACCGCCGCCAGCTACCGCCCCCAGGGCAAGCCTATGGCCTGGCTGCTCACCGTGGCCCGGAATCTGGCTCTGATGAGGCTGCGGGAGCGGGGGAAGACCCAGGAGCTGACCGACGAGGAGTGGTCCGCCCTGCCCGCCCGGGCCCCCGATGTCACCACGGAGGACCGCCACGTCCTCCGCGCCGCCCTTTCCGTCCTGTCCGAGCAGGAGCGGCAGGTGGTCATGCTCCATGCGGTCACCGGCCTGAAGCACCGGGAGATCGCCCAGCTGCTGGAGCTCCCCCTTGCCACAGTCCTGTCCAAATACCGCCGGGCCCTGAAGAAACTGAACCTGCTTCTGGAAGGAGATGACGCCTGATGACAGAACGCCAGTTGGAAGAGCGCCTGCGCGCCGCTCTGGAACACGCGGCCCCCAACGATGTGGAGGGGGTCCTCTCCCGCTGTGCCCCCCGTCAGGGCGGTGCGATCCCCATCACGGCGGCCCGGGCCAGCCCCAAGAAGCACCGCTGGCTCCCTCTGGCCGCTGCCGCCTGCCTTGTGCTCGCTGTGACGGGAGGTGGCGTCGGTTACTACCTCCAGTCCAACACCGTAGCCTCCATCATCTCCCTGGACGTGAACCCCGGTGTGGAGCTGACGGTGAACCGGCAGGAAAAGGTGCTGTCCGCCGCCCCCACCAACGAGGATGCGGTGGATATCCTGGATGGCATGGAGCTGAAGGGGACCCCCTTGGATGTGGCCATGAACGCCATCGTGGGCTCCCTGGTCAAAAACGGCTATGTGGACGAGCTGGCCAACTCCATCCTCATTACGGTGGAAGATGAGGACACTGCCCGGGGCGCCCGGCTCCAGCAGGAGCTGACCAGCCAGGCGGACGCCGTCCTGGCCAGTGCCCAGGTGAACGGGGCCATCCTCTCCCAGACCTTCCAGCACAATGATGCCCTCCAGCAGAAGGCGGACGAGTACGGCATCTCCGCCGGCAAGGCGGCCCTGATCCAGACCATCGCAGACAGCAGTTCCGGCCTTTACACCTTTGAGGAGCTGGTGGGTCTGCCCATCAACGACCTGAACCTGCTCTATACCTCCCTCTTCTCCTTCCGCCCCGCCGACCCCGAGGACATTGGCGTCATCGGCGGCAGCGACGGCTCCTCTTCCGTTCAGACACTACCCAGCAGCGGCATGATCCAGACCTCCGGCCAGGCCAGCGACAGCGCCTACATCGGCGTGGAAGCCGCCCAGGCTGCCGCCTTCTCCCACGCCGGCGTCTCCGCCGCCCAGGCCACTGTACTGGAGATAGACTTCGACTATGAGGATGGAAGGATGGTCTATGAGCTGGAGTTCTATGCCAATGGCAGCGAGTATGAGTACGACATCGACGCCCTCACCGGGGCTGTGGTGAAATCCCAGCAGGAGAGCCGGGGCTCCGCCCCCTCCGGCGGCGCTCCCTCCGGCGCCGACATCGGTGAGCAGGGAGCGAAGGAGGCCGCCCTGGCCCACGCCGGGTTGACGGAGGGGGATGTGGTCTCCCTGTCGGTCAAGCGGGAGTACGACGACGGCCGTCTGGAGTATGAGGTCAAGTTCTGGGTGGATACCACCGAGTATGAGTACACGGTAGATGGCGCCACCGGGGACATCCGCAAGAGCGAGAGGGAGCCACATCCCTCCGCCTCCTCCGCCGACATCGGCCAGGACCAGGCCGTATCCATCGCTCTGGCCCATGCTGGGCTCTCCCAGTCCCAGGTCTATAGGCTGGAGGCAGAGCGGGAGTGGGAGGACGACCATCTGGAGTACCAGGTGGAGTTCAAGGCCGGCGGCATGGAGTACAGCTACGACATTGCCGCCTCTGACGGTGCCATCCTCTCCTTTGAGCGTGAGAAGGACTGAGCTTTTCAAAACAAGGAGCCCGGACGGACTTGAACGGTCCGTCCGGGCTCCCCTGTTTTTTCTGTTTTCCCCTCAGTGGGCATCCGCCCAGCTCTTGCCCGCCGAAGTCTCCGCCAGCAGAGGGACAGACAGGGAGATCACCCGCTCCATCTCCTCCTCCACCAGGGCGCACACCCGCCCCTGTTCCTCCTCCGGGCATTCCACGATCAGCTCGTCGTGGACCTGGAGGACCAGCCGGCCCTCCATCCCCTCCGTACTCAGCCGGTCCCGCACCCGGAGCATGGCCAGCTTGATGATGTCGGCCGCCGTTCCCTGAATAGGCATGTTCAGGGCCACCCGCTCCCCGAAGGAGCGGGTATTGAAGTTGGAGGACTTCAGCTCCGGCAGCCAGCGCCGCCGGCCGAACAGTGTGGAGACATAGCCCTCCTCCTTGGCCCGCTCCACTACCCGGTCCATATAGGCCCGCACCCCGGCATACTTCAGGAAATATCGATCCATATACTCCTTGGCTTCCGCCACCGACACCCCGATGTCCTGGGACAGGGAGAAGGGGGAGATGCCGTACACGATGCCGAAGTTTACCGCCTTGGCCCGGCGGCGCATCTCTCCGGTCACTTGGTCCGGCTCCACTCCGAACACCTGGGAGGCGGTGATCGTGTGGATGTCCTCCCCGGTACGGAAGGCGCCGATCATGTGCTCGTCCTCCGCCATGTGAGCCAGCAGGCGCAGCTCGATCTGGGAGTAGTCCGCGTCCACCAGCACCTTGCCCGGTCCCGCCACGAACATCTTCCGCAGCTGCGCCCCCAGCTCGGTGCGGACGGGGATATTCTGGAGGTTGGGCTCCGCCGAGCTGAGCCGCCCGGTGGCGGTCACCGTGTTCTGGAAGCAGGTGTGGATCCGCCCATCCGCCCCGATCACCTTGGAGAGCCCGTCCACATAGGTGGATTTCAGCTTGGTCAGCTGCCGGTACTCCAGAATGGTCTCGATGATAGGGTGCTGGCCCCGCAGCTTCTCCAGCACGTCGGCGTTGGTGGAGTAGCCAGTCTTGGTCTTTTTCACCGGGGGCAGTCCCAGCTGGTCAAAGAGGATGCGGCCCAGCTGCTGGGTGGAGTTGATGTTGAACTCCTCCCCCGCCAGCGCAAAGATGGCTGCCTGGGCCCCCTGTATCCCCTGGGAGAGCATCTCTCCGAAGCGGATCAGCGCCCCCCGGTCCACCAGCATCCCTTCCCGCTCCATCTCCGCCAGCACTGGGCAGAGGGGCAGCTCGATCTGCTGGTACAGCGTCCACAGGTCCAGCTCCTCCAGCCGCTTTCTCAGCGTTTGGTGGAGGGCCCCGATAAGGGCGCAGTGGGATATCAGGGCGCCCATTGGGGCCGCCGGGTCGGCCAGGGGGCCGAAGGCCCCCTCCTCCAGATAGGCGGCTGCCTTGGGGAACTCCTGGTTGTAGTAGGTCATCCCCAGCTTCTCCAGCTCGTAGCTGCCGTCAGTAGGGGCCAGGAGATAGGCCGCCACTTCGGTGTCAAAGATGAAGTCCCCGGGCTCGATCCCCTCGTCCAGCAGGGCTTTCCAAATCTCCTTGACCCCATGGGCCGCCTTGCGGATGCCTGGGGCGAAGAGCTCCCTCAAGAACTGGTTGTGGCAGTCCAGCCGGCCGGCAAAAAACAGCGCCGCCCGGGAGAGGCTCTCACTCTCCTGCCACTCCACGCACACGGTGTCCAGCCCGGGCAGAGCCAGCACATCCACCTGGTCCAGCCCCCGCCACAGGGCAAGCAGCTCCTCCATCCTCTCCCCGCTCTCCACCACCTCGCTCTCACAGGTTCCGGTGACCGGGGCCGTCTCTGTATCCCCCTCTCCCTGGGGTGCGGTGAGTCCGTATTTATCGATGAGCTTGGCAAACTCCAGCCGGAGGAAGAGCTGGTACAGGGCGGCCCGGTCCGGCTCCCGGCGCAGGTTTGCCTCCGGTGTGAACTCGATGGGAGCGTCGGTGCGGATGGTGGCCAGATCATAGGACATGCGGGCCATCTCCTCCCCCTCGGCCAGCTTTTTGACCACTCCCGGCTTGGCTGGGGTGCCGGCGGCCATCTCAATCTCCGGCATGGCCGCGTACAGCAGGTCGATGGATCCATACCGCTGGACCAGGGCCATGGCCGTCTTCTCCCCCACCCCTTTCACCCCGGGGATGTTGTCGCTGGCATCCCCCATGAGGGCTTTCAGATCGATAATGTGGATGGGCCCGAAGCCGTACTCCTCCTGAAAGGTCTCCGGGGTCATATCCCGGGTGGCGGTACGGCCCATGCGGGTGGACACCAGCTTGACGGTGGTGGTCTCTGTCACCAACTGGAGGGAGTCCTTGTCCCCTGTGACCACCACGGTCTCCCACCCGGCAGCAGTATCCTTCACCGAGATGGTGCCGATGAGGTCGTCCGCCTCCCATCCGTCCAGCTCGTACATGGGGATGTTCAGGGCCGCGAGGACCTCCTTCAGGATGGGCATCTGACTGGCCAGCTCGTCGGGCATCCCCTTGCGGGTGGCCTTATAGCCCTCATAGGCCAGATGACGGAAGGTGGGGGCCTTCCGGTCAAAGGTGACACACAGTGCCTGAGGTTCGCACTCGTCCAGCAGCTTGTTCAGGATGGCCAGAAAGCCGAACACCGCATTGGTGGGCTGGCCGTCCCGGGTGGTCAGGTTCTGGCTCACGCCGTAAAAGGCCCGATTGACAATGGAATTCCCATCCAGGACCATCAGTTTTTTCATAGGGTCTGTCCTCCTGTTTCCGGCCCACAGCCGGAGGAATGATCGAATGATTTATTGTATAGTATATCAGCTTTTCCCCTGGCAAACAAGATAAAAGCCCCCCTGGCTCCTTGCAGTTTTTCCCCTTGTATGGTATTCTGAGGACAGAGTTCCCCCCGAATATGTCATAGCTTTTATTGTCAGGAGGCTGATGAGTAATGGAGCGAAAGGCTTCTTCCCTCCGGTTCACCCGTGGGCGACTGGCCGCCCTGCTGTCGGCCGTGGTGCTGGTGACCATCGTGGTGTTCTCTCTGACCTTTTATCACCTGTGCCTGCACGCCAAGCGGATGGAGGTTCTCACTCAGGGGGACGGACCGCTATGGGTCTTTGAGCAGGGCCAGCTTGATGTCCTGTCTCAGGAGGCGGACGGCGCCACGGTCTACGGCGGCTCCGGATGCCGCGTCATAGTCCGGAACGGAGAGATCACCGCAGTCACGGATGAGAACATGGGGTTCTCCAAGTTCTACGAGGGGGGCGTTTTGACCTCCGTCACCTTTGACAATCCCTTGGCGGAGGCAGCTGCTCTGTGCACCCCCTTCTCTGTAAACTCCTATGTGCAGTACACGGTCCGCACCCCGGAGGAGGCCCGGACCATCCGGGCAGAGCTGGACCGGGGCGGGACCGCCGCTCTGGAGGCGCGCGGCCTGCGCTGCTGGGCGCTGGGCAACGGCTATCTCGTTGTGGAGACATGAACTCCCGCCGCATCACAGAAGAAAACACAGCCGCCAGCGTACTGGCGGCTGTGTTTTCTTAAATCTCTGCGGCCAGCCGGGCGGCCCGCTCCTGGGCCTCCCGCAAAATGGCCTCCGGGTCATTGCCCCGGATATCCAGTCCCTGGGCAGCGACGCAGTGGGTATTGGTGATCCCCAGCATCCCGGCCACCCCTCTGACATACTCATATCCGAAATTCCGATCCTCCAGCGGCCCGCCGGCGGTGGTAATATAAATCAGCCGCTCTGCCCGGCACAGCCCCCGCTGCTCCCCCGCCTGTGTGTATCCAAATGTGATCCCCAGTGTGCAGGCCCACTCCAGATAGACCTTCAGCGCCGCCGGGAATCCCAGATCCCAATAGGGGGCTCCCACCACCACCAGATCCGCCCGGGCCATCTCCCGGGCGGGGAGGAGCAGCGGGTCCTCCCGCCCCTCCGCGGCCAGCTCCTCCCTGCGCCGGGACAGCTCCGCCGTCATCACGGGCAGCTCCGCCCTGGTCAGGTCCCGCTCCGCCACCTTCAGCCCCGGACGGCGGACCCTCAGTTCCTCCAAAAATGTGCGGCACAGCTCCAGCGTCCGGGACTGTCCCGCCCCCCTCATACAGCTGTTAATCCACAGTACCTGTTTCATGCCTGTCCTCCTTTTCCTCGGGCCTCTGCCCATTTTCTCTCCATTATGCCCCTTCTCAGCCCCGGCGTCAACCACGCTTTGTCTTTCCCGTGCTTTTTCATAGACTTTTCCGTTTTCCCATGATATAATACCCGGAGAATCGCGGAGATCCCCGATATTTTTCCGGTCCTGGCCTGCGGGCAGGGCTGTTATGCTGCATGATCCCGCCCCCGGGCCCGCTGCCCGGCCGGGCTGTATTCTGTTCAAGTTCTGGAGGAAGCACTTTGAAAACAGATATTTTGGGCATCCGTTTCGATGACCTCACCCGGGAGGAGGCCGCCCAGGCGGGCGCCGGCCTGCTCCGCTCTGGCAGCTTTCACTATGTGGTGACCCCCAACCCTGAATTTATCCTGGCCTCAGAGAAGGACCCAGAGTTCCGCCGCATCCTGAACGAGGCCGATCTGGTCCTGCCAGACGGCATCGGCGTGGTTTATTCCGCCAAA
This sequence comes from Lawsonibacter asaccharolyticus, assembly GCA_003112755.1. Lineage (NCBI taxonomy): Bacteria > Bacillati > Bacillota > Clostridia > Eubacteriales > Oscillospiraceae > Lawsonibacter > Lawsonibacter asaccharolyticus. The sequence continues at coordinate 2,056,160 of BFBT01000001.1, read as the reverse complement.
ATTTTGGGCACACCTTTGAAGGAGCGGGTACCCGGCATCGACTTTGCCGCTGACATGCTGGCCCAGCTCAACGAGATCGGGGGCCGCCTCTTCCTGCTGGGTGCCAAGCCCGGCGTGGCTGAGGAGGCAGGCAGCCGCATCTGTGCCCAGTACCCCAATCTGGTCCTCTGCGGCACCCATGACGGCTACTTTGATAACGAGGCCCCCGTGGTCCGGGCGGTGTCTCAGGCCGCTCCCGACCTGCTGTTCGTCTGCCTGGGCGCGCCCAAGCAGGAGAAGTGGATGGCCCGGTGGGGCGCGCTCACCGGCGCCAAGCTGGCCATCGGCCTGGGCGGCGCCCTGGACGTCTTTGCCGGCAACGTGGACCGGGCACCGGAGAAGTGGCGCAGAATGGGGCTGGAGTGGGCCTACCGCCTGAGCCGGGAGCCCAAGCGCATCGGCCGGATGGCCAAGCTGCCTCTGGTACTGACCAGATCTCTGGGGGCCCGCCTCCGGGGCAAGGGGGGCCGGAGCTGATGCCGGGAAAGCTGATCGTCTTTGAGGGGACGGACGGCTCTGGCAAGTCCACCCAGTTTCAGGCGCTGTGCGCCCGGGTGGAACAGACGGGCACCCCCTTCCGCCGCCTGGTCTTCCCCCAGTACCAAGAGCCCTCATCCGCCCTCATCCGCATGTATCTGGGCGGGGAATTCGGCTCCCGCCCAGGGGATGTGAATCCCTACGCCGCCTCCGCTTTCTATGCGGTGGACCGGTACGCCTCTTTGAAAAAAGTATGGGGGGAATACTATTCCCAGGGGGGGCTGATCCTCACCGACCGCTACACTACCTCCAATGCCGTCCACCAGGGGGCCAAGTGCGCCCCCCAGGAGCGCCCCGCCTTTCTGGGCTGGCTGGACGACTTTGAGCACGACAAGCTGGGCCTGCCCCGGGCCGACCTGGTCCTCTATCTGGATATGCCTACCCGCTGCTCCCTGGAGCTGCTCCGCAGCCGGGAGGCAGCCACCCACACTCAGGGGGACATCCACGAGGTGGACCCCGACTATCTGGCCGCCTGCCGGGACAGCGCCCTCCAGGCTGCCCGGCTCCTGGGCTGGCAGGTCATCCCCTGCGTCACGGGGGACGGCCGTCTGCGCACGGTGGAGGAGATCCACCGGGAGGTGTGGTCCCTGGTCTCCCCCCTGTTGAATCTGAATTAAGAAGGAGCTCCCCATGGTTTATATTCTCCTGGCCGAAGGCTTTGAAGAGGCCGAGGCCCTGATCCCCGCCGACCTGCTCCGCCGGGCCGGACTGCCTGTTTCCCTGGTGGGGCTGAACGCCGCCACCGTGGCTGGCGGGCATGGCATCGCTGTTGCCGCCGACCTGACGCTGGAGCAGGTCGTCCTCTCCTCCCAGGACATGCTGCTCCTGCCCGGAGGGAAGGGGGGCGTGGAGTCCATGCAGATGGACCTGTTCGCCCTGGCCCTGATCCAGAAAGCCCACACTGTGGGCTGTTATCTGGCCGCCATCTGCGCAGCCCCCACCCTGCTGGCCCACCTTGGGCTGCTGGACCGCCGCAGCGCGGTCTGCTACCCCGGCATGGAGGGAGAGATGGGCTCCGCCGTGGTCCGGCCGGAGTGTCCTGTGGTAGTGGACGGACGCATCATCACCGCCCGCTCCGCCGGCTGCGCCTTTGACTTTGCCCTCAAGCTCATCGAGATCCTCGCCGGCTCCGAAAAAGCAAAGGAGGTCCAACATGCCATCCACTACCGCGGAACAGAAGAAACAACTGCGTAAGTCCGTCCGCAGCCTGCTCACCACCCTCTCCCCGGAGGAGCGGACGGCCGGAGACCGGGCCATGTTCCAGGCATTTCTTTCCCTGCCGGAGGTCCGGCAGACTGGCACTTTTTTCCTCTTCTGGGGCATCGCCGGCCTGGAGCCGGACACCGGCTCTCTGGCCGCCTCGCTGACCAAGCTGGGGAAGACGGTCTGTCTGCCCCGGGTAGTCCCCGGCTTCGGGATGGAGTGCCGGGTCTACCGCCCGGAGCTGCCCATGGCCATCTCCGACTTCGGCATCCAGGAGCCCACGGAGCAGGCCCCTCTGATCCGCCCTGAGGAGATCGGCCTTGCCCTTGTCCCCGCTCTGTGCTATGATGAGGGCGGACGCCGCCTGGGCTTCGGGGGAGGCTACTACGACCGCTGGCTGGAGAGCTTCTCCGGGACCACCGTTGGCCTGTGCCGGGAGTGCGTCCTCCAGCGGAGTCTGCCGGTAGAGCCCCACGACCTGGGGGTCCATGTTCTGGTGACGGACCGACGGGTCCTCCGCTTCTGAGCCCCTGCCTGTCCGCCGGCCCCGCAGGAAAAAGGCAGGGCCGGAGGGCCCCGCCTGTCTCCAGCGGATGTAGTCCGCCTCAGCAGCAGCTGTCGCCGCAGCCGCAGCCGCTGTTGCCGCAGTTGTTCCCGCAGCCGCAGCTGTTGCAGCCGCAGTTACTGTTGCAGCCCCAGCTGTTTCCGCCGCAGCCCCAGATGATGATCAGGATCAGGATGATCCACAGACAGCTGTTACCGCCGCAACCGTTGTTTCCAAAGCACATGAAACATTCACCTCACTCAAAGTCGGCCGAGACCGTCGCCGGTCTCTCGCCTCTGTACCATTCTATGGCCCACCCCTGTCCCCGGTTCCACGGGGAAGGAAATTTTGTTAGGAGCTGACCCTATGCCTCAGGAACGCAGAAACTCAGACTACCGGGAGGCCGGCCGGCGCAGCCGGTCCTCCTCCCCCGCCCCCCGGCGCCGGCGCAGCGCCGCCCGCTCCGCCAGCTTTGCCGTGCTCTACGCTGTGGCCGTCATCGGCGTATCCGCTCTGCTGGCCTGTGTGGGCTGGATCGCCGCCAGCGACGTGCTGGCCCTGAACAAGGAGGAGCACTCCGTCACCGTCACCATCACCCCGGAGGACAGCTATGACGACGTGGTGGATATGCTCAAGGACAACGGCCTGATCGAGTACAAATCTCTCTTCAAGCTCTTCTCCGCCATCACCGGCGGCAAGGACAAGATCGCCTCTTCCGGCACCTTTACCCTGAACTCCGACATGGACTACCGCGCCCTGATCTCCGGCATCAGCGCCAATTCCGCCTCCCGGGCAGTGGTGGATGTCACCATCCCGGAGGGCTACACGGTAGCCCAGATCTTCCAGCTCCTGGAGGAGAAGGGGGTGGCCACGGTGGAGGACCTGAACGAGACGGCGGCCACCCACGACTACGCCTTCTCCTTCCTCCAGGACATTCCCCTGGGTGACCCCGAGCGGCTGGAGGGCTACCTGTTCCCCGCCACCTACGAGTTCTACACGCCCCACAATCCCCTGTACGCCATCAACAAGATGCTTCAGACCTTCGACGCCCAGTTCACCGATGAGATGCGCCAGGAGGTGGCGGACAGCGGACGCACCATCCACGAGGTGCTCACTGTGGCCTCCATGATCGAAAAGGAGACTGACGGTGAGGACCAGGGGAAGATCGCCTCCGTCATCTACAACCGCCTGAACAACCCCGGTGCCTCCGCCGGCACCAACGGCTACCTTCAGATCGACGCCACCCTGGCCTACCTCAACGGGGGCAAGGTGCCCACCGAGGCGGACAAGTCCATCGACTCCCCCTACAATACCTATCTGTATCCCGGCCTGCCCCCCGGCCCCATCGCCAACCCCGGCCTGGAATCCATCAAGGCCGCTATGGAGCCGGAGAGCACCTCCTACTATTATTATACCCTGGGCGACGACAACAAGCACCATTTCTTCAACACTTACGGAGAGATGACCTCCTTCATGTCCACCCAGGCGCTTTACAGCGGCGGCTGACGATTTACAGCGGGCCCCGGAACGACTTCCGGGGCCCGCTCGACCTGTTGAAAAGGCGCGGCTCCTATGCCGCTCTGATGGGAGGCTGATCCTGATGGAACGAAAGAAGATCGAACTGCTGGCTCCGGCCGGCGACATGGAGCGCCTTCAGATGGCCGCCGCCTATGGGGCAGACGCGGTCTATCTGGCCGGTACTACTTTCGGCATGCGCTCCTTTGCCGGCAACTTTACGCCGGAAGCACTGAAGGAGGCGGTGGAGCTCTGCCACCGCCGGGGCATCCGGGTCCATGTTACCTGCAACACCATGCCCCGAAACAATGAGGTGGCCCGCCTGCCGGAGTGGCTGGAATATCTGGACAGCCTGGGGGTGGACGCCATCATCCTGGCCGATGTGGGCACCCTGGCTCTGGCCGCCGCCCACGCCCCCCATGTGGAGCGGCACATCTCCACCCAGGCCAGTGTGGTCAACTACCAGTCCGCCCGGGCATGGCACCAACTGGGGGCCAAGCGGGTCATCCTGGCCCGGGAGCTCAGCCTGGACGAGATCCGGGAGATCCGGGACAAGACGCCCCCCGAGCTGGAGCTGGAGGTCTTTGCCCACGGCGCCATGTGCGTCAGCTACTCCGGCCGGTGCCTGCTGTCCAACTACATGACGGGCCGGGACTCCAACCGGGGGGCCTGCGCCCAGCCCTGCCGCTATCAGTACGCCCTGATGGAGGAGAAGCGGCCGGGAGAATACTTCCCCGTCTATGAGGAGAATGGGGAGACCTACATCATGAACTCCCGGGATATGTGCATGATCGACCACGTGGGCGAGCTGATGGACGCCGGCCTGGACTCCCTCAAGATCGAGGGGCGGGCCAAATCAGCTTACTACGCCGCCATCGTCACCGGAGCTTACCGCCACGCTATCGACGCCGCCTGGAGCGGCATGCCTCTGGACCCCGTCTGGCGGGATGAGGTAGAGCACATCAGCCACCGGCACTATTCCACCGGTTTCTTTTACGGCCAGCCAGGCCAGTTCACAGAGGATTCCCGTTACATCCGGGACTGGCAGATCACCGCAAAGGTGGTCAGCTGTGACCAGGAGGGCCGCGCCCTGCTCACCCTGAACAACAAGTTTTCCCTGGGCGACCGGCTGGAGCTGGTGGGCCCCGGCGTCCGCCCCCAGCCTCTGGAGGTCACGGCGCTGTGGGACGAGGACGGCCTGCCCCTTACCCAGGTACGTAAGCCCCAGATGCGCTTCCGCATGCAGCTGCCCCAGTCGGTGCCCCCCCTCTCCATCCTGCGCCGTCAGGCGGACCTGACCCCTTGAGTTCTTTCTGTGCAAACGAGCGCAGGGCTTCTCCCCGTGTGGGGAGAAGCCCTGCGCTTTCCTTTTTGTTCTCTGACAGATGGAAGCGAACCGTTGTCTTTTTAAAATTTGCTGCTCTCAGTTCAGCGCCACCGCATCGTCCTTTTCAAAGGCGGAGGGGCTGTAATAGCGGGTCACAGTGCCGTCCGCGGCCTTCTCAAAGCTGAAGTGCTCCATGAAGTCCCACAGCATAGGCATATCAGAGGGATAGCAGTTGTGGGGACGCAGGAGGCACTGCGCCCACTGAACCAAAGGAACTTCTACGCCATCAACAGTCTTGCTCCAAATATATACTTCCGGATGGCGAGAGTCAGCATTTACTACACTGCTAGCGCTGTTTGCCTCATAGGCAACCTCAAATCCATTCACCTGGAGCATATAGTTTGCCCACGACTGCATGTCTTTAGCTTCAAATCCATCTGCCATACTACCAGAATCCATCTGCCCTGTAACCATCATGGTGGGAATCGACTCATAAGCAGGCTCTGTCGAAGTTACCATCATTCCTTCCTGATTCTTACTGGGATCTTTTGGTGTAACTGCTCCAGAAGTCGTGGCGACAGCAGCATAGAATTCAGGATTGGTCATTGCAAACCCCTGGGTAGTGTTGGATCCCGCAGACTGGCCGGAGCCATAGATCCGGGTGAAGTCCAGATCTGCATAGCTGCCGTCGATCTGCTCCTCCAGGATGGTGATCAGGGAGTGGTAGAACTTGTCGGAGTCGGCATGGGACACGCTGCACGGACTGGCATTATAGGTCTCGCACACAAAGGCCAGCACGATCCCCTCGTCCTCGGCGATCTGCCACCACAGAGTGGAGTCCAGGAAGATGGAGTCGGTCTGGGTGTTGCCGGGATAAATCATCAGCACTGGCAGTTCCTTGCCCTCGAAGCCCTCAGGCACGTAGATGATATACTCCCGGGGGTCCCACAACCCATCTCCGCTGTTGTCGCTGAAGGCGATCACGCCCACCTGGACGGTGCCGTGGCCGTCAATGGCCACATCCTCCTGGGCCAGGATCTGGGTCCCGTCACTGAGGGTCTTCTGCACCTGTCCGGCCTTGGCCTGCTTCTGGGCGGCCACCCGGGCGGAGGTGTAGTCCAGGCGCTGGGCGATGGCATTGGAATATGCGAAGGTCGTATCATACCGGGTGTACTGGGCCATCCAGGCGTACAGCTCTGCGGCGCTCACATCGGCACTGCCGGTCACCTTCACCTGAGAGATGCCGTGGTCGGCCCCGGCGGCCTCCAGACGGCTGTTGGCATAGTCGGTCTGATAGGCGTCAGAATCCAGCTTCTGGTAATAGGTGTCTCCCTCAGCTGCGGCCTCACAGTCGTTTGCCGTCTTCCAGTGGGCGTCGCTGCCGGTATAGGCAGCCAGCCATGTAGGCACAGGCGCGTCCTTCGGGGCGATCTCCCCGGCAATGCCCACCTGCTTCAGGGTCTTATCCAGCACATCGGTGATGTCGCCATTGGCGCTCTTCCCGTCATACGTTTTGCTGCTCACGCTGGCCAGATAGTCGTCTCCGGCACTCTCGCCGTCCACAAAAGCCTGGCTGATGACAAAGATGGGATTCTCAGCGGCCCAGGCCTCCAGGGGAGCGGCACCCTCGCCGTAGCCCGCCAGATAAAACTCTCCGAAGGTGGAGAACACGTTGATGCCGGCCTCGTTGTTGCCGCTCTTCAGGAAGGCAATGGCGGCGTCCATGTAGGCCTTCTCCTCCGCCGCGCTGCCCCAGCCCTCCGCGCCGGGCTCCAGTACGAACAGAGCCTCGCCCTTCTGGTCCATCAGGTCGATCCACCCCTCGTCCTCCAGGAACTGCTGGGTATCCACGCCATTGGGCACCGCGATCACGGTGAAGTAGGAGCGGATGGACGCCTCCTCGGAGATGTACACCGTCACCTGGCGGTCACCCTCCACATCGATGTTCTTCGTGAACCAGCCGGTCAGCGGCAGCTGGGCCGCCTGGGTCCAGTCCTTCTCCAGCGCCGTGATGGTGTCCAGATCCACGCCGCCCAGCTCATACAGCCGCACCGCCACACCCGCCGTGTTGGCTCGGCTCACCGTGCTCTTGGGGGACAGCTTGCCGTCCACCGCCTGCATCACACCGCTGGACAGTGCCCAGGACATGGCCTCGCTGGCCCAGCTGTCCAGCTCCCCGGCATCGGCGTAACCGGCCAGGTTCGCAGAGGCGCTGACCACCGCGTCCTTATACTGCGCCGCAAACTTGGACGCCATCACCGCCATCTCCTGGCGGGTGATGGTCTGGTTCACACCGAAGCTTCCGTCCTCGTAGCCCGCCGTGATCCCCTGCTCCACCGCCCAGGTGGCCGCCTGGGCAAACCAGTCGCCCGTCTTCACGTCGGTGAAGGTGTCCTTGCTCTGCACCGCTGGCTGTCCCGCCATCTTGTACAGCATCGTCACCCACATGGCCCGGGTGATGGTGCTCTCCGTATCGAAGGTCTTCCCGCTCACGCCCGCCATCAGGCCGTAGTAGTTGGCGTCCATCACATCCTCGTAGTAGGATGCGCTCCGGCTCACGTCCTGGAACTTCTGCTCCGGCTGATACGCCGCGCTTCCAGGCACCGCCATGGCCAGAGACAGCGCCGCCGCAGTGGACACAGTCACAAATCTCTGCATCTTTCTTTTCATCTCGGATACCTCCTTATATTTTTGTTTGCCCCTTCACATTTTGGTCATTTTCTATAATTTTCCTCTCATATTTTCTCTTTTTTATTATACTATGTCCACCCTCTATTTTCTAATGTGCATTTTCGATTGTTTCATATCATTTTTACATGATTTTACGTGCGATAAACGTCACGCTGCCAATGTCATCGGTGCTCTGGGCTCTTGTACACTCCTGTTCGTTGGGGGCCAGCATGGAGAGATTGACATTGTGTTGGGGCGGCTTACTCTTGTGTCTTTTCCCTCATTTTAGATTAACGCTGTGCAGTAGGATTCAAAAATTGACTCCTGATATTGGACAATCCCCTGTATAGTCATGTTTTTCCTCCGTTTCATCTTCCTTTGTTCGGGGCTCCACTCTGCATTACGACGGCAGGTGGTTAAGTTCCGGCGTATTTCCCAATATAAATTAAAAAGTCCTCTATTCCCCTTTCCGCTTTGTATAGATGCCTTCAAATTATCCTACCTCAAATTGAGGCAGGTTTCGGCAAGCGTAAGCGTAAAACGCGAGCCAAAACCTCCGGCTAAGCCGGAGACTTGAATAGTCCCTGGAAGGGCCTGGCGCCGGCAGGCATCTCAAGACGCATAGAATATCCTTCGCCTGCATCTTGCTCTCCGCCGCCCGCAAACGGGTATATTATCTTCTATTTCAAATTTCCTCATAACTGTCACTTGGTAAGTTGTCAACTCGCTTCGCTCGCAGCTTTTTGCTAAAGCATACGAAGGGAGCTTACCAGCAAAGCTGGTGATTCTTTTTGCCCAAAAGAAATGCAGGCGATCAAAAAGGCGTACCCTGATAAAGAAGTTTTTCATATTCTGCAAAGACAACGGCACGATACTACGGCACCATGTCATTGTTCTTTTGCTGTATTCGAGAGGAACAGGGTTGTAGCTATTTATGTTGATGATGGGGGAGCAGATAAGCAGAACCTGTGAATTTGACAGCACCGCCCGATCCCCTGTTTCAGGGAACCGGTGGTAAAATTAGGATGGTAAAACATTTTTAATCCGTCGGCAAGGACCATAGAAATAACTAAGAAGAGAGCAAAAATCTTCTATTACAGCCGCATTGGAAACTCCAGTTCGATCAGGTCATTTCTAGTTGTTTATTGACATTTCCTCATTCTGCACTATTATTAAGAAAAGCAATAATGCAAGATGGTCGTATGTTACGAGAACAATCTGTATCATCTAAAAAGTTAGATATGGGATAGGAGTCGGATACTAATTGAGCTACATATCGGCATTTGATCCGTCAGAAGACAAAAAGAGGAATTTAGCCTCTAAGATATTATATATCAGCGAAAGCGTCATAAAATTCTTCTGGGATGACGCGCCCCGGCTCGGCATTCAGCAGCGAGAGGGGCCGCAGGACATGGCTTTCGACGTGCTGGACGCAATTAAAAGCGGCGTTATGTTGTGATTGAGACTGCGTTGGGATAGGAAAAAGCTTTGCCTATCTGATGCCCATTTTGCTTTACAATTCCAAAACCTTTCATCCAGTCGTAATCGCAACGTCAACCATTGCCTTGCAGGAGCAGCTTCTGAGCGATATGGAGCTGCTGAAGAAATGGTTACGCCTTGATCCTGACCTCATTTTGGCGAAGGGGAAGAACCACATTTTTGTCTCCAAGATGTGAGTCTTAAGTTTACGATACAAGTGCAGCAAAAAAAGAAGTGACTCAAGGCGGAAGAACTCCCAAAATGGTGTTTGCGAACAACCAAGAAGGAGGCCCAGCCATGAGCCACTATAGATATCTTAGCATAGAAGAACGGGAAAAACTATGCCTGACAAGAGGACTGGGGGCGAAGCTATGTGAGATTGCCCAGGAACTTGGGCGTGCTGTGTCAACGATCAGTCGGGGACTGAAAAAATAAGCAGGTACGGCAGCCATATAGCCCATCACAGGCATAGAGGAACTATGAAAAAAGATGAAAGGGTCGGAAACATATTCTTTGTGATCCCGAAAAACAGAAGTATGTTCGCCGCTTCATTCAAGAGGGCCATTGGTCTCCTGAGCAACTATCGAACCGGTTGAAGTTGGAATCCGCAGAGGTACAGATCGGCTATGCGGCCATCTATCGCACGCTCAAAGCCTGGGTATTTGACTGGAACAAGCGGGCAATCAGCAGGAGTAAAAAGCAGGCGCTCGCCTATCATCTTCGACGCAAGGGGAAAAACGAGGTAAGAAGTGGGATAAACGCCGGCAAGGCCCCCATTTTTGTGATGCCGGATACATGACCGCCCATTCGCAGCCAATGACCGCAGCGAATTGGGAGATTTTGAGTCGGATATCGCTGTGGGCAAGCGCGGAGAAGCATGTCTCTTATCTCTGGTAGACGGGAATCTAGGTTTAACCCTGGCCGTCAAGTTGCCCCGAGGAATAGCGCAGGCAGCCCGTGACACTATGACTGTTCTGCTTGGCAGTTTACCTCCAAACACGGTGAAAGCATCACGCCTGACTGTGGGGCTGAGTTCTCACTCTATCAGGATGTCTCTAATGCTCTCAGCAATGTCCCGTTTTACTTTGCCGACCCTCACTCTCCACGGCAACGCGGCACCAATGAAAATACAAATGGCCTGCTCCGTGAATTCCTGCCCAAAGGTTCCGATTTCGCTCTTGTTTTACCGGATACCATTGACCGCTTCATTTTCCTGTTAAATCTGTGCCCTCGAAAATGCCTTGCCTGTCGTTCCCGGCTGAGATATTTTTCTCGACGCTGTTGCACTTGACTTGATAACTTGCCTTTTTAGGTTTGACTTCTATATAGCCAGTCTTACAGATGCTCGACCATTGTTAGAAAGCTAAATATTCTGCTGCAAATCTCAACAAGTGGTTTAGAAAAGGTTGGAATGCTCTACTCCGCCGAGTTTTTCTTCAATGCTTTAGATGGTTCTCAGCGTTAGCCTGAGCAAAACGAAAGCAAATAAATGCTTCAGCGCACAACTGTTGTATGTGGCGGGGAAGATGCAGCTGACTACAGGCGGAAAGAACTTTTATGCCGGTCCCGTTGCTGCAGGATGTGCAGAGCCTCACAGGCAGCACGGCAGGCCCGACGCTCGCTGCTGTCATCCGTGGACCAGGTGTTGTCTAGGCGGTTTGTAATGACAGAGAGAATGGAGGCCATACGCATATTGTGGAGGTATCCCACCACAAATTGTCCGGCTGAGTCTGTATCGATGTTGGTCACACGTGCTTGGCGCAGATCGTCAATTAAGTGCTGGGCGGAGGAGGGCCAATAGCCCTGTTCGCTAAGTTTTCGCCCCTGGCCGATATACAGGGAGGAAGGGCTGTACATGATTCCATATCCGTAACGAAATCCCAGATGCTCGCAGGCTTCGCCCAGAGCATTTACCACGTCCAGATTAGCCACAGCAGGAAAGCTTCGATCGATATAACAATCGCTGGTACCGTCAGCCCGGATAGCAGCCACTGGAATGATCAGGTCTCCCGGGGCAAAGCGGGGGCTGATGGAGCCGGTAGTGCCGATGCGGATGGCGGTTTCCACCCCAATGTTGCACAGCTCGTGGATACAGATTTCTGCACTGGTAGTACCGATGCCAGTGGAGACACAGCCAATTTCAGTACCCTGATATCGGCCACGGGCGGAGCGGAACTCTCGGTTATATTTCAGACAGGCTCCCTCCTCCAGCACGTCGAGTACCAGGTCAACCCGCTGAGGAGAGCCGGGAAGCAGCACACCTTTGGGCATATCGCCGGGATGGAGCTGAATGTGATATTCCTCCGCTTTGGGGCGGGGAAATTCGGTTTCCAGATGAGACATAGTATTAATACTCCTTGCAGTCAATGCCCTTTGTAGCGGGGCCGTAGGGATAGGGGTATATTTCCCCAATGGTCATCAATTCAATTTCCCCTTCTGTGGTGGCACCGATGATGCGCACATCTGGGTTATTGTCGCAAAACTCCCAAATAACCTGGCGGCACTCAGCACAGGGAACGCCGGAATAGGGGCCGTAGCATACCAGTGTGTCAATCACCCGTTCACCGTGGATGGCCATGTTCATCACGGCGTTGCGCTCGGCGTGGCAGGTGGTCTGGAGAGAGATAACCTCTACATTACACCCACCGTAGCAGGTGCCGGAAGCTGTACGGACGCTGGCCCCTACCTGGTGGTGGCTGTAGGGGGTATATGCGTTGTCCCGGTACTGCATAGCCAGCCGAACCAGGCTTTGGTCCTGTGGGGAGAGCTTGTCAAATGTAGTGATGGTCATAAAAATCCTCCTATCTACTAATCGGGACGACCGGTGTGGTCAGTGGACTTCCGCCCGCTGCCTGCCGTTCCAAAGTCCGATGCAGAAAGGAATGGCGGAGACGATCAGGCCGCCCAGGGAGCCGGGGAAAGGTTCCCCCATCAGAATGAGAATGACAGCGGTGAGTACGCCGGAGACAATGGTGAGCAACATGGCGCGGTCGGAAAGCTTCCAGTGGAAAGAACCGGCGATGACGGGCAGAAGCAGACCGGGGACATAGACGGAATAGCCATACATCAGGATCTGGGTGACACTGGGTACTTTCAGAGCCAGTACCAGGGCGATCAGTCCTACCAGCACCACAAACAGCCGGTTGACCAGTAAAGAAGAGGCCGGCTTTTCCTTTCCTGTGTTTCGCAGGACGGAGTAGACATCCTGCTCCAGGGTGGAGGAACATACCAGAAGGGTAGAACTGGCGGTGGAAACAGCCACCCCGGCAAAGGCGGCCACCAGCAAACCCAGCATCCCCTTGGGCAGGACCAGCTGGGAAAGATTGAGCATAGCGCTGGCAGGATCGGAGCCGGCAGGCAAAATAAATCTGGCCATAATACCGATGAACATAAGGATCAGGCCAAAGATAATCATCAGCAGGAAAGCGGCAGTGATATTGCCCTTGGCGGATTTCTCGTCCTTGGCCGCAAATACCCGCTGCAAGGCCATGTTATCAATAAAACCGGCGGGAGCCAGGAGCCACCAGGTAATCATAGTTCCGGCGGGCACACTGCCAAAAAGCTTGTAAAATCCGTCGATAGAAGTGGTTTGAGCCAGGGCCTCGGGCACGTCGTAGTGAAGCAGCAGTACCGCAGGGATAACAAGGCCCAGGACCACAAGAAAGAGGACTGCCTGCAGGGAATCGGTATACACTACCGCCCGGAAACCGCCCAGCAGCGTGAAGAGAACAATAATGATATAGGCCACAATCACGGCGGCAGTTCCGTTCAGGTCGGTAAAGGTGGTGATGACCAGGACAATCCCCGCCACTTGACCGGCGGTCCAAGCCAGATAATTCCACACGGTCACTAGGGAGGCAGCCACACGGACAGCCTTGGAGGAGTGGTTCACATCCACTACGTCGGGAAGAGTAACGTGCATTCTTCGACGAAGCAGCTTTGCCATGGTCATACCCATAATAAACACACCAATGGGGAAAGTAGCCCACCACCACCAACCGGCAATTCCATATTCATATACATACTGGGGGGTACCGAACAGACCGGACAGGCCAGTGAAAGAGGCAAAGAGCGATAGAATAATATAGATGTTGCCTACGTTCCGTCCGGCGAGGACAAAGTCTTCGTCCGTCTTGACTGTTTTCATGGAATGATAGCCAATGTAAAGCATTACAGCGAGATAGGCAAGAATTACCAACCAGTCTAATGCACTCATTTTTAACATTCCTTTCATCAAAAATTCTTGCCGGCATGTTTATTTTACACAAACACACTTTTAAAAACTATGACATGCGTCATAGTTAAAATTTTAATTTATGCTATCATAAAAGAAATAGAGAGCACTGCCTACAGCGCTGTCTATAAAAGAGGTGTATGAGATGGAACATGATAATCAGACGATACGTCAGTTCTTATGTCCCTTTGGCTTTGAGCCACCTGATTATGTATGGAAGAAGATGCACCTGAGGACAGTACCAGCTAAGGCGGTTTTAGTGCTGGCGGGGAGCAATCTGAATGCGATCGATATCCTTCTTCAGGGAGAGATACACGTGGTCAACTCCTTTTCCGATGGGAAAGAGTTCGGCTACACCAATGAGCGCAGCTTGACCCTTTTGGGAGACATAGAGTATTTTTCCGGGGTGAAGCAGTATGCCTCGTCGGTGATTGCCAAGACCACGGTGACACTGGCGGAGCTGGATCTGGAGTCTTTCCAATACTGGTTTGACTGCGATAAGCTATTTCGGGATCATGTGGTAGCTCACATCGCCCAAAAGGCGTATAAAATGGCGGGCAGGTTTGGCACGGAAAAATATGAGGATGCCATCTACCGCCTGACTAAGACCATACTGGATTATCTGCCGGATCGGGCGGAGCACGGCGGCATGCTGGCTCTGCACTATTCCCACTTTGAACTGGCTTTTCTTTCCGGGATGAGTGAGCGGTCGGTAAATCGAGTTCTGAAGAGGCTGAAAGAGGAAAAATTGGTCACCATAGGTCGGAAGCGGGTTCTCATCTGGCCGAAGGACGTACAGCGCCTACGAACTATGCTGGAACAGCGGTATTGAAACGGAGGAAGAGAAGGAATGTGTTGGGAAACAGCTTACGAGCAGTGGTTGAACGCGCCTGCCCTGTCCCAACAGGAACAGGAAGAGCTGAGGGCCATTCAGAAGGACAAGATGGAACTGCGAGAGCGTTTTTGCGCCCCTTTGGCTTTCGGTACCGCCGGACTTCGCGGGACGATGAAAGTGGGTCTACACCATATGAATGTCCATGTTGTCCGGTGGGTGACCCAGGGATTTGCCGAGGTAATCTGTGCCGAGTCTGATTGGGCCGGGGACCGAAAGGCCGCGGTATGCATGGATGGGCGTAAGAACAGCCGGCGTTTTGCCGAAGCGGCCGCAGAGGTACTGGCTGCCAATGGCATAACGGTTTATCTCTTTGACGGCCCTCGCCCAACTCCGGAGCTCTCCTTTGCCGTGCGGGCCTATGGGTGCCTGGCAGGCATCAATATCACGGCCAGCCACAACCCCAAAGAATACAACGGATATAAAGCGTACTGGTGTGATGGGGCCCAGCTACAGACAGAGACGGCGATGGCTGTTTCCGCACGGCTTGAAGAAATCGATGTGTTTGCTGGGCCAAAGCGTATGGATCTTCAGCGTGGGATTGAGCTGGGACGGATTTGTTTGCTGGGACGGTCCTGCGATGAGGCATATCTAAAAGCGGTGGAGGAGCTGTCCACTGTCTGGCCGGGGATGGAAGCTGATAAAGAGAAAGTCAAAATCGTGTATACGCCCCTCCACGGCTGCGGATACCAGCTGGTACCAGAAATCCTGTGCCGGACGGGGTTGCAGAGACTGCTCTGCGAACCCAGTCAAATGGTGTTGGATGGGGATTTTTCTACAGTGGAATCGCCCAATCCGGAATATCCGGAGAGCTTTGCCCGGGCAGCAGAACTTGCCATCAGAGAAAACGCGGACCTGATTTTGGGAACCGACCCGGATTGTGACCGGGTGGGCCTTCTGGTGAGAGGACCGTCAGGGAAATTTCTCCCCCTCTCCGGCAACCAGACAGGTGTACTCCTTCTTGACTACCTGATTGGTGCCCAAAGACGGTCTGGCAGGCTGCCGCAAAAGGCAATTGTCCTTAAAACCATTGTGACAACCGATATGGCCCGAGCCATAGCGCAAGACAACGGCATCGCGTGCTATGATACCTTTACGGGCTTTCGCTTTCTTGCTCAGCGGATGGAACAGCTGGAGCAGGCAGGGGCGGGCGAGGTGATTTTTTCCTTCGAAGAGGCTTACGGCTGCATGATTGGACACCACGTCAGAGATAAAGACGGGGTATCCACCGCTATGCTGATTGGCGAGATGGCGGCGTGGTACGCTGGGCAAAATTGTTCTCTGTACGATGCCTTGCAAGCCCTCTATACGCGATACGGCTGGTACGGTGAGCGGACTGAGCAGTTTTACCGGACTGGACAGGCGGGAGCCAAGGAAATCGCTGACTTTATGACCCACTTGCGGGAAGCGCCGCCGAAGCAGATCCTGGGAACTCGGGTGGTTGCTGTCCGGGACTATCTCTCCGATGACCAACAGAGCAAGGAACGAAAGCGTTCTGCCCCCGCCCAAGCCTCCAACGTATTGCGGCTGGTGCTACAAGACGGTGCTGAACTGGTTGTTCGGCCCTCTGGTACCGAACCTAAAATCAAATTTTATATTCTGGTCTGCGGCGATACCCCTGAAAAACGGGATGCGCTTCTGGAACGGTATGCGTCCTGGATCAACGGATTGGAAATTGCCCGCTGAGCCGTTATGAAAATAGGGTGTGGCACTTCCTATTCCATTGATTCTGTCCAGTACAAAGTTTGAATAGGTTACAATTTGGAGTAAGTGCTAAACGCAAAGCAAGACTAACTATATAGAGGATATTTCTTTCACATGCACAGCTAATTTTAATTTGAGATAAAAGGAAGTCTGTAAAATATAAATTCAGGCAGTTATTAATTTTAATTTTTTATGAAAGCAGCTGGCCTGAACTCAGGTCAGCCTGCTTTTTCAAATGGGGCCTTCTCTTCACTTTTCCAGACACGATGCTCAGTCTTTTCTAAGCAACCGGCCACTCCGTTTCCAGCTGCCACTGAAATAATAGATCGTCCCAACGAAGAAGGGCACCCAGCCCGCAAAGGCATTGCCATACCAGAAGCCGTAAACTCCCAGATGGAAGCAGAGGCCCAGCAGCAACGCCAACCCTATCCGGACAATGACTCCATCCAACAGTGCCACAGCAAGGTTCAACCTGGAATTTCCAGACCCGTTAATCAGTGAAAGCATGGACGGCCGGATGATCGAGCCAATAAAGGAGACCACCGCCACGGGCACATAGGTCACCGCCATATCCAGCGCCTCCGGCTCGCTGAGGAAGATCCCAAAAACCGCCCGAGGCCAGCAGACCGTACACAGGATAAATACGCCGCTGGCAGCACCATTGATCGCCAGGAGCGTCAGGATCACTTCGGTGACTCTCTTGTATTTTTTTGCACCAATGCACTGTGCCACCATGGAGGACCCCGCTGTTGTAAAACCATGGACAATGGTGTTGTTGAACATCTCCAGTTTATGTCCCATTCCGGAGACTGCCGAGGCAATCACCCCATAGGAGTTGACCCAAGAGTTGACATACACCCTGGAAATACTGACAGCAGCGGATTGAATTGACATAGGGATCCCCAGTGAGATCAGTGGAAGCAATGTGTCTCTTGTAATTCGGAAACTTTTCGGTCTAAAGTCAAATAGGAACTCCGCCCGTCTCCGGTACAAGATCATCAAGGCACAGAGAAAGCTGACTGCCTGCCCGATCACGGTGGCCAAGGCTGCTCCAAACACCTCCATATCCCAGGACACCACAAATACAACATCCAGAATCGCGTTCAGGACGGAGGCGATTGCAATAAATAAAAACGGGTGTCTGGAATCCCCCATGCCGCGCAGAATGGCGCTGACCAGGTTATAACCGTAGATAAAGACCAATCCTATCATACAGGTAACAACGTAGTCCATCGTATAGTCCCAGGATTCTGCCGGCGTCTTGACCCATACAAGAATAGAGTTACGCAACAGCAGAAATATCACAGTCATAGCAATTGCGCACCCACCCAAGAAGGTAAAGAGTGTCCCAATCATTTTGGAAACCTTTTCGGGGTGGTTTGCACCGACATACTGTGAAATGATCACTTGTGCTGCATTGGAAAATCCCATTGCTACGAAGGTCAGCACCATCATCAGATCGCCGCCAATGGATACCGCTGACACACCTGCGCTTTCCAAACAGCGCCCCACAACCACCATATCTACCATATTATAGACCGCCTGAAGGACACCTGAGAGGGCAAGCGGCAGCGCAAAGAGCATCAGCTCTCTAGGTACGCTCCCCTCCGTGAGGTCCTTTATCAGCGTTTTTCTTTTCGAAGTTTTTTCCTTTTGCTCCTCCTGTCCTTCCATATCCTTTTCATCATCTCTTTCCTGTGCTACACTCCATTTGGAGGTGCACAAAATGTACTGCACCATACCCTTTGGACAACTTTACCTTTCATAATAGCAATCACGCCTCAATGAAGCGGCGGCCCAAACTACCGCTTCATTGAGGCATCTGTCATTCTGCTCGCCCCTTTTCTCAGCCTCTTATCATTCAGAGGCTGATCCCATGAGCCCTGTAATAGCGCTTGCACTCCTCCAAAGTACGACAGTTATATTCAAACTGGCCATAAAGTGCGTTTCGGTCTTGGTTGGGGATCTCCGGCATGATTACCGCCGTATCCGGGATCACTTCCAGCCACTTTGTAAGGTCGAGCCCGCTCTCACCCGGCCACAGGCGGTAACTGCGTCCCTCGGCAGCCAGTTCCCTGTGACCATCAGGGAACGTGATGTGTGGGACATCACACAGATGAAATTCCCCGAACAGCTCCGGAGGGCATGCGGCTATCTCTTCCGGTGTAACGCTGCTATAATACAGATGCATGATATCCAGAGTAATCCGGGCATTTGACCGCCCAACCATTTTCAAAAGGTCTTTAGCTTTCTGCAAATCGTCGCATATCCCCCAGGCAACAAACTCCAAATTGACGGTCAGTCCATACTCTCCGCAAACAGCGCACAGGTGGTCAAACCGCTCCACTGCCAGGTCCTGATTTGTGGTCCAGACGCTGGTCTGCACCCCTCCCAGCTCGTGTTTTCCCGCAAATTCAAAATAGTCTCGCAAATCATCCGGTTCTGGAGACATTCCCATGCCGTAAGGATGAACATTAGCCGGATCGTCAATGATACAATTTCCAATGCCGTCCAAAAACAGGCCTGTCTCATCCAAGGCGGTCTGCACCCGACTCCACAGGCCAGGTTCCGCAAGCAGCTCATGAAGCGGCCCTTTCCCTCCCCTGGGCAGGATCATGGCACCGCATCCGTCATATCCGGCCCGGTGGGCCATATAGATGCTCTCCCACAGATGCGGGGTCATAAACATACCTTTCCATAATTTTTTCATACCACCACATATCCTTTCACAAAAGGGTTTAGGTCGCCATCAAAATTCCACCGTTCATGTCCAAGCAGTCTCCGGTCAAATATCGGGACTCTTCACTGGCAAGATAGACCAGTGCCGCAGCCACTTCATCCAGATTTGCTACCGGCCGGTCCACGATCACAGATTGGCCGTTATAGAGGTCAGGTCCTTGGTATCCTGGCATACCCGGCACACCGCCCGGTGGCATCTTGAAGGGAATGGACCCTTTCTCTGCGATCCGCTCAACCTGCTTTGTATTCAGCGTTCCAGGGGCATATGCAGTCACATTGATTCCATAGGGTGCCAACTCCATAGCCAGAGCCCTGGTCAGGGCGGTACATGCGGCCTTTGAGCTGGCATAGGAGATCGCCACCATCCGGTTTCCCCGTCCGCCCAATGAAGTGAAGTTGATAATATGTCCGCCGTGCTGCTCTTTCATATAGGGCATTGCAGCCAGGGCGGCCCGGTATGCCCCTGTACAGGTCACATCCATCGCCCGGTCCCACTGCTCCGGCAGGATAGCGTCCACCCAGCCTGCTCCGTGAAAGCCAGCCAGGTTTAAAAGGATATCCACGCCTCCGAAGTGATTCACCGCAAACCTTATAGCTTCGTCCATGTCCGCCTGTTCCGTGCAGGCGCCAATAAATGTCACGACCCGGTCCTCACCATACTGATTTCTCAGTTCGGCGGTCCGTTCAAAATATTTTTCGTCAATATCCACCAGGACGACATTAGCCCCCTCCTCCAAAAATGTTTTGCAGGCCACGGAGCCGACGGAAGAGCCGCCGCCGATGAACACAGCTACCTTGTTGTTCAAACGATTCAAAATGTTCCCCTCCTTCCTCAAATCGCAAACCGGCCGCCATTGAGATCTATGATCTCGCCCGTATTCCAGAACACCGCAGGATCAGCCAGGTACATCACTGCATTGGCCACATCCGCTCCAGTTCCTTTCACTCCCAGCACAGGCCCCGCATTTTTCTCTACCGCAGGTTCGGCGTACTCTCCCTTGATTGGGCCCACAGCTACACCGTTTACGGTGATCCTATGCTTGCCAAAAACCGTAGCCATATTACGGATCAGTCCGCCAAGCCCCGCATGCGCGGCGGCACTCATCACATTCTCCCCCTTCACTCCAGTACGTCCGCAGATGCTCTCCACCACAACAACGCTTCCGCTCTCCTGCTCGATCATGGCGGGGACTGTGTATTTCAGAACAGTCTGCACACCTGTCATGATCTCATCAAAGTATCTATGCGCCTCATCCTCCGGTATCTCATTCCATACAAATGCGGGCGGCTGTGCGGCGAGGCAGGTTACCACAAGATCCGCTGCTCCAAACTCTGACAGAGCATCCCGTATTTTGACCTCCATCTCCGCTTCGTCATAGAAACGATCCACAGATACGATCTTGCAGGTATCAGACTCCACCATTCCCGCTGTCTCAGACTTGTCTGAGACGAGAAACACCACTTTGGCTCCCTCACCCTGCAGCATCCGTGCACATTCTATTCCAATAGAACCGCCAGACGTGGCGATCACCACAATTTTATTTTGAAATCTCATAAATTTTCCCCCCTCTATGGCTGCATGAACTGTCCGCCGTTGACATCCAGACAGTCTCCGGTCAAAAAGGCGGAATCGTCGCTGCTCATAAACACGATGACATGGGCGATCTCATCCAGGGTCGCGACCGGGCGGTCTGGCAGGAACGAGCCGCCTCTCGTGGCTCCTGGTCCTCCCTTCAACGCCCCCTTTGGAGGCTGCATGGGGATCGAGTCCTTTTCCGGGATGCGTTCAAAGGCGGAAGTGTCCAGTGAAGCAGGCGCCATACTGTTTACGGTAATGCCGTCGGCTGCCAATTCCAGAGCCAACGCCCTTGTGAGGCCGATGGCCGCCGCTTTGAACCCGGCATAGGTGACTGGTACGCCCCGGTTGGCCCGACCACCTATGGAGGCGAAATTCATGATCCGCCCATAGTGATGTTTCTTCATATAGGGATAGGCAGCGCGCACAGCCCGATAAATCCCCAGGCAGGTCACGTCCATGGCGATCCGCCACTGTTCCCTCAGGACCGTCGTAATGTCGCCGCCTCCGTGGAATCCGGCGTAGTTGCACAGGATGTCGATCCCGCCAAACTCCTGCTCTGCGAATGCCATCGCACGCTCCATATCTCCCTGGCAGGTGCACGCCCCGATAAAGGTGCGGATTCGCTCCGGGTATTCATCTCGCAGCTGTCTGCTACGGTCAAAATACTTCTCATCTACATCCACAAGGAGCACCTTTGCCCCTTCGTCCATAAAGTGCTTCAGCGCAATGGTGGCAACCGCAGAGCCGCCGCCCACAAAGACCGCCACTTTATCCTGTAACTTTTTCAAGACCACCCCTCCTATACCATGAAATATCCGCCGTTGAGGTCCAACGTCTCACCAGTGGTCCAAGAGGCCAGAGGCGCTGTGAGATATTCCACAGCCCCAGCCACATCGTTCAGCTGGCACAGCTCATGCCCTGGGAGGATACCCTGCGGCTCCGGCGTGCCGCCGGTCCGGTAAGAGCCGTCTTCCAATGCGGTAACCGCCACCGCGTTTCCAGTGATAAAATGCACTCCCATGGTACACCCGATATTGCGTGCCATCCCACACAGCGCCGCATTGGCGGCTGCGTAGACCGGTGCGACCCCGGGGATAGCTGTGCGCCCGGCAATACTGGAGACCAACACGATGCGCCCGTAGTTTTTTTCGATCATCATGGGCATCAGCGGCTGGATCGTATAGAGGCTCCCGTTGGTGATAGTCTTCATGACACGGTCATATTCCTCCTCATCCATGTCGTAGGCGGGCTTGGAGGGCACGGTGGTGACCGCGGTCACAACGATATCACAGGTTCCAAACTTCTCCTTCACCTGGTCCGCCGCCCGTTTCAGCTCCTCATGGTCCCGGAAGTCGCTGATCTGGATGGTGAGCAGTCTGGATCTCTCTTCTTCGCTGATCTGGTCAAATGGCCAGAGCCGGGCCTCCTCATCATAGTACAGCGCAACCTTTGCGCCCTGCTGCAAGTAGTTCAAAGCACAAGCAGCCCCTGCGTCAGAGCCGCAGGCAGCTACCACCGCTGTTTGATTCTCAAACCGCATAAATTACCTCCTGAAAATCCGGTGCCTGCCGGTATCTCGGAATCCATCCGGGACCTCGCTGCGATCCCGGATGGAATTCCGGCTATCGATTTCCCCCACTCAGGGGATCAGCGGGAACATATAGGGCGTGTAAATAGAGAAAATAATGGTCATCAGGATCGTGATGGGCAGGCCCATACGGACAAAGTCTTTGATCCGATATCCGCCTGCCTCATATCCCATCATCATGGCAGGAGTGGCGGTAGGGAGCATGAAGCAGTTGGAAGCACCCTCCTGTGCACTCATCATCATGGCCCGGCCGTCATAACCAAACTGTACTGCAATGACCGCCGCAAGGGTGCGGAACGCGCTACCCACGGCCAGGTTAGACATAAACTGGGTCAAGAGCATGCAGACGATGTACATGGAGACCATGATCGCGATGGGCGGCAGGTCCCCGGTCAGCTGGTGGAACACCTCTGCGATCAGCTGGTCCGCGCCGGTCTTGCTCAGCGCCGTGGCCAGAGGCAGCGTGCCTACCGTGATCCAGATTACGGGCGTCGTCATGGCGTCCCGGGATTCCTTGATACTCATGGCTCCGGAGGCGGTCAGGACAAAGGCGGCGATGGTGGCAGGGTACCATGTGCTCAACCCTGTCAGGGCGCAGGTGACGATACCCACCACACAGGCGATAAAGACAAACACCGTGAATTTCTCCTGCGCCGGAGTCATCGTTGTGGAGGATGCCTTGGCCTTGTTTTCCGCAACTGCCTGGTTCGCGGCGGCTCCCTCCACCTTGCTGGGGATGTTACCCAGATCCGGAGCCATTTTCAGCGTGACAAGGATGACAAAGGGAATCACGATGATCTCGATGGGGATCTTGTTAATCATCATGCTGAAGAACTCAAAGGTTCCGACACCGCCTAGATTTTCAAGGATCGTATTATACTGCAGATAGCCCGCCGCATTGCCGCCTGTGGGCAGGAAGCCAGGCCAGATGTGGGCCAGTACGCAGGCTGGGTAAATGAATTTGCTGATGGGGCGCTGCTGCTCCGCGCAGATGCCCACAATCATGGGAATGACGATGGTCAGGGTCGCGACGCCGTTAACGAAGTTGCCCAGGAACAAGATCGGAATCGCAATCCCGATCATGATTTTCAGGTCGGAGGCCCCTGGCTTGATCAGCACGCCGGTCATCTTGCCAAGCAGGGAGGTCTTGCCCACGGCGGCCCCCACTACGAACATGGATGCCATCATAATGACCGAGTTGTTCACCAGGCCGGACCATGCTTCCCCGAAGTCCAGGATCTGTGTGACCTCCAGAATAATAGGAATCGCCATGGCGGCCAGGTCTATCTTCACTTTATTACTCAGGATCAGGACGACGAATATTACAAAGGTTAAAAGGACGATACCGATTTGAACAGTCATAGTTCTGACACACTCCCATTCTTTCTCGATTTTCGGAAGGTACTCAGTGGGACAACTCTGACCTCTGTGTGTTTATCACCGCCTCGCACTTTGTCTCCTTGCACAAGTGAGCTCTAACATATGTTGGGTTTATTGTAGCGTTTCTACGAACGCACCACAAATACCGATAAATAATGGCCCATAAGCTGAGGTTATGGCGACTCAGCCTATGGGCCATTTTTGCTGCCTGGACCGCTTCCGGGCAAACTCGATGAATTTTCTCATGTTTTCATACCGCTCCGAGGATCTTTTCCATACCAGATAGAGCTGGATGGGACCGCCGCTCAGGAACACGGACGAGAGCTCCTGCTTGAGGCGGCAGCCGTGTATGATGCCGATATGGTCCACAAAGTCCCCGTTGAGCATCCCCACCGCGGCGTCGTTGCAGATCAGATTGGCGATTCCGGACAACTGGGGCAGGGTGGCTACATGGTTCAATACACAGCCCCTGCTGTCCATCGCCGCCCTGAGCCGTTCCAGTACCTCCCTGTGCCCGTCCCAAAAGGCGATGGGACAGCGGTCCAGCTCCGCCAGCCCGATCTCTCCCAGCTTGGCCAGCGGATTCATGGCATGACAGTAGAGCTTGACCTCCTCCATCTCTCCCAGTACGCAGTACCCGTATTTTTCCTGCCAGTCCGGAGGGAGCAGGCGCATAGTAGTAGCCAGAAAGTCAAATTGGTCCTCATCCAAAAACAGGGATGGGGTCACATTCCGCATCTCGTTGAACACCACTCTGGTCTCCGGGAAACACTGCTGAAAATCCCGGCACAGCTGGATCATCTCCGCCTCGCCGGAGTAGGGGCGAAAGCCCACCCGGACTGTGCTGCGGCCCTGGGCAATGGCCGGCAGGTCGTTCTGGAGCAGACGATACCGCCCCAGGACAGCCTCAACATGGGCTAAGAGCCGGGCTCCCTCCTCTGTGGGGGATACCCCCTTGGAGGTGCGCTCCAGCAGCTTCACTCCCACCTCCGCCTCCAGTTCTGAGAGGCGGGCGGAGAGTCCCGGCTGAGAGATCATTAGGATCTTTGCCGCCTTCGTAATATTGTGGTAACGGCAGACCGTGGAAAAATACTGCATTTGGTTCATAGTCATTGCAGATCCCTCCCTTAAGCTGTCCTCTGCTGCCCAGACAGGCTTGTACCCTATTTATGCTGCAATGATGGCCCATAGAACCGGATCATCCAGTTCCAGCAGGCGGAGCAGACCGGTTTCCCCTGAAATTCATAAACTTCCCGCATACCGTCCAGAAGATGCTGGACACCTCCTGTCCATATTTCCGCAGTATGATCCTGTCCCCATCCGCCAGAAATTCAATGGAACAGCCGGGGGATACTTCCATCTCCTGCCGCACCTGGATAGGGATACATACTCGGTGGTTGTCATCCAGCACTCGGATATAGACTTCCGCCCTCTCATCCTTCATTTCATTCTCCCCCTCTGCCCTTCGGGGCAGCGCCGCGCAGCCAGGAGGTGGGGATACTCACCACCTCCGGGGCGTTTTCCAGATTCAGTACCACATGCCTGTCTGCGCTGAGACAGCTGCCTGATGTCCGCTCCATACTCCCTCCGCAGAGTAGGACGTCCGCTATCTCCGCTACGGCCTGGCTCTCTCCATGGATTACCTGATGGAAGGCCGCCGCGTATCGCCGCTCCACATCTCCCCTGGGCGTGACCAGCTCCATCCACGTTTCCCCTCTGCCGTTCTGGGCCAGATACCGCAGCAAGGCAGGGAACACCGGGGCGCAGGTGGCCTCGTCCACCAGGAATCGGACGTTATGCCGGAAGCAGATCATTTGGAGCAACGCGAGAAAACGGTCGATCACTTCAAACACCACGTCCGGCCCCGCCTTCAGGTGCATCAATCCCACCACCAGGGGGAGGGCCCCCTCCCGGCGCATCATCTCATACCGGGCGATGAGCTGCTTCAGCAGGGCGACCCGGGTTTTGTACGCCATCTTGGACAAGGACGCTGTGGAGATACCGAGCTCTTCTGAAACCGCCCGGCGCTGCACACGGTCCCCGGCCTGGAAAACCAGCCGCTCTTCCCGCGGCAGGGCCCGGATGTGCTCTTTCAGATAGGCGGCGGTGTCCGGGTCGGTGACGTCCAGCACAGTCAGTCTCCTCCGGCGCCGGACGGAGGAGAGGATCTGCGCCTCTTCCCCCCGCAGCTCCAGGTACACATAGGAGATCAGGCAGTCGCACCGGCGTAGGATAGCCTGGAGCAGCCTGTGACGGCCCATATCGGGGCTGTTCTCCAGCACCGGGATACGGATGATCCGGTCAAAAACGCAGCAGGCCGCTGGTTCCTCCTGCCATTGGGCGCTGACCGCCAGAGTCAGGGTGACAATCCTGTCTGGATGCCGCCCCTTGACCCGCAGGGCGGCCGCCGCGCAGGCCCTCGGAAATTCACCAAACCACCCGGGGAAATACAGCTCCATTTCCCCGTGAGCGGCCAGGATCTCCTCCAGGGCCTCCTCAATCCGCTGCGTGACCTCATCATATATACGGAAGGGGTCGCCTAAGAAAGTGCAAACTTTCATTCTCACTCACTTCTTTTTATCTCCCTGTGCCCGTGCACGGGCATAGTGGGCAAATTTTATTGCTATCATGGATAAGTCAAATTCAATGGCATATCCTAAAGATAGCAAGGTAGTTCATTATGAAAGACGACTATTCTGAGATCATTGTCAACAGAATTCTATCACTGTGTAAGCAACGGGATATTTCTATATATCAACTGTCCATTATGAGTGGTGTGAGCCATTCGACGATTGATAATCTAGTCAACCGCAAGACATATAACCCGAAAATCAAAACGCTCCATAAAATTGCCTTGGCGTTTGGATTTACTCTGGCCGAATTGGTTGACTTTCCTGAGTTGAATGACTTTTCATTTGAAGACGAAGGTGATTCTTAAAAATTATGTAGTGTCCTGCACCTTGAGTTGAGTGTATCCTCTTAACGAGAGGATACACTTTTATATTTTCCCTTAGTATAACATACATTTTAATCTATTGGTACATTTTTTTCAAGTACATATAGAAAATATACGAATTACTTACCTTGGGATATTCTTTAAACAATATAGTACTTATAGTACAAGCGAATTCCGTGCTAAAAATTTTAGACCAAAGAGGAAATAAATTGCCACCCCCACACAAAAGAAAGGACGATTGTTTTGGCTGACAAAGGACAAAACATGGAATTAAACCTTGAACTGGGCCAGCGGGTAAAAGAGCTGCGTGAAGCACTCAATTTATCTCGAAAAGACTTAGCTGAATTGCTTGATATTTCCGATTATTTTTTAGTTGAAATTGAACTTGGCAGACGGGGCGTTTCAAATGTAACTTTATGTAAGTTAGCGGATGCCCTATGTACCACAACGGATTATTTATTAAGGGGTATCCATGGGCCTTCCGATATTAAGTCGATAACCGCTCTTCTGGAATCTGTTGATGAGCCGTTGTTGCATAGTGCCGAGCGATTGTTAAAAGAGTATATCAATGGTATCCACTATATAAGAGCAAAAGAACGGGATATTTCTTATTTGGGACCGGAAATAAAGTAGGCCATGATTCAATATAGTTTCCCACCATGTAAACTGAGTGTATCCCTCTAATGGGATACACTTTTTGCATCCTATCAAGAGTTCTGTTGTCTTTTTTTATTATATCTCATTTGAGTATTATATTGCAGCTCTTTATAGTTTTATTTTATATCTTATTTGAAGGTCAAAATAGTTGTGGCCAGGAGGTGATATCTTTGGATACTATTCTTCGACTCCGTGAGCTTATGAACAGCCGTGGATGGTCCGAATACCGCCTAGCAAAAGAATCCAAATTGTCCATGTCTACAATTTCAAATATATTTCATCGCGGTTCCATACCTAGCATCCCTACCCTGGAAACTCTTTGCAACACTTTTGGAATCAGTCTGGGTCAATTCTTTTCAAAGGGAGTATCCTTCAAGTGGTCAAAACAGAAATTTGTCTGTGGTAAAATTATGGTCAAACGAAAAATCACCGCCAAATTGGCGGTGATTTTCCTTAAAAATGGTGGACCTAATCGGGATCGAACCGACGACCTTACGGATGCGAACCGTACGCTCTCCCAGCTGAGCTATAGGCCCATATTTAGTTATCTTATATAATTTGAAGCACTTTGCTTTGTTTTATATGCCGGTCTTCAAAAGAAACACGTTTTTATGACAGGCCGTTGATGGGACCATCCTGCCCTTCACAGCAGGGGGCAGCCTTTAGACAGGTTTTTATTATACCAGATTTATTAAAAATGTAAAGCCCTTACCGCAAATTTTTTTATCCTCTTTCCCATCCTGTTTTGGGGATGACTGGAATTCAAATTTATACCCCAGCATTTGTAAATTCCCAATGATTCCCTCCGCGGGAAGTTCTCATATAATTATTCAGTTTGTCCAATAGGCAAATTCCCGCTGTACGCTTATAATGAATATAAAACAATTCTGCCGTTTTCCTTTCCACATGCGGCCGGCGGATAGCTCTTCCCGCCGGGTAGAGGTGAACAACCATGCAGATCTTCTCCGGACAGTCAATTTCATCTGATGTCGTTTTCGGCCCTCTTCATTTCCTTACGCCCGCACCGCCGACGATATCTGCTCATTCTCCCCTCCCGCCAGAAGAGGAGTGGGAGCGCTTCTCCACGGCTCACCGCCAGGCAGTACTGGAGCTGGCCCAGCTCTATGACCAAGCTGTCCAGATGGTGGGGGAAAAGCTGGCCACCATTTTTGCCATCCACGCCATGCTCCTGGATGACCAAGACTATCAGGACACTGTCTACTCCATGATATTTTCCTGCGGCTGTACAGCTGAGCATGCCTCTAAGACTGCTATGGATCACCTGGTATCCCTCTTTGAGCAGATGGACAGCCCCTATATGCAGGCCCGCGCCTCTGATGTCCGGGCCATCTCCGATCGAATGCTCCGTATCCTCACCGGCCGCGGCACTGTGCCCCCCGTCTCTTTCTCTCCTTCTATCCTGGTGAGCACAGAATTTGCTCCCAGCCAGATCATCACCCTCGACCGCTCCTGTATTTTGGGCTTTATTGCTATGCGCGGCAGTGTACAGAGCCACGCCGCTGCCCTGTCCCGAGCCCTCTCCATCCCCGCCCTGGTGAAGCTCGATCTCTCAGCTTCCCTGGAAGGCCACACTGCCCTTCTAGATGGAGGAGCGCAGAAGCTGTATGTGGACCCTACCCCTGACATCCTCTCCCGTCTGGGCCCTCCTGATCCAAGCATCCGCCTCTCCACACCGAATCAGTTATAACAGAGCCTTCGGACCGCTCCGGTCGTCCGAAGGCTCTTCTTTGCAAAATAATATTTTTTTGCTGGGAACTTTTCTTAATTCCTGTCGTCCAAAAGAGTGTACAGAGGAACTTCCCTCAAAAATCTCAAATATCATAATAAGGAGAACCCAAATGAAACGAATCTTTACTCTGATCCTTGCCCTTTCTCTGCTGGCCCTCACCGCCTGCTCCGGCGGCGGCACCGGTGAGACAGACAGCTTGACCCCTGAGGAGCGCACCCAGCGCTTCGTCACTGCCATCACCGATGCCCGCAGCGAGGAGGACAACGAATACAACAGCATCCTCAGCTCCGCGGATGACGACACGGCGGATATGACTTTCCAGCTCCTAGGGGTCACCACCGAGGATATGGAGTCCTTTGCCATCAGCGTGTCACTGATGAACGTCAAGGCCTACGGCATTGCCGTCATCAAGCCCGCACAGGACAGCGAGGACACAGTGAAAGAGGGCCTTCAGGGCTTTATCGACCAGCAGCAGCAGAATTTCCAGATGTATCTGCCTGACCAGTATGAGGTCGCCAAGAACGCCCGCTTGGAGACGCTGGAGGACGGGACCGTGGTCATGGTGATGTGTGAGGACCAGGATACGGTCTTTGACTCCATCATTGATTCCCTTCAGGCCGGCTGACCCGCGCTCTTTTCTGCGGGCAAGCTTTCGACAAATTTTCTGCGGCCCCGCCGGAAGGCGGGGCCGCAGCTTTTGATCTGCTCTGGATCTCCCTCATGCCTCTTTTTTCTGTTGTAATATTCTCCAATCAGTGTTATATTAAAAGCGGATATACCAAACACTTTTCACAAGACGGGAGGTAAGAATATGAACGCGATCCAGCTTACATCGAGATTCAACCCCCAGCTTGAGGTGTCGGTCTTCCAGGGGCATTTTGCCACCCGGCACTCCCACAACAGCCACTACATCGACATCACCCGCATGAAGCACGAGTTCACCATGGCCCGGGAAGCTGCCATGACCCTGGCCCAGAACTACGCCTATGACAAGGGGGTGGACACCATCGTATGTCTGGACGGGAGCGAGGTCATCGGCGCGTTCCTCGCCCGCCACCTGGCCAAAAAGGAAGTCTTTTCCGTCAACAGCAACAAAAACATTAACGTAGTCACCCCGGAGTATGACTCCAACGGGCAGCTGATCTTCCGGGACAACCTGACCCCCATGATCGTGGGGCGGGAGGTGCTGATCCTGATCTCCACCGTCAACTCCGGCAAGAGCGCCCGGCGCACCCTGGAGTGTGTCCAGTATTACGGCGGCAAGGTCCAGGGCATTGCCGCCATCTTCAGCATGCTGGAACAGGTGGACGGCATCCCGGTGTACAGTCTTTTCTCCCCTGACGACATCGCCGGATATATCTCCAGCTCCCCCAAGGAGTGCCCCATGTGCCGGGCCGGCCAGAAGATCGATGCCCTGGCCAACAGTTTCGGCCTGTCCATGCTGTGACCCACGCTTGCTATCGTGCATCCCCCGGATGCACGATTTTTATACCTATTTATTCATTTTTCTTTGCATAATATTCATTTTTGGTGAAAGTAAACGGAATATTTTTTGTCGTTTCTGGATAATCATACGATTCAGCACTTGCTTTTTGCTTTAAACGGTGGTAGACTTCCCTTAACATTGAATGATGCGGAGCTGCGGCGGCCCTGATCCGGCCCCACGCCCGCCCATAATCGGGAGGAAATGAACTATGTCTCAAATCAAAAAAGTGGTACTGGCCTATTCCGGCGGCCTGGATACATCCATCATCATCCCCTGGCTGAAAGAGAATTACGGTGACCCCGAGATCATCGCTGTCTCCGGCGATGTGGGACAGGGGACCGAGCTGGACGGTCTGGAGGAGAAGGCCATCAAGACCGGCGCCTCCAAGCTGTACGTGGAGGACCTGACAGATGAGATGGTAGATGACGTCATCATCCCCTCCATGATGATGGGAGCCAAGTATGAGGACTATCTGCTGGGCACCGCCTTCGCCCGTCCCATCATCGCCAAGCGGCTGGTAGAGATCGCCAAGGCGGAGGGTGCCGACGCGATCTGCCACGGCTGCACCGGCAAGGGCAACGACCAGGTGCGCTTTGAGCTGGCCATCAAGCGCTTCGCCCCCGAGATGAAGATCATCGCCCCCTGGCGTGAGTGGGACATCAAGGGCCGCGACGAGGAGATCGACTATGCCGAGTCCCACAATGTGCCCCTGAAGATCAGCCGGGAGACCAACTACTCCAAGGACAAGAACCTGTGGCACCTGAGCCATGAGGGTCTGGACCTGGAAGACCCGGCCAACGAGCCCCAGTACGACAAGCCCGGCTTCCTGGAGATGGGCGTCTCCCCCGCCATGGCCCCCGACCAGGCCACCTATGTGACCCTGGATTTTGAGAAGGGCTGGCCTGTGGCCGTGGACGGCGAGAAGATGAAAGCCAGCGATATCATCCGCAAGCTGAACCAGCTGGGCGGCGAGAACGGCATCGGTCTGCTGGACATCGTGGAAAACCGGCTGGTGGGCATGAAGGACCGCGGCGTGTACGAGACCCCCGGCGGCACCATTCTCTACCGGGCCCACGAGGTGCTGGAGATGATCACCATTGATAAGGACACCAAGCACATGAAGCAGAAGCTGGCGGTGGACTTTGCCGACCTGGTGTACAACGGCAAGTGGTTCACCCCCCTGCGGGAGGCCCTCACCGCCTTCGCCGTGGACACCCAGAAGCATGTCACCGGACAGGTGAAGCTGAAGCTGTACAAGGGCAATATCATCACCGCCTCCGTCACCTCCCCCGAGAGCCTGTACTCCGAGAACCTAGTCACCTTCGAGGAGAGCGACTACAACCAGGACGATGCGACTGGCTTCATCAATCTGTGGGGCCTGCCCGATACCGTCCAGGCGCTGCGGGAGCAGGGAAAGCTGAAATAAATTTCAATTAGGAATTAGGAATGAGGAATAAACGGATTCGCCTGCGGCGAATGAAATTCAAGCCGTCTGGCTTCGCCGGACCCCTCAATTTCTAATTCCTAATTCCTCATTCCTAATTAAGGAGCGATTCAATATGAAACTTTGGGCCGGCCGGTTTCAGAAAGAGACCGACACCTTAGTAAACGACTTCAACTCCTCCATCGGGTTCGACGCCCGGCTGTATAAGCAGGACATCCAGGGCTCCATGGCGCACGCCGCCATGCTGGGCCGGCAGGGCATCATCGAGGAGCACGAGGCGGAGAAGATCATCAACGGTCTCAAGACCATCCTCTCCGAGATCGAAGGGGATGGTGTGGAGTTCTCCCTGGACAACGAGGACATCCACATGAACATCGAAGCCATGCTCACCCAGCGCATCGGCGATGCGGGCAAGCGTCTCCACACCGCCCGCAGCCGAAATGACCAGGTGGCGGTGGACACCCGTCTGTATGTGAAGGAGGAGATTCCCGTCCTTATCGGCAAGGTGCTGGATCTGGAGCGGGTCCTGGTGAAGAAGGCCAAGGCCCATCTGGACACCGTGATGCCCGGCTACACCCACCTCCAGCGGGCCCAGCCTACCACCTTCGCCCACTACATGATGGCCTACGCCAACATGTTCAAGCGGGACGTGACCCGGCTGGAGGACTGTCTGGAGCGGCTGGACGAGTGCCCCCTGGGCGCGGGCGCCCTGGCTACCTCCACCTATCCGGTGGACCGCTTCGCCACCGCCCAGGCCCTGGGCTTCAAAAAGCCCACCGACAACTCCATGGATTCCGTCTCTGACCGGGACTATGTGATCGAACTGCTCTCCGCCCTGTCCATCCTGATGATGCATCTGTCCCGGTTCTCCGAGGAGATCATCCTCTGGTGCTCCTGGGAGTTCAAGTTCGTGGACCTGGACGACGCCTACTCCACCGGCTCCTCCATCATGCCCCAGAAGAAGAACCCTGACGTGGCCGAGCTGGTCCGGGGCAAGACGGGCCGGGTGTACGGCGATCTGGTCACCCTGCTGACCATGATGAAGGGCCTGCCCCTGGCCTACAACAAGGACATGCAGGAGGACAAGGAGGCCCTGTTCGACGCCGTGGACACGGTGGAGCTGTGCCTGCCCGTCTTCGCCGCCATGGTGGACACCCTGACGGTGCGCCCCAAAAACATGGCCAAGGCGGCGGCCGGCGGCTTCATCAACGCCACCGACTGCGCCGACTACCTGGTCAAGAAGGGCCTGCCCTTCCGGGAGGCCTATATGATCGTGGGCCGTCTGGTCAACCTGTGCATCAAGACCGGGGACACCCTGGACACCTTGACCCTGAAGGACTTCCGGGCCATCTCCGGACTGTTTGACGAGGATGTGTACAAGGCCCTGGAGTTAAAGACCTGCGTCAACGGCCGGAGCGTCTACGGCGGTCCCGCCCGGGAGAGCGTGGAGAAGCAGATCTCCAATATCGAGGGATTCCTTGCGCAGCGGAGCTGACTTCTATTCCTCCCCCATTTCCTTTTGTGTTCCTGGCGGGGGCCTTTTTGTGCTCCCCTCTCCCGCGGGGCAGGACACACAGACGATCGGAACTTATCTTTCAAAAATCAGGTGGTCCTTATGAACAAACCCAAGATCTATATTGACGGCAAGGAGGGCACCACAGGCCTGCAGATCTATGAACGGCTGGGCGGCCGGGACGATCTGGAGCTGCTGCTCATTGACGAGGACAAGCGGAAGGACACCGAGGAGCGGCGCAAGTTCCTCAACGCCGCTGACCTGGTCTTTCTGTGCCTGCCCGACGCTGCCGCCGTGGAGGCGGTCTCCCTTATTGAGAACGGGAACACCAAGGTGATCGACGCCTCCACCGCCCACCGCACCGCCCCCGGCTGGGCCTACGGCTTTGCGGAGCTGTCCAAGCTCCACCGGGCGCAGATCTGCGAGAGCATGCGGGTCTCGAACCCCGGCTGCCACGCCACCGGGTTCATCAGCATTGTCTATCCCCTGGTGGGCATGGGCATCCTGCCCGCCGACACGCCTCTCAGCTGCTTCTCCCTCACCGGCTATTCCGGCGGCGGGAAGAAGATGATTGCCCAGTATGAGGCAGAGGGGCGGGAGGACCTTTTGAGCAGCCCCGCCATCTATGGCATCACCCAGAGCCACAAGCACCTGCCGGAGATGCAGGTCCGCTGCGGCCTCAGCTGTCCGCCGGTGTTCAGCCCCATTGTGGACGACTATTACAAGGGTATGGCCACCACCGTACCCCTGCACCTGTCTCAGCTGCGGGGTGTGAGCAGCCTCCACGACGTGTGGAAGGCCCTCTCCGACTACTACGCCGGGCAGAAGCTGGTCCGCGTGGCCCCTGAGGGAGCCGACGGCAAGCTCTATGGCGCGGGCAAGGCCGGGGACGATGACCTGACCCTCACCGTGGCGGGCAACGACGGCCAGCTGACGGTGACGGCCCTCTTCGACAATCTGGGCAAGGGTGCCAGCGGCGCCGCGGTGCAGAACATGAATCTGATGCTGGGCTTTGAGGAGACCGAAGGGCTGAGCCTGAGCTGAAATAGGCGGCCATTCTCCCTCTTTTTTCTGAAATTTCTGGTCCGGGACTTGACGAAAGCCCCGGACCGGCGGTTTAATGGAACTGAGAATTTCCCTTCCCCCTTCTGGGGCACTTTGCTGGAAAGGAAGTCTGTACAGCTATGAAACAGGTATCTGGCGGCGTCTGCGCCGCAAAGGGCTTCGTGGCCGCCGGCGTCCACTGCGGCGTCAAGGCCAGCAGCAGCCCGGATAAAAACGACCTCGCCCTGATCCTCTCTGAGAAGGAGTGTACCGCCGCTGCCACCTATACCCTCAACCGGGTGAAGGCGGCCCCCCTGTACGTCACCATGGACCACCTGGAGAACGGGGTAGCCTGGGGCGTGGTAGCAAACAGCGGCAACGCCAACGCCTGCTGTCCCATGAGCCACGAGAACGCCCAGGCCATGTGTCTGGCCGCCGCCCAGGCCACCGGCCGGGCCCCCGAGGATTTTGCCGTGGCCTCTACAGGCGTCATCGGCCAGACCATCAACATCACCGCCATCCAGGCCGGGATGCCCGCCCTGGCGGCCAAGCTGGGCCCGGAGGGCTCCGAGGATGCGGCCCGGGCCATCATGACCACCGACACGGTGAAGAAGGAGCTGGCCTTCTCCCTCACCCTGGGTGGAAAAGAGGTCACCCTGGGTGCCATCGCCAAGGGCTCCGGTATGATCCACCCCAACATGGGCACCATGCTCTGCTTCATCACCACCGACTGTGCCATCACCCACGAGATGCTGGAGGACGCTCTGCGGGAGGTAGTGGCCCGCACCTTCAACCGGGTAACGGTGGACGGGGACACCTCCACCAACGACATGTGTCTGGCCCTGGCCAACGGTATGGCCGGCAACCCCCTCATCGAGTGGAAGGACGAGGACTACTCCGCCTTCCTGGCCGCCCTGGAGGAGCTCTGCCGCCAGCTGGCCCGCTCCATTGCCGGGGACGGCGAGGGGGCCAGCAAGCTGGTCACCTGCAGGATGACCGGCGCCCGCAGTGAGGAGAGCGCCGAGCGCCTGGCCAAGGCGGTGGTCGGCTCCTCCCTGGTGAAGGCCGCCATGTTCGGTTCCGATGCTAACTGGGGGCGGGTGCTGTGCGCCATGGGCTACTCCAAGGCCCCCTTCCGCCCCGAGCATGTGGACGTCACCTTCCAGTCCCAGGCGGGTTCCGTCCCGGTCTGCCGGCAGGGGGACGGCCTGCCCTTTGACGAGGACGCCGCCAAGCGCATTCTCAGCGAGAAGGAAGTGGTCATCCTTGTGGACTTGCACGAGGGGGACGAGGCTGCCGAGTGCTGGGGCTGTGACCTCACCTATGACTACGTGAAGATCAATGGAGACTATCGCACCTGATCCCTGGCCCAGAGGGAAGGGAGGCACGGGGAGCGCCGCCATGTGCTCCGGCTCCTCCCTCCCCATATTTTACTGTTTGAGGGGGAATACGCATGTCCTTCAATGAAGTGGACCGCGCCCAGGTGCTGGCCGAGGCGCTGCCCTATATCCAGAAATATTATGGCAAGACCATTGTGGTCAAGTACGGCGGCAACGCCATGATCTCCGACGAGCTGCGGCAGGCCGTGATCTCCGACATCATCCTGCTCCACCTGGTGGGGCTGCGGGTGGTGGTTGTCCACGGCGGCGGACCTGAGATCAGCGAGATGCTGAAAAAGACGGGCAAGGAGTCCCGATTTGTGGACGGCCTGCGCTACACCGATGAGGAGACCATGGATGTGGTACAGCAGGTGCTGTGCGGCCGGGTGAACAAGAATCTGGTGGCCACCCTGAACCGCCTGGGCGGCCGGGCCCTGGGCCTGTGCGGCCTGGACGGCGCGCTGTTCCAGGCCCGTCTTCTGGACGAGAGATTCGGCCTGGTGGGGGAGATCACCAAGGTAGACCCCACCCCGGTCAACGACGCGCTGGACAACAACTACATCCCCGTAGTGTCCACCGTGGCCCTGGGGACGGATGCGGAGACCTCCTACAACATCAACGCCGACACGGCGGCCGCCAAGCTGGCGGTGGCACTGGGGGCGGAGAAGCTGATCCTGCTCACCGATGTGCGGGGGCTGCTGCGGGACCCGAAGGATGAGCGTACCCTGATCCCGGAGCTCCAGCTCTCCCAAGTCCCCGCCCTTGTCCGGGAGGGGGTCATCTCCGGCGGCATGATCCCCAAGGTGGACTGCTGCGTGGAGGCGGTCCGCTCTGGCGTCAAGTCCGCCATCATCCTGGACGGCCGCGTCCCCCATTCCATCCTCATCGAGCTGCTCTCCAACGAGGGCATCGGCACCATGCTGGTCAACTGAACCAGGAGCGCCGGAAGGAGAATCGTTATGACCTTTGAAGAGATCAAAGCACTGGACCATCAGTACGTGATGCAGTCCTACGGCCGCTTCGACGTGGCCGTAGACCACGGCAGGGGCGCCACCCTCTGGGACACCCAGGGCCGGGAATACATCGACTTCACCTCCGGCATCGGCGTGTGCTCCCTGGGCTACGCCGACGAGGGCTGGGTGAACGCCATCACCGAGCAGGCAGGCAAGCTGGGACACATCTCCAATCTGTTCTACGCTGAGCCCTATGTGAAGGCCGCGGAGAAGCTGTGCCGGAAAGCGGGCATGTCCAACGTGTTCTTCGCCAACTCCGGCGCGGAGAGCAACGAGGGCCTGATCAAGCTGGCCCGCAAGTACTCCTTTGACAAGTACGGCAAGGGACGGGGGACCATCATCACCCTCCACAAGTCCTTCCACGGCCGCACCATCACCACCCTCTCCGCCACTGGGCAGGACGTGTTCCACAACTATTTCTTCCCCTTTACCGAGGGCTTCCGCCACGCCGACGCCAACGACTTCGACAGCGTGGAAGCCATGGCCGGACACGATGTGTGCGCCGTCATGTTCGAGCTCATCCAGGGCGAGGGCGGCGTGCTCCCCCTGGACCGGGAGTTTGTGCAGAAGGTGGCCGACCTGTGCGCCAAGCGGGACTGGCTGCTCCTCATCGACGAGGTGCAGACCGGCGTGGGCCGCACCGGCTCTCTCTTTGCCTTCCAGCAGTACGGCATCCAGCCTGACGCAGTCTCCTTCGCCAAAGGCATCGCCGGCGGCCTGCCCTTCGGCGGCGTGATGGCGGGAGAGAAGTGCCGCAATGTCTTCACCACCGGCACCCACGGCACCACCTTCGGGGGCAACCCCATCTCCGCGGCCGCAGCCTGCTACGTGCTGGACCGGATGGACGGCGCCATGTTCCAGTCCGTCCAGGAGAAGGGGGCATATCTCCGCAGCCGCATTGAGGCCCTGGACCTGCCATGCCTGGGCGCCACCCGGGGCATGGGCCTGATGATCGGCATCGACGTGAAGGGGGAGCGCACCAACAAGGAGCTGGCCGCCAAGCTGATCCAGAGCGGCCTGCTGGTCCTCACCGCCGGCCCCGGCCTGCGCCTGCTCCCCCCCTGGTCATCACCCAGGAGGAGATGGACAAGGGCCTGGCCATCATGAAAGCAGCGCTTTCTTAACTTCAGCGCGGAGGGCAGGCCCGCTCCCTCTGTCATCCTCACTCTGAACATCGGGGGTTTTTATCATGCAGAAAGACTTACTCAAGCTGCTGGATCTGTCCAAGGAGGACATCATCAAGATCCTCAACACCGCTGACCAGCTGAAATACAGCCAGAAGCACGGTCTGGTCCACGACTATCTCCGGGGCAAGACTCTGGCCATGATTTTTGAGAAGAACTCCACCCGGACCAGGGTCTCCTTTGAGACTGGAATGTACCAGCTGGGCGGACACGCTCTGTTCCTGTCCGGCAAGGAGAGCCAGATCGGCCGGGGCGAGCCCATCGAGGACACCGCCCGGGTCCTGGCCCGCTACTGCGACGGCATCATGATCCGCACCTTCCATCAAGAGGAGGTGGAATCCCTGGCCAGTCACTCCCACATCCCCGTCATCAACGGCCTGACCGACTTCTGTCACCCCTGCCAGGTGCTGGCCGACCTGATGACCGTCCGGGAGCACAAGGCCACCCTGGAGGGATTGAAGCTGTGCTACATCGGGGATGGCAACAACATGGCCAACTCCCTCATCGTGGGCGGCCTGAAGTGCGGCATGGAGGTATCGGTGGCCTGCCCCGCCGGCTACGACCCTGACCCCCAGGTGCTCGCATTTGCCGCCAGCCAGCCGGACTTCAAATTCTCCCTGGTCCGCACCCCCCAGGAGGCGGCCGCCGGGGCCGACGTGGTCTTTACTGACGTGTGGGCCTCCATGGGCCAGGAGGAGGAGCGTGCCGTCCGGGCCGCCGCCTTTGCCGGCTATCAGGTCAACGACCGCCTTATGACCCTCACCAACCCGGGGTGTATGGTACAGCACTGCCTGCCCGCCCACCGTGGGGAGGAGATCACGGCGGAGGTCTTTGAGGCCCACGCCCAGGAGATCTTTGACGAGGCGGAAAACCGCCTCCACGCCCAGAAGGCCGTCATGTACCTGCTGATGTGCCCCGACGCCAAATAAATCAGACAGAGGGCCGCCCCGGGACAACGTTCCGGGGCGGCCCGACTGTCGAAAAAGCGGCAGAGCCGCTTTTTCGAGAAAGCAAGCACGCAAGCTGGGTCCCGATCCCTTGCAGGAAAGTGGGCCCATCTTGTGTAAGAGGTGTCATTTCCGAGGTACACGCCCCCGGAAATGACGTGATTTAATTTGATTCCGTCGCCTGCGGGCAACGGAACTCCTTGCAGGAGGGCTTTTTTGACAAGCTGGCCGCCCCGGGACGTTGTCCCAGGGCGGCCAGCTGTGCGCTTCAGTATTCCTCTGTCAGGATCAGCATGCCGTCCAGGAATTTTTTCAGGTTCACCTTGCCGCGTCCCCCTTTTCCCCGCAGATGGGCCATCTCAGCCCGCACCTCGGGAAAGGGGAAGAGCACCGCGGCATACTGGGTGAAGAACTCGTTCCCATAGTCCTCCACCCCCAGGCTGGCGATATGGCCCAGCCCCCGCTCCACCGCCCGCCGGACCCGCTGCTCCATGGTCTTGGGGCTGTCACTGAGCTGGCTGCACAGGGTGCCCACTCCGATCTGAGAGGCCGTCTGCTTTCGCTCCAGCAGGAAGAGGCACAGCTCCATGATGTCCCCGGCCCCCTTCTCCCCTGCCATGCCCAGCTGGCTCAGGATGTACTGGATGCGCCGGCGCCACACCTCCTGCCGCCCCGCCGGAGCGGCGGGCTGGGACTCCCGGCTCTGAAACACGCTCTGGATGGTGTGGAGGGCCCTCTCGTTCTCCATCTGCCGGATCACGTTGCCCACCACCTGGCGCACCTCGATCAGGTTGATGGGCTTCTGGATAAAGAACTCCACCCCGGCCTGATACGCTTTTGCAATCAGCTCTTTGGCCGACACCTGGGAGATCATCACGAACTTGGCCCGGCTGCCCAGCTCCTTCAGCTCCCGCACCAGCTGGATGCCGTCCCGCCCGGGCATCAGCAGATCCACCAGCACCAGATCCGGGTCCAGCGCCATGATCCGCTCCGGGTCCGGGGCCCCCTCCTCGCTGGCGCCGCACACCCGGCCCAGTGCGCTGCTCTCCAGGATATCCTCCAGCACCCCGATCACCGAGGGGTCGTCCTCCGCGATATAGATCCTCATTTCTCTCTCTTCTCCCCCTTCACACGGTGGAGCGGCAGCTCCACGGAAAAACGCGCGCCCCGCCCCGGCTGGCTCTCCACCGAGACGGAGCCGCCCAGCTCCTCTGTCAGCGACTTGACTGCGGGCAGGCCCACGCCCCGGTTGATGTTGCCGGTCTCCGGGTCAAATTTGGTGGAATAGCCCACCTGGAACAGATTGTGCATGGAGCGCTCCGAGATGCCGGGGCCGTCGTCTGACACGGTGAGAAACAGAGTGTCACCCTCCACCCGCTCCTCCACCAGCACGATCCCACGGCCGCCAGCTCCCTGAATGGCCTCGATGGCGTTGGTCACCAGGTTCTTCAGGATGGACAGCAGGCGGTAGTGCTCCTGGGTGGAGAAGTTGGCGGTGCGCCTGCACTCCAGGCGGATGCTGGCCCGGTTCTCCCCCAGCATCCACCGGGTGGAGTTCTCCAGAATGTGCATCAGATCCTGGAATTCC
Source organism: Lawsonibacter asaccharolyticus (assembly GCA_003112755.1). NCBI lineage: Bacteria > Bacillati > Bacillota > Clostridia > Eubacteriales > Oscillospiraceae > Lawsonibacter > Lawsonibacter asaccharolyticus. The sequence continues at coordinate 2,015,769 of BFBT01000001.1, read as the reverse complement.
ATCTGCTCCTGGTCGTAGACCTCCTCCACCTCCCCCTCGATGCCCCGGATGATGCGCAGGTTGTCCTTTTTCACCTCGTGGACGTCCCGGGCAATGGACAGGGCCAGGGCACTCAGCTCACCGCTCTCCCCTTCCTTCTCCCCCAGCCGCTCATAGAGGCGGTATGCGTTGGTCATCACCTGTTCAATGTCGTCGGAGTTCTTTTTTAAAAAGTACAGCTCGTTTTTCAGCTCCGCCGTCATCAGGAACAGGCGCTGGTAGCGCCGCTCGTGCCCCTGCCGCAGCAGCAGGCGGTGGTAGTACCGGCTCCCCCACAGGATCATGGCCGCAGTGAAGGATCGGGCCACCGCCAGTCCGATCAGGGGGAGCAGGGCCCGGGCCTCCGTCTCCAGCCCCCGCACTCCGGAGGACAGGTACAGATTGATCACATTGGAGATAAAGTCACTGACCAGAAAGGCCGCTCCCATCCGCCCCAGAGAGGCGGTGCGCCGGTCCCGGATCAGCAGGCAGAGCACACAGTCATAGCAGAGGTAGAACACGCCGCCGGGATACTCCATCCGCAGCGCCTCCCCCGGCGGCATCCCTGCCGCCAGGTCCAGTGCCAGCCGCATCATCACCACGCACAGTCCGGTGACCAGCCCAGTGTCCGGGCGGTGGCTCTCCCGCATCATGGTCACCAGCAGGGCCGGGTAGAGGATGGCGGCGGTGGAGACCCGGAAGCCCTCCGCCCACACTGTCAGATACAGCTGGGAGGTCAGGGCCACTGCCAGCCCGATCAGCAGCCTGCGCTGCCACGGGCCGATCCTCCAGCCTTTTCTCCCCAGTCCCCCCATGGCGCTCTCCCCCCGTTTTTTCTCTATTTTACTCCATCCCCCGGCAGCTGCGCAAGCGTCCCCCTCCCCCTTCCCGCAAAATTCCACCCTTTTCTAAAAAAATCCGCTCCCGCTCCCGCCCCCTCCATTGACTTTCCTCCCGGAATTGGGTATGATTCACTTTATGTAATACGTCGTCCAAGCGCAGAAAGGAAGTTTTGACCATGCCCACACTGGAACAGTTCAAAAACGCCCGGAGCGTCTTAAAGGGCGTGATCCGGGAGACCAGTCTCATCGACTCCCCGGCCCTGTCCAAGGGCTGCGGCAACCGGGTCTATCTCAAGCCCGAAAATATGCAGGTCACCGGCGCCTACAAGATCCGGGGCGCTTACTATAAGATCAGCACCCTGACCCAGGAACAGCGGGAGCGGGGCCTGGTCACCGCCTCCGCCGGCAACCACGCCCAGGGCGTGGCCTACGCTGCCCAGGCCGCCGGCGTGCCCGCCACCATCGTCATGCCCACCACCACCCCCCTGGTGAAGGTGAACAATACCAAGGACTACGGGGCCAAGGTCATCCTCCACGGTGAGGTCTTTGACGAGTCCGCCGAGCTGGCCGCCAAGCTGGCGGAGGAGGAGGGGCTGACCTATATCCACCCCTTCAACGACCTGGAGGTGGCCACCGGCCAGGGCACCATCGCCTATGAGATCTTCCAGGACCTGCCCGACGTGGACATCATCCTGGTGCCCATCGGCGGCGGCGGGCTGGCGGCGGGTGTGTCCACCCTGGCCAAGCTGCTCAACCCCAACGTAAAAGTCATCGGCGTGGAGCCGGAGGGGGCGGCCTGCATGAAGGCCAGCCTGGAGGCGGGCCATGTGGTCTCCCTGCCCACCGCCAACACCATCGCTGACGGCACCGCCGTCAAGACCCCTGGAGACAAGGTGTTCCCCTACATCCGGGACCATGTGGACCAGATCATCACCATCCCAGATACGGAGCTGGTGGAGGCTTTCCTGGATGTGATGGAAAAGCATAAGATGGTGGTGGAGAACTCCGGCCTGCTGTCCGTGGCCGCTCTGCGCCACCTGTCCTGCCAGGGGCTGAACGTGGTCTGCGTCCTCTCCGGCGGCAACATGGACGTGATCACCATGGCCTCCCTGGTCCAGCACGGCCTGATCATGCGGGGCCGCATCTTCACCTTCTCCGTCCTCCTCCCCGACCGTCCCGGTGCCCTGCTCAGCATCGCCGATATCCTGGCCCGGGAGAACGGCAACGTCATCAAGCTGGAGCACAACCAGTTCGTGAACATCAACCGCCAGAGCGGCGTGGAGCTGAAGGTCACCCTGGAGGCCTTCGGCCACGACCACAAGGACCGCATCCTGGAGGCGCTGAGCCAGGCCGGCTACCAGGCCCACGAGGTGGACACCACCGATTTCTATCACTGATCCGGCCCTGTTGACTCGCGCTCTTTTTGGGGAAGCCCCCACGTCAGACCGTATCCAACAAAACAGAAAGGGGATCTTTGAAATGGATTTTGAGGCTTTGCAGGCGGCCCGGGAGAGCTGCCGTGTGTACAGCGACCGCCCCGTGCCCCGGGAGACCCTGGCCCACCTGGTGGACGTAGCCCGGCTGGCCCCCAGCGGCTGCAACGCCCAGCCCTGGCGCTTCATCATCATCGACGAGCCAGAGGCCCGGGCCAAGCTCATTGAAGCGCTGGACGACGACGGGCTCACTGGCTGCCCCTGGGGAGACCGGGTGCCCAACTTCATCCTGATCTGTGAGGATGAGGCACACGTCAAGCCCGGCGTCGCGGAGCACTACGGTGCCCAGCACTTCGCCCAGATGGACATCGGCATGGCTGCCATGGCCCTGTGCTATGAGGCCACTTCCATGGGGCTGGGCACCTGCCTCATCGGCACCATGAACCAGGCCAAGCTGCACCAGTCCTTCGGCATCCCGGAGGAGCGGCCCGTCCGCCTGATCGTCACCGTGGGCTATCCCGCCAAGGAGACCGCTCCCCGGCCCAAGGTACGCAAGGAGCTGGACGACATCCTCAGCTACAACCACTGGTGAGCCCGGGGGCCCCGCCCCGCCGGCGCACAGCCACTGCCCCCGCCGGGCGGGGCCCGGCGGGGGGTATCTGAAAAGCGGCGGGCCATCCGGATCGGCCGGGGCCGCCGGGCGGCCGTGGGATCAGCCTGGAGCAGGCCTCGGGTCCGGGGCTCCGGGGAGTGCTTCCGCCCTCCCGCTCTCCGCTCTGCATCCTATGCGTCGGACCGGCCCTCTGCCCCTGGCCCAGCCCCTACAGCCCTGATCAAAACCTCTCATTTTTTCGGAAAGCGGGGTCAAAACCATGATAAAAGTTTCACCTTCCATCCTCTCCGCCGATTTTGTCAATCTGGAACGGGATATCCGGCGGGTCTCCGATGCCGACTACCTCCATGTGGACGTGATGGACGGCGCTTTCGTTCCCAATCTCACCATCGGCGTCCCGGTGGTCCAGTCCATCCGCCGGTGCACCGACATGTTCCTGGATGTCCATCTGATGATCGAAAAGCCGGTGCGGTACATCGAAGCCTTTGCCAAGGCTGGGGCGGACCTGCTCTCTATCCACCTGGAGGCCGACCACCCCACCCGCATCGCCCAGGCTCTGAAGGTCATGGGGGAGTGCGGCGTAAAAAAAGCGGTGGCCCTGCGGCCCATCACCAAGGCGGAGGCCATCCTCCCCTATCTGGAGGAGCTGGACCTGGTGCTGGTGATGACGGTGGAGCCCGGCTTCGGCGGCCAGGCCTTCATGGAGTCCCAGCTGGACACCATCCGCCAGGTGCGCGCCCTCATCGAGCGGTACAACCCCGCCTGCGAACTGGAGGTGGACGGGGGCATCTCCCCCAAGACCGCCCCCCTGGTGGTGGAGGCGGGGGCCAACGTGCTGGTGGCCGGCTCCGCTGTCTACGGGGCGGAGGACATCCCCGCCGCCATTCAGGCCCTCCGCGTGTCAGGGGGTGCGCGGTGAGAGAGTATAAGATCCTCTCCGCTGACAGCCTGGAGCAGGCGGAGCAGGTCATGAACGACATGGCCCTGGCCGGGTGGCGGACCACCTCCCTCACGCCCTATCCCGCCGGCTTTCCGGCCGGTGTCAGCTATCTGTTTGCCGTCGTGTTGGAGCGGGAGCGCTGATCTCCCCCTGTTCACACCGTGTACTATTTACGACTCCGGAGGTCTTTCCCATGCAGTATTTCCCCCCCGCACTGGAAAATTTGGTGGAGCAGTTCGCCCGCCTGCCCGGCGTCGGCGTCAAATCCGCCCAGCGGCTGGCGTTCCACGTCCTCTCCCTCCCAGAGGAGGACGCCGCCGCCTTTGCCCAGGCCATTCTGTCCGCCAAGTCCGCCATCCACTGCTGTCCGGTGTGTCAGAATCTGACGGAGGGGGACGGCCCCTGCTCCATCTGCGCCAGCCCCAAGCGGGACGCCTCCGTCATCTGTGTGGTGGCCGACCCGAAGGACGTGGTGGCCATGGAGCGGGCCCGGGAGTACCAGGGGCTCTACCACGTGCTCCACGGGGTGATCTCCCCCATGAACCACGTGGGGCCGGATGACCTGCACATCAAGTCCCTGGTAGAGCGGGTGGCCGCCGGCGGGGTCCAGGAGGTCATCATGGCCACCAATCCCGACACGGAGGGGGAGGCCACCGCCATGTACCTCTCCCGGCTGCTGCGCCCCTTTGGGGTGAAGATCACCCGTCTGGCCTACGGCATCCCGGTGGGCAGCCACCTGGAGTACGCCGACGACGCCACCTTGATGCGGGCCCTGGAGGGCCGTCAGGAGATGTGAGAATTTGAACGCCGCACTCCCGTGGGAGTGCGGCGTTTTTACGCCTGTTCTTCTGGGCATTTTCGACGGCGGCGCATGGGCACCATTTCTTCGGGACGCTGACTGGATCGGCTTGATCTCCCCCCAGATTTTTAAAACTTATCGCAATATACCAATTTTAAATTACTATATGTTTTGACTCGGCATCTGATATGGTCACTTTTCAAGGCGCCTCCTGACGCCGCCGCCGCGTGCGGCAGAGCGGGCCCGGCCCGCTTTTCCTCCCTTCTGCGGGAAAAGATGCGCTTTACGGGGCTTGGCCCCGGTGCTATAATAGGCTCAAATCAGACAAAGGACAGGAGGCCATCTTCATGGTGAATCAACGCATGTTGGGGCTGGGCACCGCCCGGTCCGTCATCCGCGAGCTCTTTGAATACGGCAAGATACGTGCCGCCCAGGTGGGGGCGGAGAATGTCTTCGATTTCTCCCTGGGCAACCCCAGCGTCCCCTGCCCCCAGGAGGTCAACGACACCGCCGTCCGCATCCTTCGGGAGCAGCCGGAGGTCATCCACTGTTACACCAGCGCCCAGGGGGACCAGGAGGCCCGCCAGCGCTTCGCCGACTCCCTCAACCGCCGCTTCGGCACCTGCTATACCGCCGACCAGTTCTACATTACCGTGGGGGCCGCCGCCTCCCTGTGCTGTGTGTTCAACGGCCTGACCTGCCCCGGGGACGAGTTCGTCGTCTTTGCTCCCTACTTCCCGGAGTATAAGGTCTTTATCGAGGGCGCTGGGGCCAAGATGGTGCTCATTCCCCCGGAGATCGAGGGATTCCAGATCGACTTTGACGCCTTTGAGGCCGCCATCAGCGAGCACACCAAGGGCGTGGTGGTCAACTCCCCCAACAACCCCTCCGGCGTGGTCTACTCCCGGGAGACGCTGGAGCGGCTGGCCGCCATCCTGACGGAAAAGAGCCGGGCCTACGGCCACCCCATCTACCTGATCTCCGACGAGCCCTACCGGGAGATCGTGTTCTCCGGCTTCCAGGTGCCCTGGATTCCCCAGCTCTACCCAGACACCATCGTGTGCTACTCCTTCAGCAAGTCCCTCTCCCTCCCTGGTGAGCGCCTGGGCTACGTGCTGGTCCCCGCCTCCGTCACCGACAGCCGGGAGGTCTACGCCGCCGTGGCAGGCGCCGGACGGTCTCTGGGCTACGTCAACGCCCCCAGCCTGTTCCAGCAGGTCACCTCCCTGTGCTGCGACCTCACCTCCGATCTGGCGGTCTATGAGCGCAACGCCAAGCTGCTGGTCCCCGCCCTGCGGGAGATGGGCTACCACTGTGTGGAGCCCGGCGGCGCCTTCTACCTCTTCCCCCGCTCCCTGGAGCCCGACGATATGGCCTTCAGCGAGCGGGCCAAGCAGTTCGATCTGCTGCTGGTCCCCGGCTCCGGCTTCGGCGCCCCCGGCCACGTGCGCATCGCCTACTGCGTCCAGACCGACATGATCCAGCGGGCCCTTCCCAAATTCAAGGCCCTGGCCGATTCCTACCGATAAAAAGCATCGGCCCCATCCGTGATGGATGGGGCCGATGCTTTTTACCGCTATCCAAACAATACAAATTCTCGAAGGATGTTTATGGTGCTGATCACATCAATACATATCATAGATGACAGATGAGAAAACTGCCGGTCCTGTTTTTTTAGCCTGCACCTTATCAGCATCACAAGCCGGGCGATCAGGATCACCAAACTGTATGTCCAAATCAGGCTTGGGAAAAGCAGTCCTCCTGGCGAGGCAAACATAAGGTAGAGCCATAGCGGCAGAACAGTATATATTACATATTCCAGCCCTTTCACCAGAAAACGGAAAATCAGGATTCCTTCTAATGCCGTCATTCCCAGTATCAAGATCCAATAGCCAGCCGCTACTGCCTCTGTGGGAAAATTCAACGCAGCAGGCCAATCTTCACCTTTTACTTTTAAAAGTATCACACCTGCAATTCCAGCAGCCACTACAAGCAGAACTTCCCAATAGATTTTTATGAAATTTCTCACTGATTTTTTCATACATCTCTCCGTTATCTGACCATCGCCCCCGCTTCCTTTTAGAATAATATATATCTTTTTCTTTTATTTGTCAATCTTTTTGTCTATTTCCAACAAGAACAATCTCTTTTTTCCTCCCAAATGATTCAAACAGCCCGCTTCACAGCCGGCGGATCAACTCCTCCACGTCCTCCATCCGGGTGGCCCAGCTGGTGACGAAGCGGATCACCGTCCGCTCCTCGTCCAGCTGCTCCCAGAAGCTGAATGCGGCCTTCCGGGCCAGGTCCTCCCGCTGGGCCCGGTCCACCACCAGGAATATCTGGTTGGTGGGGGTGTCCAAATAGAAGGAGAACCCCTTTTCCCGGAATCCCTCTCTCAGCCGCTCCGCCGTCTCGATGGCATTTTTGCCCAGCTTCTGGTAGAGTCCATCGGTGAACAGGGCGTCGAACTGCACCCCCAGCAGCCAGCCCTTGGCCAGCAGGGCGCCCCGCTGCTTCACGGCGGTCATAAAGCGCCCGGGGGCGTTGTGCCGGGGGAAGACCACCGCCTCTCCGAACAGGGCCCCCACCTTGGTCCCCCCGATGTAGAACACGTCGCAGCTGGCCGCCAGGTCCGCCAGGGTCATGCCGCTCCCCCGGCTGGCCAGCCCATAGCCCATCCGGGCGCCGTCCAGGTACAGCGGTATCTTGTATTGCCGGCACACCTTGTGGATCTCCCCCAGCTCCGCCCGGGTATAGAGGGTGCCCAGCTCAGTGGGCCAGGACAGGTACACCATGCCCGGAAATACCATGTGTTCGTGGTTCTCGTCCCCGTAAAAGCCCTCCAGATAGGTCCGCAGCTCCGCCGCTGACAGCTTCCCCTCCCGCTGGGGCAGCTCCAGCACCTTGTGCCCGGTTGCCTCGATGGCTCCCGCCTCATGGGTACAGATGTGTCCCGTGGCGGGGGCGATCACCCCCTCCCAGGGGGCCAGCAGGGCGGAGATCACCGCCTGATTGGTCTGGGTCCCGCCCACCAGGAAAAAGACGTCCCCCTCCGGGCAGCCGCAGGCCCGCCGGATCTTCTCCTTTGCCCGGGCGCAGTATGGATCGGTCCCATATCCGGGATGCTGCTCCCGATTGGTCTCCGCCAGCCGCCGGAGCACCTGCTCGTGGGCCCCCTCAGAGTAGTCGTTGACAAAAGACAGCATGCTCAGTTCCTTCCTCTCTGTAAGATCTCCAGATGAAGGAAGTTTACCACATTTCCCCGGGGATCTCTATACTCTGCCGTCAAAAATCATCGTCTTGTCTGTTCAGCCAGTGATTTTACATACATTTAACCAAAATTCTGCATCCTATTTCTGGACCCAGCCCCCTGCATTTGATATCATACGACTCAGATGATCCGGTCCCGCTTCCGAGCGGACCGCAGCCACAGAGGAGAGCTTGCATGTACGCTATTATCGACATCGGCTCCAATACCATCCGCCTGAATGTCTATCAGGTGGAGGAGGACGGAGCTATCCACAGCATTTTTCAAAGCAAGGAGACGGCCGGCCTGGCCGGCTATGTTCGGGAGGACGGCTCCATGAGCCGGGAGGGCCTCGACCGGGCCGCAGATGCCCTGCTCCGCTTCCGGTCCATCCTGGATGCCCTCCACATTGAGAACCGGGCGGTCTTCGCCACCGCCTCTCTGCGCAACATTACCAACAGCGAGGAGGCGGTCTTCCAGCTCCAGGAGCGCACCGGACTGATGATCCGCCTCCTCTCCGGCCGGGAGGAGGCCATCCTGGACTATGTGGGAGCCACCTCCGGCATGGAGGAGCGGGAGCAGGGCATGGTGCTGGACATCGGCGGCGGCTCCACCGAGTGGGTCTGCTTCTCTCAGGGCAGGATACGCCACGCCGCCTCCATCCCCCTGGGCTCCCTGAACCTGTATAACCGCTGTGTGGAGACCCTGCTCCCCTCCCCCAAAGAACAGGCCAAGATCCGCAAGCAGGTGAAAAAGGCGCTGGACGGCGCCCCCCTGCCCGACTTTCCCTGTCCGGTGATCTGTGGGGTGGGCGGCACCATCCGCGGGGCCGGGAAGCTGTGCAACTACCTCTACAAGCTGCCCGCCGGCAACCGCACCATCACCCTGAACATGGTGGACGGCCTCCTGGAGCGCTTCTCCGCTCCCGCTAAGGCGGACCTCCAGATCCTGCTGAAGATCGTCCCCGAGCGGGTCCACACCCTGCTCCCTGGGCTGGTCATCCTCTCCACCCTGGCCCATCGGTGCCGGGGCGACGCCATTGAGGTCAGCAGCTACGGCGTCCGGGAGGGCTTCCTGCTCACCGAGGTATTGAAACGAAGGAGCGTGACTGTCTGATGGCCCGGGAACCCCAACCTTACATGCAGAACCGCGAGCTCTCCTGGCTCACGTTCAATGAGCGGGTGCTGGAAGAGGCCCGCGATCCCTCCAATCCCCTGGCCGAGCGGCTGAAATTTGTCTCCATCTTCACCAGCAACCTGGACGAATTCTTTATGATCCGGGTGGGCAGCCTCTATGACATGGCTGTCATGGGGGACGACCAGGTGGACAGCCGCACCGGCCTGCTCCCCTCCCAGCAGCTGGAGGCCATCTACCGCCGGGCAGTCCTTCTGATGGAGCAGCGGGACCAGGTCTACGCCCAGCTCCAGACCCAGCTCCAGGCCTATGGGGTCTGCGAAGTCTCCCCCGGCCAGCTCGCCGGGAAGGACAAGGACTTTCTCAAGACCTACTTCAAGACCCAGCTGCTCCCCATCCTCTCCCCTCAGATCGTGGACATCAACCACCCCTTCCCTCACCTCCAGAACAAGAGCGTCTATGTGGTGGCCCGCCTCCATGGGAAGGACCGCAGTCTCTTCGGCATCGTCCCTGTGCCTCCCTCCGCCCCCGAGGTAGTCTATCTCCCCGGGGAGGGACTGCGCTATGTGCGCACCGAACAGCTGCTTCTGGATAACCTGAAGCGGGTCTTTGACCCCTACGGCGTGGCGGAGAAAAACTGTGTCTGCGTCACCCGCAACGCCGATATCGCCCCCCAGGACGAGGGCTTTGATGTGGACGATGACTTCCGCTGCCAGATGCAGAAGCTGCTTCACAAGCGCAAACGGATGGCCGTGGTCCGGCTGGAGTGCGCCGCTCCCCTCAGCGAGGCCCTGTCCGCCTTTCTCTGCAAGCGCTGCCACGTCGCCCCCGCCCAGATCTTCCTCTCCCGGGCTCCCATGCGCATGGGGTTTGTCCACCCCATGCTGAAAAAGCTGCCGGAACCCCTCCACAGTGCGCTGCTCTACCCGCCCTTCTCCCCCCAGACGCCCCCCAAGCCCAAGCGGGAGACCTATCTCCACCTGGTCCAGCGCCGGGATCTGCTTCTCAGCTACCCTTTTGAAAGCATGGAGCCCTTCCTCCGCCTGATCCGGGAGGCCGCCTCCGACCCGTCGGTCCTCTCCATCCAGATCACCATCTACCGCCTGGCCCAGAAGGCCCGGCTCGTGGAGTATCTGTGTGCGGCGGCGGAAAACGGTAAGGAGGTCACTGCCGTCATTGAGCTGCGGGCCCGCTTTGATGAGCAGAACAACATCGACTGGTCCGAGCGCCTGGAGGACGCGGGCTGCCGGGTGATCTACGGGTTCAGCGACTATAAGATCCACTCTAAGGTATGTCTCATCACCCTGAAAGGCAAATCCGGCATCCAGTACGTCACCCAGATCGGCACCGGCAACTACAACGAGAAGACCTCAGAGCAGTACACAGACCTCTCCCTCATCACCGCGGATCAGGGCATCGGCCTGGATGCAGCGGAATTTTTCAAAAACATGGCTGTGGGCAATCTGGAGGGCAGCTACCACAACCTCCTGGTCTCCCCCTCCAACCTGAAGCAGATCATCCTCCTGCTCATCGGGGAAGAGACCGCCCGGGGCAGCCACGGCCGCATCATCATGAAGATGAACTCCCTCACCGACTACGATGTCATGGAAAAGCTGGCCGAGGCCTCTCGTGCAGGGGTTCGGGTCGATCTCATCATCCGCGGCATCTGCTGCCTGCGGCCCGGCGTCCCCGGCCACACGGAGCACATCTCCGTCACCAGCGTGGTGGGGCGCTTTTTGGAGCACTCCCGCATCTATAGCTTTGGCTCTGGAGAGAACCAGCGCCTCTTCCTGGGTTCGGCGGACATGATGACCCGCAACACCCAGCGCCGGGTGGAGGTCATCTGTCCCGTCTATGCCACCCACACCAAGGCCCGCTTGAATCACATTCTGGACATCCTGCTGCGGGATACCGTGAAGGCCCGGGCCCTGGACAGTGAAGGGAGCTATCAAAAAAAAGTGCCCGCCCCGGGCGCCCCCGGCCTCTCCTCTCAGGACTTCTTCATGGACGAGGCCGTTCGGAGCTGCCGGGAGGTGGAATTTGCCGCCCGTGCCCTGCCCTCCGGTCCCTTGGGCGGCCTGCTGCGCCGTCTCCGCCGCCGCGGATGAGCCCCGCCGTCCGCCCGGCCCCCGTTCTCTGAGCCGGTTTCCTTCCTGCCGTTTCCCTGATCTGAAAATGATGGAAAATCAACAAAAACAGGAAAGCCTTTTCCTGCATAGTCCGCTTCTCCAGGGCAATGCTATGCTCGGATGTTCCATCCAACGAAACAAAGAAGATCAAAATGAACAGGTAAAGGAGAAACGAATTATGTCTACCAACAAGCAGTCTCTGGTCCCCAATGCCCGCGAGGCTCTGAATAAGTTCAAGATGGAAGCGGCCAACGAGGTGGGTGTCAACCTGAAGCAGGGCTACAACGGCGACCTGACCAGCAAGCAGGCCGGTTCCGTGGGCGGCCAGATGGTCAAGAAGATGATCGAAGCCTACGAGAACGGCATGAAGTAATTGCCGCCTCTCTGATCGGATGCGGAAGGCGTCCCCCCGCTGTCCCCTATGGGCTGCGGGGGGACGCTTGCTTTTTCCCCGAAAGATCAAAAAAAATTAAAAACCTCTTTACAACATTACATTAGCGTGCTAAAATGTGAAAGTGTCAAATGCCCCGTTTTTGACCAATCTGCATTTTGGAGGATCTCTCGGTATGAAAAAGATGTTGTCTCTTGTAATGGCGATCACTATGTGCCTGTCTCTGGCCGCCTGCTCTGGCGGGACCACTTCTCAGGGGGAGAGCAGCCAGTCTCCCGCTGCCAGCACCCCCGCTGCCAGCACCCCCGCCGCCAGCTCCAGCCAGGGGGCATCCAGCACTCCCGCGGACGCGGAAAGCGACCTGGCCTATGTCCAGGACCAGGGCACCCTGTATGTGGGTATCACCAATTTCGCCCCGATGGACTATAAGGAAGCGGGGAGTGACGAGTGGATCGGCTTTGATGCCGACATGGCCAAGGCCTTTGCCGAGAGCCTGGGCGTGAACGTGGAGTTCCAGGAGATCACCTGGGACTATAAGGTCCAGGAGCTGGACTCCAAGACCATTGACTGTGTATGGAACGGCATGACCATCAACGACGAGGTCACCGCCGCCATGGGCGTCTCCGAGCCCTACTGCACCAACTATCAGACCCTGGTCTACCCCGCCGACAGGGCAGCGGACTTTGAGGGGCTGACCTCTCTGGAGGGGCTGAGCATCGCCGTAGAGTCCGGCTCCGCCGGTGAGGACGCCGCCGAGGAGCTGGGGGCCACCACCGTGCCCGTGCAGTCCCAGGCCAACACCCTGATGGAGGTCGCCTCCGGCACCTCCGATGCCGCTGTTATCGACGTGCTCATGGCCGCCGAGATGACCGGCGAGGGCACCAGCTACGGCGATCTGGTGTACGACCTTAACCTTAACGACATGAGAGCAGAGGCATCTGAGTTCTACGGCGTGGGCTTCCGCAAGGGCTCTGACCTGGTGGATGCTTTCAACGAGTTCTGGAAGCAGGCCGTGGCTGACGGCACCGTGGAGCAGATTGCTGCCACCTATGGCCTGCAGGATGCCGTCATCCTGGAGTAAACGATCTCCGCAGCTGAATCCCTCAAAAGCAGAGAGCGGGTCCGCTCTCTGCTTTTGAGCGGTTGCGCCCCACTATCACAGACAGAGAGGACGACCCCTATGCTCGACTTTTTTCAATCACCAGTGACCCAGACGGTACTGATAGCCTTGAACCAAGGGTTTCTTGTAACCCTGGAGCTGTTTTTCGTGACCCTGATCGGGGCGCTCCCTCTGGGGCTGGTCATCGCCTTCGGCTCCATGAACCGCTGGACGCCCCTGTCCCGGCCCACCCGGTGGGTCCTGCTCCGCCGGGGGCAGGAGCCCGGCCGGGTGGCCCGGGCGCTCATTTCCTTCCGCCCCATCAGCCTGGTCACCCGTCTGCTGGTCTGGATTGTCCGGGGCACGCCCCTGATCCTGCAGATCATCGCCCTGTTTTATGTGCCCGGTCTGATACTGGAGGATGGCAGCCCATGGCCCCGGGGCGAGGTGGGACGGATGGCGGCGGTATGCGTGGCCTTCATCATCAACTACGCCTTCTATTTTTCCGAGATTTACCGGGGCGGCATCCAGGGGGTGCCGGCGGGGCAGAACGAGGCCGGCCTGGTGCTGGGCATGACCAAGCGGCAGATTTTTTTCAAGGTCACCCTGCTCCAGATGGTCAAGCGCATCGTGCCCCCCATGTCCAACGAGATCATCACCTTGGTCAAGGACACCTCCCTGGCCCGTGCCATTGCGCTGCAGGAGGTCATCTGGGCGGCTGAGTCCTTCATGAAGGGCAATCAGGGGATCTCCGGCCTGTGGTGGCCGCTGATGTTCACGGCGGTCTACTACCTGGCCTTCAGCGCCATCGTGACCATGGTGCTGGGCCGGCTGGAAAAGAAGCTGGACTACTTCCGGGTATAAGGGGGAGCGAACATGCCGATCTTAGAAGTACATCATATTGAAAAGCACTTTGGCGCGACCCGGGTGCTGGAGGACATCAGCTTTGACCTGGAGCAGGGCCAGGCTCTGGCCATCATCGGCTCCTCCGGCAGCGGCAAGACCACCCTGCTGCGGTGCCTGAACTTTCTGGAGACCCCCGACCAGGGGCAGATCGTCGTCCAGGGGGACACTCTGTTCGACGCCGACGATCCCGCCACCCAGCGGGAGAGCGAGGTGCGGAAAAAGCGGCTCCATTTCGGCCTGGTGTTCCAGTCCTTCAACCTGTTCCCCCAGTACACCGCCCTGCGGAACGTCACCCTGGCCAAGGAGCTCCTCAGCCAGGAACGGCCCGACTTCAAAGCCAACCGGAAGCAGATCCTGGAGGAGATCCAGGCCGAGGGCCGGGAGCTGCTGGCCAAGATGGGTCTGAGTGACCGCGCGGACCACTACCCCAGTCAGCTCTCCGGCGGCCAGCAGCAGCGGGTGGCCATCGCCCGGGCCCTGGCCCTCCACCCGGACATCCTTTGCTTTGATGAGCCCACCTCCGCCCTGGACCCGGAGCTCACCGGTGAGGTGCTCAAGGTCATCCGCTCCCTGGCGGAGCAGAAGACCACCATGATCATCGTCACCCACGAGATGGCCTTCGCCCGGGATGTGGCCGATCAGGTCATCTTCATGGATGGCGGCGTCATTGTGGAGCAGGGCCCAGCCCATCAGGTCATCGAGCACCCCTCTCAGGAGCGCACCCGGCAGTTCCTCTCCCGGTATGCGGAGAGTTGAGCACACCACAATTTTAAACCTCACCAGTGGGAGCTTCTTGTATAAGGAAGCTCCCACTCAGCTTGTGGAAAAAAACTCCTGCTCGGAGTTCCAGCGCCCGCAGGCAGCCGAGTAAGGTTTGATTGCGTCATTTCTCAGGGCATGTGCCTTAGAAATGATGCTTTTCATGAAATCTTTACCCACAATTCTGCAAAGAATTGTGGGTAAACTTTTCTAAGCTCCTGCTCGAAAAAGCGGCAGAGCTACTTTTTCAACAGTCTCACCGTCCTGACTCCACATTCTTTTCCCCTCCCCTGCATAGAATGGAGCGGAGGTGAAATGACCTTGGATCTGAGAAACAACACCATTACGGTGGGGGAGCTGCTGGATAACCGGGCCTCCCGGTCTGTGTTCCAGCGCCGGTTTGGGAAATTCATGAACCACCCGCTGGTGGGGGCCTCCCGGTCCCTGACCCTGGCTCAGCTGGCGGAGATGGCTGCCGTCTGGCTGCCCCAGAGGACCATCCAGGAGACCATTCAGGAGCTGCGTCAGCTGTAACATGACATAACGCACAGGGGGCGTGCCCAGCAGGCACGCCCCCTGTGCGTCTGGCCCCTATCGGGAGGACACCTCCTCCAGCCCGGAGCCCGCCGCTTCCGGCCCTGAGGCGCCGCATCCGGCCAGCAGCGGCAGCAGGACCAGCGCCGCCGTCCCTCCAGCTCTTCTTTTTCTCATCCTCCGTCCCCCTCTCCCTATCCATATGAAACAGCCGGGAGGTCCTTCCACCTCCCGGCTGCCGCCGCGCTCAGCCCTCCTGGGCCGGCTGGTCCTCCTCCGGAAGCGCCAGCTCAGGGGCCGCCGGGTCAGTGAACACTTTTTGAAAGATCTCGCCGCTCATGGTCTCATGGACCAGCAGATAGCGTGCGGTGAGCTCCAGCTCCTGCCGCCGCCGGGTCAGGATCTCTTCACACCGGGCATAGGCCCGGTCCACGATCGCCTTGACCTCCTCGTCGATCTGGCCTGCCACCTCCTCGGAGTAGGTCCGGGCCTGGGCCATGGTGCGGCCGATGAACACTTCATCGTTCTCGTTGCCGTAGGCGATGGTCCCCAGCCGCTCGCTCATGCCGTACTTGGTGACCATAGCCCGGGCAGTCTGAGACGCCTTCTGGATGTCGCTGGAGGCACCGGTGGAGATGTCGTTGAGCACCAGCTGCTCCGCCACCCGGCCGCCCAGGCAGACAGCAATGCGCTCCTCCAGCTCCCGCTTGGACAGATAGGCCCGGTCCTCCCTGGGCAGAGAGATGGTCATGCCTCCCGCCTGTCCCCGGGGCACGATGGTAATCTGGTGCACGGGGTCCTGGCTGTCCAGCTCGTGGATCACCACGGCGTGGCCCGCCTCGTGGTAGGCGGTAAGCCGCCTGGCATGGGGCGTCACCACCCGGCTGCGCTTCTCCGGGCCGGCAATTACTTTCATCATGGCCTCGTGGAGGTCCTGGCGGGTAATGAAACGCCGGTCCTCCCGGGCAGAGAGCAGAGCCGCCTCATTGAGCAGGTTCTCCAGATCCGCACCGGTGAAGCCGGAGGTGGCCTTCGCCACATCGGAGAGGGATACGTCCTCCGCCAGGGGCTTCTTCCGGGCGTGGACCTTCAGGATCTCCTCCCGGCCCTTGATGTCGGGCAGTCCCACATAGATCTGGCGGTCGAACCGGCCAGGCCGCAGCAGGGCGGGGTCCAGGATGTCCGGCCGGTTGGTGGCCGCCATGACGATGACCCCCTCATTGGAGCCAAAGCCGTCCATCTCCACCAGCAGCTGGTTCAGGGTCTGTTCCCGCTCGTCGTGGCCGCCGCCCAGGCCGGCGCCCCGCTGCCGGCCCACCGCGTCGATCTCGTCGATGAACACGATGGCGGGGGCGTCCTTCTTGGCCTGGTCGAACAGGTCCCGCACCCGGCTGGCACCCACACCCACATACAGCTCCACGAAGTCAGAGCCCGAGATGGACAGGAAGTGGACCCCCGCCTCGCCGGCCACCGCCTTGGCGATGAGGGTCTTGCCCGTGCCCGGAGGCCCCACCAGCAGCACGCCCTTGGGGATGCGGGCGCCCAGGGCGGTGAACTTCTGGGGGTCCCGGAGGAACTCCACGATCTCTTCCAACTCCTCCTTCTCCTCATCCGCACCGGCCACATCGTTGAAGGTGACCTTCTTCCCCTGGTCTGCCAGGGTGCGGGTGCGGGCATGGCCGAAGCGGGACGGCCCCCCTCCTCCGCCGCCCCCAGTGTTCTGCCGCAGATACATGGTGTACATCAGGATGCCGAAGCCCAGCAGGATCACCAGGTAGGGCACATAGACGAACCACCAAGGCTCCGCCCAGCCGGCGGGGTAGTCATAGTCCTGGATGATCCCAGCCTGGCGCTGGCTGTCGATAAGCTCGTGCAGGTCGTTATAGAACACATTGAAGTCGGCCAGGTGGTACTTCAGGGTGGAGGTGTCCTCCCCCTCCCCCCGCAGAGTCAGAGTGAGCACATTGTCCTCCACGGAGAAGTACTTCACCTTCTCCTGCTCAAAGAGCAGGCGGATCTCATTATAAGTGGGGTCATCCGGCTCGTTCATCTGCTGCACCGCATTGAAGGTGAACACCATCACCAGGATGGCCAGCAGATAGAAGATCAGGTCCCGCGCGCTGAACCGTTTCAGGAAAACCACGTCCTTTCCGGCGGATCACAAATTTCAGGAGGCCGCCGCCCTCCAAGTCTCTCCGGCTCAGCCGCCGTAGACCTCCGGCTTCAGGATGCCGATGTAGGGCAGGTTCCGGTAATGCTCTGCGTAATCCAGCCCATAGCCCACCACAAAGGCGTCTGGAATGGTGAAGCCGGAGTAGTGGACCTCCACTGGCTTGACCCGGCGCTCCGGCTTGTCCAGCAGGGTACACAGCCGGATGGAGGCCGGGCTGCGCTGCTCTAGCACCTTCAGCAGATAGCTCAGGGTGTTTCCGCTGTCCAGGATATCCTCCACCACGATGATGTTCTTCCCCGTGATGTCGCTGGACAGGTCCTTGGTGATCTGCACCTGGCCGCTGGAGGAGGTCCCGCCGCCATAGGAGGACACCGCCATGAAGTCCACCGTACAGGGCAGATCGATGCGCCGGCACAGGTCCGCCATGAACACAAAGGAACCTCGGAGCACGCTGACCAGCATGATCTCCTGTCCGACGTAGTCCCGGTTGATCTCACCGGCGATCTCCTTCACCCGCTGGGCCAGCTGTTCCTCTGAAAACAGTATTTCCTGGATATCCTTTTCCAACATGAAATATTCTCCTTTTCTTTTCGCCGTAATATGCCAGCAGGGCTCCCCCAGGCGGGGCAGAAAGGCCGCGTCCGGCCCCAGCTCCGCCACCGCAGCCACCCTGCCGCCGCTGTCCAGCACAGGGACGGTATCCCGCAGGTGCCTGGGCAGCTTCTGGTCGATCATGATTTTTTTCACGGTTCGGCCCGGACGGCCCGGACGCTCCAGCCGGTCCCCGGTCCTCCGGGGACGGACGGTGAGCCCCTCTGCCCCAGCCAGCCAGAATTCCCGGCCCGACTGGGGCTCCCCTTGGTACACCGCTGCCGCGCAGGTCAGGGTCCACTCCCCCGTCCGCAGCTGCCCGGGCATGGGGAGGGATGCCTCCTCCAGTGCCGGGGGCGCAGTCTCCCGGGTGAGCACCAGCATCTCATACTCCCGTCGGGCGGTGATGCCCTCCGGCAGATCCAGCCGGGCAGAGGGGTCCCTCCCCCGGCACAGGGCCACCACCCCCCCCAGATGGGGGGCGGCCAGATCGGTATCTCCGTCCCGCAGGCGGGCCAGCAGCAGCCGGGCCGCCCGGGGCGCCAAGGCGTCAGGCAGATCCCCCACCGCTGCCGCGGGCAGGCGGAGGGTCCCCGCGCGGGGGAGGAGGTCCGCCACCGCCTTTTCCGCCAGGCCGGTGAGGTAGTCCTCGTCTGTCCGCAGCAGGGCTGCGGTCTCCGCCGTCCGTCTGGCGA
Organism: Lawsonibacter asaccharolyticus; assembly: GCA_003112755.1. Taxonomy (NCBI): domain Bacteria; kingdom Bacillati; phylum Bacillota; class Clostridia; order Eubacteriales; family Oscillospiraceae; genus Lawsonibacter; species Lawsonibacter asaccharolyticus. The sequence continues at coordinate 1,997,466 of BFBT01000001.1, read as the reverse complement.
AGCCGGGGCACATGTCCTCCAGCTCCGGCACCACCTGCCAGCGCAGGCGGTTGCGGGAAAAGGACTCGTCCCTGTTGGAGCTGTCCTCCACATGGGGCAGTCCGTAGAGGCGCAGATATTCCTCCACCTGGGCCCGTGTGGTGGTGAGCATGGGGCGGATCAGCCCCTCCCCCACCGGGCGGATGCCGGTCAGCCCCCGCAGGCCGCTGCCCCGGAGCAGGTGGAGCAGGATGGTCTCTCCATTGTCATCCGCGGTGTGGGCGGTGGCGATCAGGGCTCCGCCCAGCTCTGCCGCGGTCTCCCGGAGGAAGGCGTAACGCATCTCCCGGGCGGTCTCCTCCAGGCCTCGTCCCAGCTCTCCGGCCTGGGCAGCCACGTCGCCCCGGCCCACATAGAGGGGGACACCGGGCAGCTCATGTCCGTCCACCTGGGCGGGGCCGCACCACTGGGCGACGAAGCGGCGGACGAATGCTTCGTCCCGCCGGGATTCCTCCCCCCGCAGCTGATGGTTGTAGTGGGCGGCAGCCAGACGGAACCCCATCCGCTCCCGGAGCAGGTACAGCCGGTGCAGGAGATACACCGAGTCCGCCCCCCCAGAGCAGGCGCACAGCACCGTGCTCCCCGGCGGGATCATTCCGTAGGTCTCGATGAGGGCGTTCAGCCCATGGAACGGGCTGGAATGGGCCATGGTCAATACTCCTCATGGGTCCGGTCGATGGAGGAGAAGGTGGTGTACTCAGGCAGCCACTGGAGCTCCACCGTCCGGGTCTCCCCGTGCCGGTTTTTGGCGATGATGCACTCGGCCAGGTTGTGGTTTTCTGATTCTTTCTCGTAGTAGTCCTCCCGGTAGAGGAACATGACGATATCGGCGTCCTGCTCGATGGCCCCCGATTCCCGCAGATCTGAGAGCATGGGCCGCTTATTGGTCCGGCTCTCGTTGGCACGGGAGAGCTGAGACAGGCACAGCACCGGCACGTTCAGTTCCTTGGCCATGATCTTCAGGGCCCGAGAGATGTCGGAGACGATCTGCTGCCGGTTGTCGCCGCTGCGCTCCTTTCCGCCGGCGGAGGTCATCAGCTGGAGGTAGTCGATGACCACCAGCCCCAGGTCCTCCACCCGGCGGCATTTGGCGTTGATATCGGCCACCGACACCGTAGAGTCGTCGTCGATGAGGATCTTAGTGCGGTTCAGGGCGTCGGCGGCGGCGGCCACTTTCTCCCAGTCGCTCTCATTGAGCTTTCCGGTCACCAGCTTTTTGTTGTCCACAAAGGATTCGTTGGAGATCAGGCGCAGCACCAGCTGCTCCCGGCTCATCTCCAGGGAGAAAAAGGCCACGCTCTTCCCGGAGAACTTGCCCGCGTGGAGCAGGATGTTCAGCGCCATGGAGGTCTTTCCCATGCCGGGCCGGGCGGCCAGCAGGATCAGGTCGGACTTGTTCAGGCCGGAGATGGCCAGATCCAGGTCCCCCAGTCCGGTGGACAGGCCGGGCACCGCCGCATCGCTGGCGGCCAGCTCATTGAGCCGGTCATACACATCCAGCAGCACCGCGGAGATGGGTGTCAGTCCCCGGGCGGCCCGCCCCTGCCGGATGGCGTAGACCCGCTGCTCCGCCGCCTCCAGCACGTCCTGGCCGCTGTCTGTGCCCTGCTGGACCATAGCGGTCATGTCCCCCGCCGTCTCGGCGATGCGCCGCAGCAGGGTCTTGTCCTTGATGATGGCCACGTACTCCCCCACGTTGGCCGCAGTGGGCGTGGTGTCCATCAGCTGGAGGATGTAGTTGCGGGAGACATTCTCGTCGTAGACCCCGTTTTTCCGCATGTTCTCCAGCACCGTCACCGGGTCGATGGTGAGGGAGAAGTTGAACATGGAGTAAATGGTCTCGTAGATCTCCCGGTTCTGCCGGATATAGAAGTCCTCCGGCCGGAGCTGCTCGATCACATCCGGGACACAGCGGGGGTCGATGAGCATGGAGCCCAGCACGGCCTGCTCCGCCTCCACAGAATGGGGGAGCTGCTTAAGGAGCAGCTCTTCCTCTTCCAGCACCATATGAGACCACCTGCCTTCCAAATCAGGAATTCAAAATCGAGAGTTCGGGATTTTGGTGCCCGGAACCGCCGGACGGTGGGAGGGCCGCGCATCAACGCTCTGCACAGCGCCCCTCTCCTCACCCCTCACCGTCCTTCTCAGGCCTCCGCCACCATGACGTTTACCGTGCCGACCACCTCATAGCCCAGCTTGGCGCGGATCTGATAGCCGCCGCAGGCCTTGATGGGTTCGTCCAGAACCAGCTTGGTCTTGGCGATCTCCACCTGGTGCTGCTCGGCCAGGGCCTCGGAGATCTCCTTGGCCGTCACAGCGCCGAAGAGGCGCCCGCCCTCGCCGGCCTTGGCGGTGATCTTCACCATCAGTCCCTCCAACTGCTTGGCGGTGGCCTCGGCCTGCGCCTTCTCGGCGGCCTCCTGGGCCTTGCGTGCCTTCTCCTGCTGCTTCATGGTGTTGATATTGTCCGCCGTGGCAGAGACGGCCAGCTTCCGGGGCAGAAGGAAGTTGCGGGCGTATCCGTCGGAGACCTCCACCATCTGGCCCTTCTTGCCCTGGCCCTTGACATCCTGCTGTAAAATCACTTTCATGTTGTGTTCCTCCAAATACTATCAGTAATAATTTTAGGAAATATCTTATTTGGGAATGAGCGGCTCCCTCAGGAGTCCTCCTCCAGATAGCGGTCGATGGCCTGTGTCAGCTCCACGGCCACCTGTTCCAGCGTCTTGCCCGCCACCTGTCCGCCGGCGGCGGCGGCGTTGCCTCCGCCCCCCAGCTGCTCCAGGATGACCTGGACGTTGGTGTCTCCCATGGAGCGGCCTGAGATGATGATCTGCTCCCCGTCGGGAAAGAGCACAAAGGAGGTGCTGATCCCCACGATGTTCAGCAGCTCGTCCGCCGCCTGGGCCGCTGTCACCCGGCCCACCGTGTGGTCCACCACGGCAATGGCGATGTGGTCCCGGTACAGCTTCGCATTCTGGATGATATCGTATTTGGCGATGGTGCCGGACAGGTCGTTCTGGAACAGCCGCTTCACCTCCCCGGTGTCGGCGCCGGAGCGGCGCAGGAAAGCTGCCGCCTCAAAGGTGCGGCCGCCGGTGCGCATGGTGAAGTTTTTGGTATCCAGCACGATGCCCGCCAGCAGGGCCTCCGCCTCTGTGCGGAGCAGGTCGGTGGGCTCTGCGATGTACTGGAGCAGCTCGGTGACCAGCTCACAGGCGGAGGAGGCGTAGGGCTCGTGGTAGTTCAGCGCCGCTCCCTCGATATAGGTGGCCGCCCGCCGGTGGTGGTCGATGACCGCCACCCGGTTGCAGGACTCCAGCAGCTCCTGGGCTTGGACCTGCTCCGGGCGGTTGGTGTCCACCACCACCACCAGGGAGCGGCTGTCCGCCGCCACCAGGGCCTCCTGGGCACTGAGGAAATTCCCCCGGTACTCGGGCAGCTGGTCCAGCTTATCCAGGATGGGCTTGGAGGGATTGGTCCCCCCCTCCCGGATGATGTAGGCGGGGACTCCTTTTTTCCGGGCGATGGCGCACACGCCCACCGCGGCGCCGGTGGCGTCCATGTCGGGCATCTTGTGGCCCATGATGAACAGTTTGGAGGAGTCGGACACCAGGGCGGACAGGGCGTTTGCCATCACCCGGCTCTTCACCTTTGTGCGCTTCTCCGTCTCGGTGGAGTGGCCTCCATAAAACTCAAAGGTGAACTTGTTGCGGATGACCGCCTGGTCTCCCCCCCGGGAGAGGGCCATCTCAATGGACAGGTTAGCGTACTGCATCAGCTCCTGGAAGCTGCCGCCGTCCTTGCCGATGCCGATGGACAGGGTCGCCGCCAGGCCGCTGGAATTGACCACCTGGTGGATGGTGTCCAGGATGTCGAACTTCTGGTCCACGAACCGGGACAGGTACTGCTCCTCGAACAGGAGCAGGTAACGGTCCCGCTCCATTCTGCGGAGCATGCCCCCGGTGCCCGCCACCCAGGCATCCAGCCGGGCGTTGACCTCGGCGTAGATGGTGGATCGCTGGTTCTCCGTCTGGTTCTTCATCAGGTCCTCATAGTTGTCCAGCAGCAGCACCGCCATCACCGGGCGGCTCCCCCGGAACTGGTCCCGCACCTGGCAGAACTCGGTCACGTCCACCCAGTAGGTGGTGGCCAGGAAGCCCCCCTCCCGGCCCGAGGCCCGGACCAGGTGTCCGTACACCAGAAAGCGGCGGGGACCGAAGGTGACCTCGGTGGGGCACTCGTTTTTCCCCTCCATGAGCCAGCGGGTATCAAAATCCGGGATCACGCTGCTCAGCTTGGCGTCGAACAGGTGCTCCTTCCCCCCTGCCAGATGGAGAAAACGGTCATTGGTCCAGATGATGTCGTCGCTCTCCGGCCGGAAGATCACCATGGGCAGGGGGGAGTTTACCATGGTGTCCTTGGTGGCCACATCCATGTTCCCGGTGACGTTCTCGATGTACTTGGCTATCTCCCGCCGCCGCCGGCGGCTGTTCTCCCGGTAATACAGCCCCAGCAGGACCACCACCACGGCCTCCGCCGCCGCCAGATACAGGCTGAAAAAGGCGGATGCCGCGGCAAACAGGATCAGACAGACGAAATAGAGCTGAAAGCTTGGCTGAAGCATCTGCGTCATTTTTCGGTTCAAGATCCGTTCCTCCTCTTCGGGGCGGCCGTTCCTCCCCCTCCCGGGGGCGGGACCTCCTATCACAACAAAAAGGTCCGCCCGTCAGCAGGACCTTCTTCACGCCCCATTCCCGCGCCGTGCCGCCGTATCAGCGCGGTGATTGGTGATATTATATCAAACCCCCAGGGGAAAAACAATAGCAAACCGTCCAGGCGGGGCCATTCTCTGGGGAAATGGCGGAATTCTTTCCCTAAAAAGTTGGGCCGGCCCCACTTTTCCCACGATTACCCGTTGCGTCTGAAAAAAAAGGCTGATATAATATGGAAATACCAGAAAAGCCGTCCTCCAAACCAGGACCGCTCGATTTGAGTTTACTTTAGGAGGAAACCAAGATGCAAGAGATCAAGATCACCCGCGCCGAGCAGCGGAAGGAGAAGCCTGACTCCTCCAAGCTGGTCTTCGGCAAGTATATGACCGACCACATGTTTGTGGTGGACTATGACGAGGGTCAGGGCTGGCATGACGCCCGCATCGTCCCCTATGCCCCCCTCCAGATCGACCCAGCCGCCAAGGTCCTCCATTACGCCCAGGAGATCTTCGAGGGTCTGAAAGCCTACCGCACCGCAGACGGCTCCATCCAGCTGTTCCGCCCCATGGACAACGTGCGTCGGCTGAACCTGTCCTGCGAGCGCATTGCCCTGCCCGAGGTGCCTGAAGACCTGGCCCTGGCCGGTATCACTGAGCTGGTCAAGCTGGATCAGGAGTGGGTCCCCTATGAGAAGGACACCTCCCTGTATATCCGTCCCTTTGTCATTGGTCTGGACCCCACCCTGGGCGTCCACACCTCCCACCACTGCCAGTATATCGTCATCGTCTGCCCTGTGGGCGCCTACTACCCCGAGGGACTGGCCCCCACCAAGATCTATATCGAGGACCAGGACGTCCGCGCCGTTCGGGGCGGCACCGGCATGGCCAAGACCGGCGGCAACTACGCCGCCTCCCTGCGGGCGGGCAACCGCGCCGAGCAGAAGGGTTACACCCAGGTCCTGTGGCTGGACGGCGTCCACCGCAAATATATTGAGGAAGTAGGCGCTATGAACGTCATGTTCAAGGTGAACGGCAAGATCCTCACCCCCGACCTGAACGGTTCCGTGCTGGACGGCATCACCCGCCGCTCCTGCATCCAGCTGCTGAAGGACTGGGGCTATGAGGTGGAGGAGCGCCGCATCTCCGCCGAGGAGCTCTTCCAGGCCGCCAAGGACGGAACCCTGGAGGAGGCCTGGGGCACCGGCACCGCTGCTGTGGTCTCCCCCATCGGCGAGCTGGCCGAGGGGGACGAGAAGGCCATCATCAACCACAATGAGATCGGCCCTGTCACCCAGAAGCTGTACGACACCCTCACCGGCATTCAGTGGGGCCGCGTTCCCGATCCCCACGGCTGGATCATGAAGCTGTAAGCAGATTTTTTAAACTCAAGGGCCGCCCCGGTGGGGCGGCCCTTGAGCCTTTTTTCTGACGCCGGCTCCGCCGGACTATTTTTACAGTTTCATGGGGGGATAGAACTGCACCGAGGTCACCGGGTCCAGTCCCACCTTCTCCGCCTTCATGGCGTACTCCTCCGCGCTGCCGGTGGTGAAGATGTCCAGCCGTCCGGGCTGAGGGCCGTCGTTCACCAAGCCGTCCCGCTCCAGATAGGCCAACACGTCCTTGGCCATCTGCTCCGCCGGGTCCAGCAGCCGCAGGCCCGGGAAGAGCCTGTGGATATTTTCCTCCACCAAGGGATAGTGGGTGCAGCCCAGCACACAGCATTCGATCTGCTCGTCCCGGACCAGTCCCTCCAGGTTCTTCTGTACATCTGCATCGATCAGCGCCTGTCCCTCCGGCCTGCCCACGTTTCGCTCCACCACGTTGGCCAGGTCAGGGCAGCCATGGCTGATGACCACCTTGTCCGGCGCTGCCTTGCCGATCAGATCCGGGTAGCAGTGAGTGGAGGCAGTGAAGCAGGTGGAGATGACTCCTACCTTATGGACATCCAAGTCCTTTACCGCGTCCGCACCCGCCTGGACTACGCTGAGCACCGGGCAGCTCATCTCATCCCGGTACTGATCAATGAGGCAGGAAATGGTGTTGCAGGCCACCAGCAGGGCCTTGACCCCCTTTTCTTCCATGAAGCGCAGCATGTAGCGGGTCATAGTGAGGATCTCCTCCGCGGTGTGGTTGCCATAGGGCGTGTTGGCCCCGTCCCCCAGATAGACCAGATTCTCCCGCGGGAGCAGCTTCTGCACCTTCCGGGCCACGCTGAAGCCGCCTATCCCCGAATCGATGATCCCAATGGGGCTTTCTTTGCTGAACATGATGATCTCCTTCTTTCTTTGTTGTCCCGCTCCGGCCCTTCCGGCCGGGCATGTCAGTGGTCTCGTTCTACTGCTCCGTCCGCTCTGTCTCTTCGGCGCCTGCCGCAGCCAGGCTCCCGTCCAAGGTGTTCAGCTCATATATCTCGGTGTCGGTGGTGATGTGCCAGACCGGGATCAGCGAGATGGGACCCCCCAGGGCGTTGGAGAGGGTATAGGCAATCTCGATCTCCCGGACCTCACTGCAGATGTCCATCCGCTCGCTCAGGCCCGCATAAAAGCGCATCAGCGCCGTCGTCGCCGTGATGGGCGTACCTGCTGTGGTCTGGGGCGTCCCGGTGAGACGCCGGCCCTCCTCGATCCGCTTCAGCTCGCCCCCCTCGTAGACCAAGGTCGCCCGACAGGGCAGCACCGGCACGCCGTTCCACAGCTGCCGCAGGGTGACGCTCCCGTCCTGGGCGTTGCCCGCGCTGCTCACCACCTCCCCCTGGAAGTGGAGCAGCTCCATGGTCTCCAGAGCATGCTCCGCCATCTCCGCCCCCTCTGGGACCGGGAAGGCGCCGCTCTGAAAGTCGGCCCAGAACTCCCCGCTGCTGTGGCACTGGAGCAGCCCCCGCTCCCCCTCATAGACATAGACCTCGCCGCTGCGTTCCTCCCGGGTCAGGCCATCCCCCAGCAGCGCTGCTGCCAGGGTCTGCTCTTCCTCCAGGTCCCGTTCCATGCCCATGGGCGGCAGCTCCGCAGACCTGGGCACGATGCGCTCGTCCACCTGGATGCCCCGCTCCGCCAGGAAGGAGACGGCCTGCTCCAGCGCCTTGTCCTGGAGCTGCCAGTCCCGGATCTCCCGCCAGCCCACAAAGGCCAGCAGGCACAGGTTGGTCACCAGCAGCATCAGGATGATGATATTTTTGATCTTGGGCCAGGCCACGGCTCTCCCTCCCCTCCGGTCTCTCTCACCGGGCGATCCAGCCGGCGGTGACCGTTCCGCCGCCGCTGTCCTGATATCCCAGCAGCAGCTCCCGGCCCTCCAGCCCCGCCGCCTCCATGGCGGCCATGGCCTGGAGCCGGGGCAGCACCAGCCCGCTCTCCGCTGTCTCCTCATAGCTTCTGGCCTGGAGGGTGATCTCCGCGATCTGTCCGTTCTGCACCAGGAACCGGGCCGCGCATCCCTCCTCGTACACCTGGACTGCCGCGCCGTCCAGACAGTAGCCGAACTCCACCGCCCAGCCCCCCGTGATCCGCTCCACATGGGTGAGCACCAGCCGGGCGGCCCCGCACTGGGTGCCCAGTGTCTCGGAGACCAGCACCCGGCAGGCCTCTACCGCTTCATAGCACCCCGTTCCGCCGGTGTCCGAGGCCACCGGATAACGGGATATCTCCCCCTCTGTAGTATGGTAGCGCACCGTGCCCTGGGCAGATACCCGCAGGGTGTCATACCCGTTGCGCACCACCAACTCCCCGTCGGTCCCCTGATAGGTGTAGCTACTGCTGGCCGGGAAGTCCAGTGCCTCCAGCAGGCTGTTGAGGCCCTCCTCTCGGCTGAGGGGGTTGTAGACCTGATAGACCGCCGGCTGGGGTGTGCCCGGCATCAGCAGGGTGTAGGGAGACAGGAGGCTGTACCCCTCCTTCTCAAAGGCAAAACAGGCGCCGTTGTCCGACAGGCCGGAGACAGCGGACTCCAGCCTGCTGACGCTGATCACGTCCACCGGGCCGGCGTAAAACTGCCCGCTCTCCTCATCCTGGTAGTAGAGGAACACCTGTCCCCGGGAGGCAGCCAGTGCCAGCCGGCGCACGAACACCTCCCCCCCTGTGCTCTCCCCGGTGAGCCAGCCCGTCAGCACCGACAGGGGGACCCCCTCCATCAGGTCGAAGTACAGGCTGGGCGGGGAGGTCAGGGCGGTGCGCCACTCCCACTGGCTGACGGGGCTCATCTCTCCCCCGTCGCTCAGCGCCTCCACCAGCAGATTGGCCACCTGCTGGAATAGGGCGTCGGTGCTCTGCTGGTCATACTGTGCCCCATAGCGGATGGTGGTCTCTCCACTCCTGCCCACTGCCGCCATCCGCACCGGGCGGACCATCTCCATCTGGCCGGGGGCCTGGGTCTGGCCCTGCCCCTCCTGGGGCGTGTCCGCCAGCAGATCTCCCAAGCTCCCGGTGCGCTGGACCCTGGTAGTCAGCCACACCGCTGAGCAGGCCAGCAGGACGATCAGCACGTCCTTGCCCAGCTCCAGCAGGCGGGCGTGCTTGCTCTTTCTATTCATGGTCCGGCCCCTCTATCTTCAGCTCCATCCGCACCGCCAGTCCCGGGCCCTCCTTGTCGGCCAGCTCCAGCACGCCCTGGTGCCGGTCGATGATCTCCTTGGCGATGGACAGGCCCAGTCCGGTCCCGCCCGACTGGCGGGACCGGGCCTTGTCCACCCGGTAAAACCGCTCGAAGATGCGGGGCCGGTCCTCCGGCGGGATGCCGATGCCGTTGTCATCCACCAACATCCACACCCGGTCCCCCCGCCGTCCGGCGGAGATGACGATGCGCCCTCCGTCCGGCGTGTACTTGATGGAGTTGGACACGATGTTCATCATCACTTGGACCACTCGCTCCCGGTCGGCCACGATCTCGGGCAGCTCCGGCTCGATCTTCAGCTCAAGGGCATGGCTGTGGCGCTGGGCCTCCATATAGACCGCGTTATACAGGTCATGGAGCACCGCGGAAAAGGAGAACTGGGTCAGCTTCAAATCGGTGCGCCCCGAGTCGAACCGGGACAGCGTGAGCAGGTCCTGCACGATGTGGGTCATGCGGTCGCTCTCGTTGAGGATGACTCCCAGGAACTTCTTCTCCATGGCTGGGGGCAGGTCTCCGGCGCTGTCCACCAGCGTTTCGGCATAGCTGCGGATGTTGGTGAGGGGGGTGCGCAGCTCGTGGGACACGTTGGCCACGAACTCCCGGCGCATCTCCTCGTTCTTCCGCTGCTCGGTGACGTCGTGGATGACCACCAGTACGCCCCCCTGCCGGTCCCGGTCGAAGGGAGCCATCAGCAGCTGGAGGAATCGCTCCTCAACCGTCTGCTCTTCCTGGAGGTAGTCGGGCACCGCCAGCACCCGCTCCAGAGAGACCAGGCCGCCGAACAGCTCCCCGAAGGTGGTGTCCGTCCCGATGGGCCGGTGGAGCATCTCCTCCGCGGAGGGATTGAAGTGGATGACCTCTCCAGTCCGGGAGAAGGCCACCACGCCGTCCGTCATGTGGAGAAAGAGGGTGTTGAGCTTGTTGCGCTCGTTCTCCACCTGGCGGATGGTGTCCTGGAGCTGACCCGCCATATCGTTGAAGGTGTCGGTGAGCACGCCGATCTCGTCCCGGGAGGCCACCTCGATCTTATGGGCGAAGTCCCCCTCTGCCACCCGCATGGCTCCCTCCGTCAGCCGCTGGATGGGGGTGATCATGGTCTTGGAGAGGAGGAAGGACAGCAGCACTGAGATCACCAGACCGAACAGCAGCGCCTCCATGATCAGCAGGAAGAGCTGGTTGTTCAGGTTGGACACGGTGGCCTTGTTGTCCAGGATATAGATGATATAGTCGCTGCCGCCCCGCTGGATGGGGATGGCCACATCCATGTAATCGGCGGCCGCGTTGCTCTCGTCTCCCACCTGGCCGGACTCGATAGCCGTCATCAGGTTCCCGGTGTAGGACAAGCCGGAGGCGCCGCTCTCACCGTTGGAGCTGGCCAGCACTGAGGTCCCCTCCCCGTCCAGGATGTAGAAATTGCGGTTGCGGGTATCCACGCCCAGCTGGCCGGCATAGGCATTCAGCACCGTCTTCAGCGCCCCTGCCCCGTCGGTCTCCCCGTCCGCAGCGGTGCGCAGGTCGGAGACGATCTCCTGGTCTCCGAACACTGTGCTCATCTGGCTGTAAAAGTCCTGGATGTAAAAGGCCACCACAGAGTTGATGAGGAAAGCCCCCACCACCGTCATCAGCGACAGGATGAGCAGCACCATCAGCATCACCAGCTTCATGTGCAGGCTGCGCAGCATCGGGGCACCTCCTCTCTTCTCTCTCCGTCCCTCTGTCTCAGGGGGGCGGGCTCTGTTCCATCCGCCTGCCGGTCACAGGCACCATACCTCGGCGCCCTGGGAAATAGCCTCTGCGGCACCCTGGGCGGTCTCCGGCTCAGCCGCCGAAGTAGTACCCCATCCCCCGCTTTGTCACCACGAATTTAGGACTGGCGGGGTCAGTTTCCCGCAGGACTCGTCCTGCGGGAGCCCTTTTCTTTTTTCTGATCTCCAGGACGAATGGATCGTCCCGGAGAGGACCCTCCGCTCCCGCTCCGGGTCCGCGCCGGACCACCGGCGCCCCCCCTGCGGCGGGTCCCCGAGGACGTCCCCGCCCTCGGCCCCTCCGGCTCAGCCGCCGAAGTAGTACCCCATCCCCCGCTTTGTCACCACGAATTTAGGACTGGCGGGGTCGTCCTCGATCTTCTCTCTCAGGCGGCGGACGGCCACGTCCACCGCCCGCACATCGCCCACATAGCCTTCATAGTCCCACACATGCTCCATCAGGGCCTCCCGTGAAAACACCTTGCCCGGCTGGGCCGCCAGGAAACGGATCAGATCGTACTCCCGCTGAGACAGCTGAAGGGGCTGCCCGTCCTTGAGCACCGCCATCTGGTCCGTGTCCACTGTCACCCGGCCCAGCTCCATCCGGTTGGCGGAGGCTGCCGCCCCCTTCCCAGCGGGCACCATGCTCATACGGCGGATATTGGCTTTCACCCGGGCCAGCAGCTCCCGCATGGAGAATGGCTTTGTGATGTAGTCGTCCGCCCCCAGCTCCAGGCCCAGGACCTTGTCGGTCTCCTCCTCCCGGGCGGTGAGCATGATAATAGGGGTTGAGGAGCCGCTCTCCCGCACCTGGCGGCACACCTCAAAGCCGTCCATCCCGGGCAGCATCAGGTCCAGCAGGATCAGGTCCGGGTCCTGCTCCAGCGCCAGCTGGAGCCCAGTGGGGCCGTCGTAGGCCTCCAGTGTGTCATACCCCTCCCGGCTCAGGTTGAAGGACAAAATATCCACGATGTTCTGCTCATCCTCTACGATCAGGATGCTCTTTCCCACAGAAATCCCTCCTTGTCGTCCATATCAGCGGCCCAGCAGAGTCTTGACCTTCAGCACGGTGGCCACTGTCTTCGCGTCTGTGATCTCCCCGGACATGACCTGCTCCACCAATGTGTCAAAGGGCATGGTCACCACATCCAGGAACTCGTCCTCGTCCAAGTGCTGCCGGGCGCGGGTCAGGTCCCGCGCCAGATACATGTGCAGCGCCTCGTCGCAGAATCCAGGTGAGGCATAGATATGGCCCAGATAGGTCAGTTCCCCCGCCTCCAGGCCGGTCTCCTCGCTCAGCTCCCGAAGGGCGGCGGGGCGGTGGTCCTCCCCCGGGTCCAGCTTGCCGGCGGGCAGCTCCAGCAGCAGACCGTGGAGCGGATAGCGGTACTGCCGCACCAGCGCCACGTTGTCCGCCTCATCCAATGCCAAAATGGCCACGCCCCCTGGGTGGAGCACCACCTCCCGCTGGGCGGTCCCCCCGTCCGGCAGGCCGGCGGTATCCAGCAGGACCGTGATGATCCGGCCCTGGAACATCGTTTTGCTTTCAATGGTGCGCTCTGTCAGGTCCATCTTCCGCTCCCTCCCCGGCGCGTCCCATTTGGGGCGGCCTGCTTCAAATTCAGGGCCATTATACCACGCTTTTCCCCGTTTGCCAACTAAAAGCGGTCAGCCGGAAAAAAGCCCCGGCCGCCTGACGGCCGGGGCCCGCCGGTGGCAGGCGCCACCGGCTACCGGTCCCGCCTCCCTCTCTGCCAGAGCAGCAGCTCCGCCCCGAAGAGGATGGTCACCGCTCCCGCCAGGAGCCAGCTGTACCGGTCCGGTTCCATGTGGGGGAGCACCCCCGCGGCGCACAGGGCCAGAAAGCCCCACCACACCGCCAGCATCACAGCGGCGGCCGCCAGCTCCTCCTTCTCTGCCTGCCACCAGTGCGCTCCGGCGGGGATCGCCTGGCCGCGTCCCCGGCTCTCCCACCACGTCTTCCCCCACAGGATGGCCAGTTCCGCGGTCAGCAGGCCCAGCCCTATCCAGAGGATCCCGGGCACCTCCCGGTCTGGGAGGATGCCCCAGGCGCACAGGACCAGCAGCAGCCAGCCCCCGCCGAGCCACAGTCCCACTCGGATCAGGCCGTGCCGGGTAATCTCCTTCTGTCTCTTCTCCTGCTCCATGGGGCTCCTCCCTCTTCTGTCTAGCGGCCTTCTCCGGCCCGGCTCTGGGCGTCCTGGCGGATCAGCAGCTTCAGCGCCTCCACCCCTACGTCGATGGCCAGCGCGGTGTCGTGGGACTCCTGCTGGTCCAGCCCCGCCTGCTCCCGCTCCTGGTTCCAGATCACGTGGAACACAGAGCCGCACCGCACTCCCCGGGCCGCTGCCACGGTGAACAGAGCCGCAGACTCCATCTCTGAGGCCAGCACCCCCAGCCGCTTCCATGCCTCCCACTTCGCCTCCAGCTCCCCAGATACCGGCATCCGGGCGGGGTCGTGCTGTCCGTAAAAGGAGTCCTTGCACTGGACCACCCCCGCGTGCCAGGGCTTCCCCAGCGCCTGGCAGGCCTGCACCAGCGCGCCGGCCACCTGGAAATCAGGGACAGCGGGGTACTCGATGGGGGCGTACTCCCGGCTGGTCCCCTCCATTCGCACCGCGCCGGTGGCCACCACCACGTCTCCGCTGCGGACATCCAGGCGGATGCCGCCGCAGGTGCCCACCCGGACAAAGGTGTGGGTCCCCAGGTTGGCCAGCTCCTCCATGGCAATGGCGGCGGAGGGGCCGCCGATGCCGGTGGAGACCACGCTCACCTTCTCCCCCAGCAGGGAGCCGGTCCAGGTCTCAAACTCCCGATTGGTGCGCACATGGACCGCCCCCTCCAGCCGCTGGGCAATGGAGCGGCATCTGCCCGGATCACCCGGCAGGACACAGTAGCCCCCCACATCCCCCGGACCGCACTGGATATGAAATTGTAGTGCTCTCTCCTGCATGATCTGGCCTTCCTTTCCCCGCCTCAGGCGGACCTCCGTTTTTCTTTCTATATTATATCGGTTCCACCCCACGGACGCAAGCGTCCATCCGCCGGTTTTCTTTTGCCGCCTGTACCCCTTGCAGGGGAATGGCTCACCCCTCTGCGGAAAAAGGCACTCCGTCCGAAAACAGGGATGGCTCCTGGCGCCCCCGCGGTGCCAGCTCCACAGCAAAAGCCCCCGCCTGCTCTGGGGCAGGCGGGGGCCGCGGGCTTTTCCGGCATCCGGCCGGTGCTTCAAAATACCAGGTCTCTCCCGGAAGTCAGTGCTTTTTGAAATAGTCGTTGGTGCTGCGAATGATCACATTGGACAGCAGCAGCAGGCCAATGAGGTTAGGGATGGCCATCATGCCGTTCAGGGTGTCGGAGATATCCCACATCAGGGTGCCGTTTCCAGTGGCACCCACGATGCACACCAGAACAAAGACCACCTTAAAGATCCACACCACCGCTTTATTGTTGTTGGACAGATAGGCCCAGCACCGCTCACCGTAGTAGCTCCAGCCCAGGATGGTGGACAGGGCAAAGAAAAGCAGGCTAATCTGAATGATGGTCCCGCCGATAGTCCCGGGCAGGATGGCATTGAAGGCGGCCACCGCCGCCGCGCCGTTGGTGGCGTAGCTGTCCAGCCCCACGTCCAGCACACCGGATAGAATGACTGCCAGGGAGGTCAGCGTGCAGATGACGATGGTGTCGATGAACACCTCAAACACGCCCCACATCCCCTGCTCCACCGGCTCCTGGGTCTCGGAGGCCGCATGGGCCATGGGGGCGGAGCCAAGGCCCGCCTCGTTGGAGAACACGCCCCGGGCAAATCCTTGGCGCATAGCCACCATAATGGCATAGCCGAATACGCCGCCCCCCACCGCCTCAAAGCTGAAGGCGCTGGTGAAGATGGAGGCCAGGGCCGCCGGCACTTGGTCGATCCGCAGCAGGATCACCGCCAGCCCCGCCCCAATGTAAAAGATGGCCATGAAGGGCACCATGTAGGAGGTCACCCGGCCGATTCGCTGGACTCCGCCCAGCACCACAATGCCTACCACCACCGCCAGGAGCACGCCGGTGGTCAGGCCGCTCATCCCGAACAGCCCCTCCATCGCCCCGGCGATCTCGCTGCTCTGGGAGATGTTCCCAATCCCGAAGCAGGCGAAGCCCGCCACCAGTGAGAACAGCACCGCCAGCCACTTCATGCCCAGGCCCTTTTCGATGTAATACATGGGCCCGCCGTAGTGGACCCCGTTCTCGTCAACCTGCCGGTACTTCAGGGCCAGTACGATCTCCGCAAATTTGGTGAACATCCCAAAGAAAGCCGCGAACCACATCCAGAACACCGCCCCCGGCCCTCCGGCGAAGATAGCCCCGGTGACACCGGCGATGTTGCCAGTGCCCACGGTGCCGGCCAGAGCAGTGGTCACTGCCTGAAAGGGGGTGAGGTTCTTGGCATCCTTGTCCCGCTTCTCCCGCCTGCGAAACAGTGAGCCCACCGTATTGCGCATGATATACCCAAATTTTGCGGCCTGGATGCACCCGGTGCGGGCGGTGAGGTAGACGCCCGTGCCCACCAGGAGCAGCAGCATCACCGGCCCCCACACGAAGTTGTTGACGGCCGAGTTGATCTTGGTGATGATTTCAATCATGGTTTCCCTTCCTTTCCTGTTTCTGGGAGCGTCCGGCCCGGCCAGGGTAAAAAAAGAGCGCGGTCCGAGGCAGCCGCGCTCTATTGATCTCCGGAACTCTCCCCGCGGGGCCTCCCATCCTTCTCCGCCCCGCTCTTTTGAAAGGAATTATAAGGGTTCCCGCCCCAAAATGCAAGAAAAATTTTTTATCCTTCATTTTTTCTGTCCAGGGCAGAACTCTGCCGCTCCCTTACAGCAGGACGAAGGTCACGCCGTTGTTGTGCCGCTCCAGGTCCCGGTCCCTCCGCAGGGTGGGACAGCGCTGAAAGGCGGCCAGGGTGTCGGAGTCAAAGATGGAGAAGGACTCTCCGGGGATGTAGCCCCAGATCTCTCCCCCCGCCTTCATCCGATCCAGGCGCCGCCTGGCTTCCACCCGGATGCGCCCTCCCGCGCCGGAGGAGCCGTAGCCGTGGATAAGCTTCACCGCGGAGCACCCCAGGCCGGGGCTGCGGCGCAGCTCAAAGAGCATCTGACGGATAGCCTGCTCGGCCCGGGGCATGCCCCGCTCCAGGTCCACCTCCCGCAGGTCATTCATCCAAGTCCCGCCCCCTTGTCTCGATGATGTCCCCATTCAGATCCCGCTCCAGGTCCCGCACCATCCGGCTCAGCCGGTGGATGATCCACAGGTCGCTGAGCCCGTCGTAGATCAGCACCAGGCCGATCAGGGTCACCAGGGCGGCGAAGGTGCCGAAGGGGTTGATGAGGATCAGCGCCCCCAGGGCCAGGGTCAGGGCGGAGAGGGCCAGGTCCAGCCACCACCGAGCCGCTCCCTGGCGCATCAGGGAGACCGAGCTCTGGACATCCAGCACGCCGTGGAAGATGACCACAGCGCCGAACACATACTGCACCAGGGCGATCACCGAGTCGGAGCTGGTCATCAGCCAGATCCCCAGGCCGGAGAGCACCACGCCGGGGATCAGGGTGAAGGCCGATATGCCCCCCTCCCGCCTGCGGACCAGCCAGCCCAGGATATACACAAGGCCGCAGATCAGCAGGGCCGCCCCCAGCAGGGTGCACATCAGCCGCACAGACCGGTCGGGCCACACCACCAGCACCGCCCCCAGCACCATGGTGATCAAAGCCACGATGACGCTGCTGCGCCGCTGTTCCTGCAAGATGGTTTTCATAATAGTCAGGCACCTCTTTCTTTATTTTGCGCCCCCAGGGCTTCAACCCTCCCGGCGGTAGATCAGCCGGCCATCCTTCCAGGTGGCCAGCACGGGGATGTCCCGCAGGCTCATGGGGTCCGCAGTGAGCGGGTCCCGCTCCAGCAGCACCAGGTCCGCCCGCTTCCCCTCCCGCAGGCTACCCTTCTCCCCCTCCTCAAAATACTGCCAGGCCGCCCGGATGGTCACTGCGGCTAGGGCCTCCACCACGGGGATCTTCTGCTCCGGCCCCAGCACCGCGCCGGAGCGAGTCAGCCGGTTCACTCCGCACCACACCGTCTCCAGCATGTCTGGCGGGAGCACCGGGGTGTCCTGGTGGAAGGTGAAGGGGATGTCCCGCTCCAGGGCCGCCCCGGCGGGGCTGATCCGGGCCGCCCGCTCCGCCCCAAAGTTTTTCACATGCACGTCTCCCCAGTGGTACACATGAGCCGCGAAGAAGGAGGGCACCACCCCCAGCTCCTTCACCTTGTCCAGCTGGTCCAGATCCAGCAGCTGGGCATGGATCATCACCGGCCGCTCCAGATGTGCCTCCCGTTCCCGCTCCAGCTGCTCCAGCACGGACAAGTACTGCCCTGCCGCCGCGTCGCCGTTGCAGTGTGCCAGCAGCTGCATCCCCTGGTCCAGGGCCAGGGCCATCCGGTCATACACCTGCCGGTCGGTGAGGACCGGGTAGCCCCGGTCCTGGGGTCCGCCTCCCAGATAGGGGGTGCGCATCCAGGCGGTGCGTCCCTGAGGCGAGCCGTCCAGAAATATCTTATACCCCCCCAGCTTGAAATGGCCGCTGTACGCCCGGATATGGCCGGAGAACGCCTCCGCCGCCTGTCCGTCGGCATCAGCGTAGCCCACCACGTCCAGCCAGAGCAGGTCCCGCTCCAGCAGCTGGCGGTAGAGGGGGATGAGCTGGTCCGGCATCATCCCCTCCTGTACTGTGGCCACGCCGTAGGAGGCATAGCTCCTCTGGGCCTTGTCATAAGCCGCCAGCAGGTCTTCTGTGTCTGGCAAGGGCACCCGCTTCTGGAGCTGCAGGAATGCGTTCTCCTCCATATATCCGGTGAGCTTCCCGTCAGGGCCCCTCTCCATCCTCCCGCCCGGCGGGCACGGGGTCTCCTCATTTACCCCCAGCCGCTCCAGTGCCAAGGTGTTAAAGACCCCCACGTGTCCTGAGCGGTGCTGGATCATCACCGGATGGCCCGGACAGGCCGCGTCCAGCAGCTGGCGGGCGGGATGCCTCCCCTCCGCCAGCTCATTGTGGTCGTAGCCCTCTCCCCGGACCCATTCTCCCGGGGCCAGGCCCTCCCTTGCCGCGAAGGCGGACAGCCGCCGCCCCAGCTCCTCCCAGCTGGCGCACTCCTCCAGGCCGGCCTGGAGGAAGGTGTTGGCATAGGCGGTCAGGTGGCTGTGGGCGTCCACAAAGGCAGGGAGCAGGGCCCGCCCCTTCAGGTCCACCCGGCGCACAGTCCCTTCCGCTCGTTCCTCCGCGCCGTGCAGACTGCCGGCGTAGAGGATCCGCTCCCCCTCTGTCAGCAGCGCCTGGACATAGAGCTCCCGCTCCATCGTGACGATAGGCCCTCCAAAATACAGTGTCTGAGACATAAATGACCTCCCTGAGCCGCCCCGGGCGGCACGCTGTGCTGCCTCTAGTATGGCGGTCCGGCTGCTTTTTATGGGGCATCCGGGTCCCGCGCCCCGCTTTTCCTTTCCTCGTTTTTTATTGTATCACACCCCTCCCCGGAGAACAAGCGGATGGGCCGTATTTCTCACCGCCCGACAGCCTCCCGTTAATGCGTTTCCCTGAGCCTGTCCCCTTTCTGCAATTTTTTCTGATCCATTTTGCATTTTGTATTGCTTTTTTCCGTCTGGCAAGGTATAATTCCTTTATATCCGCGCACAAGTGTTTTTGTTGCACAGACATTTCAGTGCGGTGAATCACTTGAATCCAACTGAAAAAAGGAGTATCGAAGATGAAAAAGTTTCTTGCCTGCGTGCTCTCCGCCTCTATGATGCTGGGCCTGCTGGCCGGCTGTGCCGGCGCCGGTTCCAGCAGCGGCAATGCCCCCGCCGGCAGCGGTGCCGCCGTCTCCACCCCGGCTGTCTCCGGGGACAATGTCCTCAAGATCGGCGTGTTCGAGCCCTCCACCGGCGACTCCGCCTCCGGCGGCAAGAAGGAGATGCTGGGCATGCAGTACGCCAACTCTGAGACCCCCACCGTCACTGTGGGCGGCCAGGAGTATCAGATCCAGCTGGTCTACGCCGACAACGGCTCCTCCACTGACAAGGCCCTGACCGCCGCCACCCAGCTGGTGAGCGAGGGCGTTTCTCTGGTGCTGGGCTCCTACGGCTCCGGCGTGTCCATCGCCGCAGGCCCCACCTTCGGCAACGCGGGGCTGCCTGCCATCGGCGTCACCTGCACCAACCCCATGGTCACCGCCGGCAATGACTACTATTTCCGCATCTGCTTCCTGGACCCCTTCCAGGGCACCGTCCTGGCCAACTTCGCCATGGAGAAGTTCCAGGCCAAGACCGCCTATCTGTTGGGCGAGGCGGGCAATGAGTATGACCAGGGCCTGATCAACTTCTTTGAGCAGGCCTTCACCGCCGCCGGCGGCAAAGTCATCAAGGACGCCTTCCCCACCAACAACTCCGACTTCAACTCCTATCTGAACAAGGCCAAGGCCGAGGGGGCCGACGTCATCTTCACCCCAGTCTCCATCGCCTACGCCACCCAGATCATTTCCCAGGCCGCCTCTCTGGGCATCGACATCCCCTTCCTGGGCTCCGACACCCTGGACGACAACATGGTGCTGGAGGCCGCCAAGGGCACCGACGTGCAGCTGTATGTGTCCACCTTCTATCAGGAGGGCGGCAACCCCGAGTTTGACGCGGGCATCAAGGAGTACATCAACACCGCCTCCGGCGCTCTGGAGGCCAACGGCGGAAACGACACCGTCGCCGCGGTGTCCGCCATGGGCTATGACGCATACTATGTGGCTCTGGAGGCCATCAAGGCCGCCGACTCCGTGGACCCCGCCGCCATCAAGGCCGCGCTGTGGGATGTGGAGCATGACGGTGTTTCCGGCCACATCGCCTTTGACGACGAAAACGGCGACGCCGTCCGTGACACCGCCTACATCAAGCACTCCACCAACGACGGCGCCTGGGAGCTGGAGACCCAGCAGACCGTTCAGTGAGCGCCGCTCTCTGACTGATACCGCTTTCCGGTACGGCGGGGGCCTCCAGGTCCCCGCCGTACCGGACTGGGCCGCCTCAAAAGGAGGCAGTCCCGCCTCTTTTTGAGACAGTCCAGACCTGTCCCACAGAGACCGTTCCGCCGCCTCTCCAGGCCCTGCGGCCTGAAAAACAGCAAATGGGAGGAACCCCTATGGAATTTTTTGTCTCCACCCTGCTCTTCGGCATCTCGGTGGGGGGACAGTACGCCCTGATCGCCATTGGCTACACCATGGTGTACGGCATCCTCCGCCTCATCAACTTCGCCCACGGCGACGTGTTCATGGTGGCCGGCCTGCTGGGCATCTACCTCAGCAGCTTTCTCTCCGCCTACCTGCCCCCCGCCGCCGTCATCCCCGTCAGCCTGCTGCTGGTTCTGGCGCTGACGGTGGCCCTGGGCTTCTGTATCGAGCGGGCAGCCTATAAGCCCCTGCGCTCCGCTCCCCGGATGAGCGTAATGATCTCGGCCATCGGGGTGAGCTACCTGCTCCAGAACTCGGCCACCTACATCACCGGCGGCCAGCCCATGACCTACCCCTCCATTCCCTTCCTGTCGGACACCATCTCCCTGGCGGGGACCTCCATCAAGTGGGTGGTCATCCTCACCCCCTTCCTGGTGGCCGCCCTGGTGCTGGTGCTCACCCAGCTCATCAACCATACCAAGGTGGGCATGGCCATGCGGGCTGTGGCCAAGGATTTCGAGACCAGCCAGCTCATGGGCATCAAGATCAACTCGGTGATCTCCGTCACCTTCGTCATCGGCTCCGCCCTGGCTGCGGTGGGCTCCATGCTCTACTTCACCACCTACCCCGCCATTGTCCCCACTGCGGGTGCCATGCCCGGCCTGAAGGCCTTCGTGGCCGCGGTGTTCGGCGGCATCGGCTCCATTCCAGGAGCGGTGATCGGGGCCTTTCTCATCGGCATCTGTGAGAACTTTGTGAAGATCATGCCCTTTGACGGCGCCACCACCTTCGTGGACGCCTTTACCTTCGCCCTGCTCATCATCATCCTGGTCTTCAAACCCACCGGCCTCTTCGGGGAAAAGGCCACCGACAAGGTGTAAGGAGGGAATGACGACATGATCCAAGACAGAAAAAGCAAAAAGGGCGCCGCGGCGGGGCTGATCTTCGCCGCTGTGGTGCTGGTGCTGGTGGTCCTGCTGGAGAACCTGAGCAGCCTGCTGCCCAGCGTCCCCGCCGTCCTTCAGCCCACCAGCCAGCTGTTCACTGTACTGAAAAAGGGGGCGGTCTACTCCCTGGTGGCCGTGTCCATGAACCTGCTCAACGGCTTCACCGGCCTGTTCTCCCTGGGGCAGGCGGGCTTCATGCTGCTGGGCGCCTATACCTACGCCATCCTCACCGTCCCCGTCTCTGCCAAAGATTCGGTGTACTACCTGTACGGGGGCTCGGCGGTGCCCTTCTCCCTGCCTGACCTGTTCGGCGGGGTGGACACCCCCGCGGGCCTGATCCTGGGGGTGCTGCTGGCCATCCTGCTGGGCGGATGCGTGGCCGCCCTCTTTGCCTGGCTCATCGGCCTGCCTGTGCTGCGTCTGAAGAGCGACTACCTGGCCATTGCCACCCTGGGCTTTGCAGAGATCATCCGGGCGGTGTTCCAGTGGCAGGCCCTTGGGCCCGTCACCAACGGCGCCAATATGATCACTCAGATCCCCTCCTTCAACAACTTCAACCTCACCGACGGGAGCGGGAAGGTGTTCCTCCGCCTGTCCACCTTCTTCCCCTTCCTCATCGCGATTCTCTGCATTATCGTCATCGTGATGCTCATCAACTCCTCCTACGGCCGGGCTTTCAAGGCCATCCGGGAGGACGAGATCGCCGCCGAAGCCATGGGCATCAACCTGGCCAAGCACAAGATGCTCTCCTTCTGCATCTCTTCCTTCTTCGCCGGAGTGGGGGGCGCCCTGTTTGCCATGTTCGTCAACAACGCCCAGGCCAAGGTGTACACCTCCACCATGACCTATGAGATCCTGCTCATCGTGGTCATCGGCGGCATCGGCTCCATCTCCGGCTCCTGCCTGGCCACCTTCCTGTATGTGGCCTGCGCCGAGTGGTGGCTGCGCTTTCTGGACAGCCCCATGACCTTCACCTCCGTTACCGACACCCGGCGCATCCTCTTCATCCTGGTCTTCGCCGCCCTGGTCATCGGCGGGGCCCTCCTGCTGATCCGCCGGGAGCGCCGCACCACCAAAAAGGTTTGGAAGGAGCTGCTGGTTTCCCTGGCGGCCCTGGCCCTGCTGGTCTGGCTGGCTTTCTTCATCATCAGCGGCTCCCTCACCGTTCCCCTGCTGCGCACCGGCTTCCGTATGGTGGTCTTCTCGGTCATCATCATGATCGTGGTCCTCTTCTTCCGCCGGGGCATAATGGGGGACAAGGAATTCTCTGACATTCTGTTTGCCCGCCGCAAGGCGTCCGGAAAGGGGGCGGTGAAATGAGCCAAGTGGAAAATGTCCTCCGGCTGGAGCACGTCACCATGCAGTTCGGCGGCGTGGTGGCGGTGAACGACCTGTCCCTGGAGGTGAACCAAGGGGAGATCGTGGCTCTGATCGGCCCCAACGGCGCCGGCAAGACCACTGCCTTCAACTGCATCACCGGAGTGTATGAGCCCACCAACGGGCGGATCTCCTTTCTGGGAGAACCCATAGTGGAAAACCACCCCCAAGGCAGAATGCAGAAGCTCTATCAGGGGGAGAACCAGGGTATGTTTTCCCAGGTCCTCTCCCCCACCCCGGACCGGATCACCCAGAAGGGCATCGCCCGTACCTTTCAGAACATCCGCCTGTTCTCGGCCCTGACGGTATTTGAAAACGTGCTCATCGCCAAGCACATGCGTGCCAGGCAGAACGTGTTTTCGGCCGCCTTCCGCCTCAACAGGGCGGAGGAGAAGCGGATGCGGGAGGAGGCCATGTCCCTGCTGGAGGAGCAGAACCTGGCCCACCTGAAGGACGAGGTGGCCGGCTCCCTGCCCTATGGCCTCCAGCGCCATCTGGAGATCGCCCGGGCCCTGGCCACTGCCCCCAAGCTCCTGCTCCTGGACGAGCCGGCCGCCGGCATGAACCCCCAGGAGACCCAGGAGCTCACCGATTTCATCCACAAGATCCGGGATGAGTACGACCTGTCCATCCTGATGATCGAGCACCACATGGACCTGGTCATGCGGATCTCCGACCGCATTTACGTCCTGGACTTCGGCAAGCAGATCGCCCAGGGCACACCGGCGGAGGTCCAGAACGATCCTCGGGTCATCGAGGCATATTTGGGGGTGGCAGACGATGCTGAAGATTGATGAACTGAAGGTGAGCTATGGCGGTATCGAGGCCGTGAAGGGCATCACCTTTGAAGTGCCCGAGCGGCAGATCGTCACCCTGATCGGCGCCAACGGAGCAGGCAAGTCCACCACCCTGCGCACCATCGCCGGGCTGGTAAAGCCCGCCCACGGCCGCATCCATCTCCAGGGGGAGGACATCACCGGTCTGTCCCCCGACCGCATCGTCTCCAAGGGGGTCACCCTGGTCCCCGAGGGACGCCGGGTGTTTCCCGACCTGTCGGTGGTGGAGAATCTGAAGATCGGGGCCTATCTGCGGAAGGACGACCTGGAAGACGACCTGAACTGGGTGTACGATCTGTTTCCCCGGCTGAAGGAGCGCTCCTGGCAGGCGGCGGGCACCCTGTCCGGCGGTGAGCAGCAGATGCTGGCCGTGGCCCGGGCCCTCATGTCCCGGCCGAAGATCATCATGATGGATGAGCCCTCCCTGGGACTGGCCCCCCTGGTGGTCAAGGGGATCTTTGAGATCATCCAGGAGATCAATAAGCAGGGGGTCACCGTGCTGCTCATCGAGCAGAACGCCAACATGGCCCTGAAGATCGCGGACCTGGGCTATGTGCTGGAGACCGGCCGCATCACCCTTACCGGCTCCGGCCGGGATCTGCTGAAAAACGAGGACGTGAAGAAGGCCTATCTGGGCACCTGAGAGCCCAGTCTCTATCCAAATCGTAAAGCAGGGGCAGGACAATACATTTTGTATTGTCCTGCCCCTGCTTTTTCTGCGGTTTCGTTCCCGTTCACCGCACGTAGTAGTTCTCAAAGGGAACGGTCTCCCCCCTGCGGTCCACTGCCCGGAGGGCCAAGTCCTCCGCCCCTTCTCCCAGAGTCACCAGCACCGCGAAGGGCTCCCCCGGGGCCACCGGATATGTCTGCCGGACCGTACCGCTCTCCGGGTCGGTCACCTCGATCCCCTCCACCTCCTCCACTCGGTTCAGCGAGACCACCAGCAGTGTCTCCCCGTGCTGCACCACATACACCCCGGTCTCCTCATGGCCGGTGCCGCTGGCCCGAAAGTGATAGCCGAAGTCCAGCCCAGGCTCGTTTTCATAGTAGGTGTAGCGCAGGCTGGAGCCCTCCTGATAGAGGAAAAAGGCCATGTCCCCGTTCCGCGCCTCTGACAGCACCACCGGCTGCCCCTCCTCTCCCCGGTCCCGCTCCGCCAGCTGCCAGCCCGGTATCCCGAAGCGGACGAACTGGGAGGCCGCCAGCATGGCGGCAATGAGCAGCAGCGCCACCCCGGCGGCTGCGGCCGTCACCCGCCGCTCCAGCCGGCGTCGGATGCCCTTCTCCCAGGCCCGGACCTCCCCTCCGTCCGTCTCCGGCGGAAGGACCACCCGCCCCCGCAGCTGCTCCAGCTCCCGGCGGCAGACGGAGCAGGATCTGAGATGCTCCTCCACCAGGGCCCGGGACTCCTCCCCCGCCGCGCCGTCCACATACAGGGGCAGCAGATCCTGGATCACCCCGCAGCCCATGGGTCTATCCGCCATGCTTCTCCTCCTCCAATCCCGCGATGATCTTCTGCTTGGCCCGGTAAAAGGTCACCCGCGCCCAGCTCTCCGTCCGCCCAAATACCCGGGCGATGTCCCCAAAGGGCAGTTCCCCGAACACCCGCAGATGGAACACCTCCTTGTAAGGCTCCTCCAGGCCGTGGAGCAGGCAGTGGAGCCGCAGGGCCTCCTCCCGGTCCTCCAGCGCCTCCGTCAAAGTGACTCCCGCCGTGTCCGGCAGCTCCCGGGGCAGCTGGATCTCGGTGTTCCGCTTCCGCCGCGCCTGGTCCAGGAACACGTTCCGGGCAATGGTGTACAGCCAGGCCCGCAGGTCGCTCCCCTCCCGGAACTGCCCGGCGGAGCGGACGGCCCGGAAAAAGGTCTCCTGGGTCAGTTCCTCCGCTATTCGGCTGTCCCGGCACAGGCTCAGGAGGTACCGCTGAAGCTCCCGGAAGTATTCCTCATAGATGCGTCCAAAGTCCAACGGGCTCCCTCCCCTCTGTCTGTATAACGGCCAAGGGGCGGATCTGTTACAAGATCCGTCCGTTTTTTGTTTGCGGAGGGCTCCGTCCGTCAGGGCCGCCCCGGAAGCAGCTGTTTTTACACCTCCCTCAGAGAGGGGGGGCCTGTCCATCCTGTTGATCCGGCCCCGCAGAAGGACGCCCCCACGCCTTCCCCCTTGGGGGAGGCGTGGGGCTCCGTCTATTTCGCAGGGGCGCATATCATGCGCCCGACACCCTGCACGGAGAAAAGCCGGCCAGCCGCAGGCCCTGCCCCAATTGCCATTTCCTACTTCCGCCACCGCTTCAAGGTGGGGAGCCAGGCCCGCAGGAGCCTCTCCGCCTCCTCCTGGGGGCCGAAGGGATGTCCGTTTTCCTCATTGAATTTCAGGTCAAAGGCGATCATGTCCTCCACTGTGGCCTCCGGCGCGGTGAATGCGCCCCTCTGATAGCACCAGCGGCAGTAATCCCGGTTGGGGCTTCCGTCGGCGTTGCTCCCCATGTCCTCGGAGGCATCCAGGGGCATGCCGCAGCACTGGCAAAAGATCCGCTCTTCCATATCAGGTTCCTCCTTTTGTTCGGGAGGGGTGCTCCCCTCCTCTGTGCCCTCAGGATACGCCTGGATACCTGACATGGAATGTCCAGTTTCATACAGGGCCGCGATCTTTTTCCCAGTCCGGCTCAGGACCTCCCGCCAAGAGGCAGGGGCGAGCACCTCCACCTGGTCTCCGAAAGAGAGAAGAAAGCCCAGCAGCCACCCGTCCTGAGGAAAGTCACACTCCACCAGCAGGCAGCCGTCCTCTCCCGCCCAGATCTGGCCCGGGGCAAAATAGTCCCGCACCCGCCAGGCCGCGGAGGGGGCAAAACGGAGGGTCAGGGTCCCATTCTGCCGCTGTTCCGGGGAAGGAACCTCCAGCTGCTCCGGCGGTCGTCTGGGAGGAAAGCCCTCCCGTTCCAGACACAGCCCCTCCATCCGCGCAAGTCGAAAAATCCTCCAGTCCCTCCTGGCAAGACAGAACGCCTGGAGATACCAGCAACCGGATTTGAACACCAGCTTGCCCGGCTCCACCCTGCGGCGGGTGCGGGTGCCGGAGGAGGCGTAGTAGGTGAAATCCAGCAGGCGGCGCCCCAGGATGCCTTCCCTCACGATGCGGAAATTCTCCCTCTCCTGCTCCCCGCTGCCCCAGTCGGTGAAGTCCACCTCCACCCAGCCCTCCGCCTCCCGCCGGAACAGGGCGGACAGCCGTTCCAGGGCCTCCGCCCCCTCCAGCCCGCCGGTGGACAGCAGGGCCCGCAGGGCAAAGAGCACCTCATCCTGCTCCCTGGGGGAGAGGAGGCAGCGGTCCAGCACGAACTGATCCATCAGGCGGATGCCGCCCCCCTGTCCCCGCTGGGTATAGACCGGCACACCGGCGGCGGAAAGGGCGTCCACGTCCCGGTAGATGGTCCGCTCCGACACCTCGAAGCGCTCCGCCAGCTCCCCGGCGGTGAGGGCGCGGCGCTCCACCAGCAGATAGAGCAGCTCAAACAGGCGGCCGTTTTTCATCCCGCGCCCTCACACCACCGCTACGCCGCCCAGGATCTCCCCGATGGGGCCGGCGATCACCAGGTCGGCGTGGGCGTCGTAGGGGGTGGGGGACTTGTTGATGAGCACCAGGCGGTGCCCCCGGTAGTAGTTCACCAGGCTGGCGGCGGGGTACACCGCCAGTGAAGTGCCGCCGATGATGAGCATATCCGCCCCCTGGATGTCCGAAAGAGCCCCCTGCAGGGTATGCCCGTCCAGCTGCTCCTCATAGAGCACCACATCGGGCTTGACGATGCCCCCGCAGGCACATCGGGGCACACCTCCGCTGTCCCGCACGAACTCCACGGGATAGGCCCTGCCGCACCTCATGCAGTGGTTGCGGTGGACGCTTCCGTGGAGCTCCCACACCCGCCGGGAGCCCGCCCGCTGGTGCAGTCCGTCGATGTTCTGGGTCACCACACTGGTCAGCTTCCCCGCCGCCTCCAGCTCCGCCAGCTTCCGGTGGGCCGGGTTGGGCTGGGCGTCCAGGCAGAGCATCTTCTCCCGGTAAAAGCGGTAAAATTCCTCCGGTCGGGCATCAAAAAAGCTGCGGCTGAGGATCTCCTCCGGGGGATAGTCATACTTCTGGTGATACAGCCCGTCCACGCTGCGGAAGTCGGGGATGCCCGACTCCGTGCTCACGCCCGCCCCGCCGAAAAAGACGATGCGTCTGCTCTCATCGACCCATTTCTGCAGGGTCCTCTGCTCCTGTTCCATATCCATGCTCCTTTCCTGGCCGCTGTCCTCACATGCCGGCCAGCAGTCTCTCCCGCTCCCGCTCCAGCTCGGCGGCCCGCTCCGCTGTCCGGTCCCGCTCCCGGCGCAGCTGGGAGAGCAGGTCCTCCACCTGGGCCGCCGTCTCTTCCGCGGAACGCCGGGCCGTCCCGATCTTGTCCTGGATGTACAGGTCCACGAACAATCCGTCGAAGAAATAGTCCGCAAAGGAAGTGAACTCCCCCACCTGAAGGTCGGGCACCCGGAGCTGGGACACGTCGGCCAGCTCGGTGCGGAAGCGGCTTATGGCCTGTCGGGCTTGGAAAGTCGCGTTTTGCGCATCGTTCATACGTCCATGCTTGGCCATGGTGGCCAGCATGCCGCCCCCCAGGATGTCCCAGGTGCCCCAGCCTGCCGCCGAGTCCAGCTGGCCGATCATCTGGTCCAGAGCATAGCCCACATCTTTTCCCGCACATATGGCCTCATCCAGCTCCCGGATCTGGGCGCCCAGGCTGTCCAGATCACAGCCGATCTGGATCAGGCGCTTCGCCCGCTCCCCTCCCGCCTGGCAGAGCAGTTCCTCCTTCTCCTCCATCAGGGCCTTCCAGCGCCCCCTCAGGCCCTCCAGACCCGCCCGCTCCTTCTGGGCCGCCTGAAAGCGGGCCTCCAGATCCTCCAGATCACGGCGGGCCGCGTCATAGCGGGCTTTGGCCGCCACCGCCTCCCTCCGCTCTTGGTCCAGCCGTTCCGCCTGCTCCCCCCGAATTCTGGCCAGGAAGGAGGCAAAGGAGAGCCGCTCCAGCTCCTCCACATCCTCCTGCTCCCGGTACAGCACCTTCAGGGCGTCCTCCGCCGCCCGCTTGCGCTCCTCATGCTGGGCCTTCAGATCCTCCATCACGGCGGACAGCTTCCGGGCCCGGTCCAGCTTCTGCCGCACCTGCTCCAGCTCGGCGTTGATATCCTCCAATGTCCTCACAGCAGTCCCTCCTGTTCTGTCTTTGTTTCAGGGGTCTCTTGTCCTTCATTATACCATGGTTTTCTCCTCGGGGACAGTGGGAGATGCAGGGGAAAGGGGGTACGCCCCGCGGGGCGTACCCCCTTTCCCTATCCTGTGACTGGGACGCGGAAAGAAAGACCCCTCATCCGTCACGGCATCCGCCGTGACACCTTCCCCCCTGAGGGGGGAAGGCTTTTCGGGCGGCTGGAAGCCGCCCCTGCGAGGAGATATCTTCAGCTTTTGCGCGCCCGCTGATTTCGCACCTGCTGCCCCTATTCTGCCAATCCAGGCGCGACACCACCGCGGGGTGTGCATGCCCATTGGACACACCAGCGGCGGTAGCGCAAACGGGGGAACTGTGTGTCGTCCCCCACCCGCGCCGGACGCCGGTGCCATGTCCAAGGCCCGCGTCTCTCGCATCGGGGGGCCGGGGGAAAGCGGACTGCGGGCCCCAGGCGGAACGCACGTGGAGCCGTGGTCCCGCCGGGAGCGTTCCCCGGCGTCTCTTTGGTTCCTTTCTGGACGCTCAGAAAGGAACCAGCCCCGCAGGGCGGAACCTCTCTGGTAGGTCCCATGACTGGAACAGAGACGGGAGTAGGAAGACCCCTCATCCGTCACGGCATCCGCCGTGACACCTTCCCCCCTGAGGGGGAAGGCTTTAGGGGCGGCACAAAACAATAGGACCGGGCCGTCTGGTGATGCAGACGGCCCGGTCCCAACTTTATTTTCCTTTTCAATCCTTCGGTTTCAGCAGGAGGTACGGTTCTACCCCCAGTTCCTTTGCAATATCACACAGCATATCCATGGATATCCCGATGGAAGCCCTCTCGATTTTGCTGACATGGCTCTGGTCGATCTCCAACCTGTCTCCGAGCTGTTCCTGACTCATATCTTTCATATTTCGATAATAGGCAATATTGATGCCTAATGTTCTGTATAGGCGGTGATATGCAGAGTTCATAAGCTAAACCTCTGCATATCATTATAAATTAACTGAGATTTTTTACCAGATATTCAAACTGCATATATATGCATTGTGAATATCTTCCTGGACAGCCCTCCCTCTTATATCATGTATCTTGAGCAAATGTGCAAGATTATCGTTGGGCCGCTCCCATTGAACGCACTCGCGGCAGCAACGCGAACAGGGGGCCGCAACCCCTGCCAGGCCGGAAACACTAGGCGCAAAGCTGGCACAGCGCATGGACCCAAATGACGCAGGGCATCAGCGGCAGCGGCGCAAGGCGCTGGTCAGTGCGAAAGCATTGCCACGCCGGTCAGGTTTCAGACAACTCCGCTCGGTGGCTCACGTGCCTGGGAGGCCGGGGGAAAGCGGACTGTGGGACCCAGGCGGAACGCACGTGGAGCCGTGGTCCCGCCGGGAGTGTCCCCCGGCGATCCTTTGGTTCCTTTCCCATCGCTGGGAAAGGGACCCGCCCCGCAGGGCGGAACCCCTTTCGCCATCCCACGGCTGGGACACGGGAAGGAAGACCCCTCATCCGTCACGGCATGCGCCGTGACACCTTCCCCCCAGAGGGGGAAGGCTTTGGGGAAAACGGCACGCCGCCCGACAGGGGCACCGGGCTCTGCAGGAGGGCGTGCTTTACAGAAAACTGTTGTCTTTGAGGGAGGAATCCGGATGAAAAAATTCAAGCCCACCAAATTCGACGTTATGGTCCTGGGGCTGACTGCGCTTTTCCTTCTGGTCACCGGCCTGTACTTCGTCGTCTCCAACGGTGCCTTCTGCCCCCTGTGCCAGGACTACTTCATCAGCAACGGCGAGACCTACATCTGGGACACCAGGGGCGGCTATCTGGAGCCCCTGTCCGTCTACCGCCACTGTCACTCCGACGGCGTCTCCATGCTGGACATCAAGACCGGCATGCACAGCGAGTGCTCCTCCACCGCCCGGACGGGCATCGTCCGCTTCGCGGATGACCCGGGCCCCCATCCTCTCTACTGCCTCCGCCACAGGCCGGACCAGTCTCTGGGCCGTTTCCAGATGCTGGACCAGAACCAGGACTACACGGTCGTCTGGGGGCTCCGGGCAGGGGAGGCCGTTCAGGCGGAGGACTGTTTTCTCACTCTCACCTGGGACGGGGAGTGGGACCAGTGGGAGATCCATATCACCTGGTGACCCTTTCCCCCTGGACTTTTTCTTCCAATTCGGTTACACTGGGAGGGATTTCTGAACCAAGGAGACTTTTGCATGGACGCCATCCTTCAAACGCTCGCCCGGGAGCTGGAACGCTCTCCGGAGCATGTACAGAATGTGGTGACCCTCATCGACGAGGGTGCCACCATTCCTTTTATCGCCCGCTACCGCAAGGAGCTCCACGGCTCCATGGACGACCAGCTGCTGCGCCGGCTGGCGGACCGCCTTCAGTACCTGCGGAACCTGGAGGCCCGGAAGGGGGAGGTCGCCGCCGCTATCGAGAACCAGGGCAAGCTCACCCAGGAGCTCTCCGACGCCATCGCTGCGGCCGCCACTCTGGCGGAGGTGGAGGACCTGTACCGCCCCTATAAGCAGAAGCGGCGCACCCGGGCCACCATCGCCCGGGAGAAGGGGCTGGAACCCCTGGCCCGGCTGCTCTCCGCTCAGGGCCCGGCGGTGGACCCCCGTCAGGCGGCCCTGGACTTTCTGGACCCGGACAAGGGGGTGGAGACGGCGGAGGACGCCCTCCAGGGGGCCAGCGACATCCTGGCCGAGGAGATCTCCGACGACGCCGACATCCGCAGGGAGCTGCGGCAGCTGTATCTGCGCCGGGGCGTGCTGGCCTCCCGGGCTGCGGCCAAGGAGCCGGAGGACACGGTCTACCGCCTGTACTACGACTTCAAGGTCCCGGTGGGCCGGGCCCAGGGCCACCAGGTGCTGGCCGTCAACCGAGGTGAGCGGGAGGGGGTGCTCAAGGTCACGGTGGAGCTGGACCCGGAGACCGCCCACGTGGCGGTGCGCCGGGCCGTGGTGCCCGGCGCGGCCTGCATGGACTTTGTCCGGGCGGCGGCGGACGACGCCTATGACCGCCTGATCCAGCCCTCCATGGAGCGGGAGATCCGCGCCCACCTCACTGAGCAGGCGGACGAGGGTGCCATCCACAACTTCGCCCTGAACCTGAAGCCCCTGCTGATGCAGCCCCCGGTGAAGGGGCGGGTCACCATGGGGCTGGACCCGGGCTACCGCATGGGCTGCAAGGTGGCGGTGGTGGACGGCACCGGCAAGGTGCTGGACACGGCGGTAGTCTACCCCACCTATGGGGAGCGGCAGAAACAGGAGGCCATCGCCAAGCTGTCCCATCTGGTGAGAAAGCACGGCGTGGAGCACATCGCCATCGGCAACGGCACCGCCAGCCGGGAGACCGAGCAGATGGCGGTGGAGCTGATCCACAGACTGGGGGGCGGCCTGAGCTATATGATCGTCAGCGAGGCCGGGGCCTCGGTCTACTCCGCCTCCAAGCTGGCCGCCGAGGAGTTCCCCGAGTACGATGTGAACCTGCGCTCCGCCGTGTCTATCGCCCGGCGGCTCCAGGACCCCCTGGCTGAGCTGGTGAAGATCGACCCTAAGGCCATCGGCGTGGGCCAGTACCAGCACGACATGCCCCAGGCCCGGCTGGGCGAGGCCCTGGACGGGGTGGTGGAGGACTGCGTCAACGCGGTGGGCGTGGATGTGAACACCGCCTCCCCCTCCCTGCTCCAGCGGGTGTCCGGCCTCACCGCCGCCACTGCCAAAAACCTGGTGAAATACCGGGAGGAGAACGGGGCCTTCACCACCCGCAGGCAGGTCCTGAAGGTGCCCAAGCTGGGCCCCAAGGCCTTTGAGCAGTGCGCCGGCTTCCTGCGGGTGCCGGAGAGCGCCTCCGTTCTGGACAACACCGGTGTCCATCCGGAGAGCTACGCCGCCGCGGAGGCGCTGCTGGCCCAGTGCGGCTACACCCTGTCCGACGTCAGGGCGGGGGCCATGGGGGCCCTGAAGGAGAAGGCGGAGGCCATGGGCCTGGAGGCGCTGGCCCGGGTGTGCGGCGTGGGCGTCCCCACCCTGGCGGACATCATCAAGGAGCTGATGAAGCCCGGCCGGGACCCCCGGGACGAGCTGCCCGCCCCCATCCTGCGCACCGATGTGATGGAGGCCCGGGACCTGAAGCCCGGGATGGAGCTCCAGGGGACGGTGCGCAACGTCATCGACTTCGGGGCATTTGTGGACATCGGGGTCCATCAGGATGGGCTGGTCCACATCAGCAAGCTGCCCCAGCGGGTGAAGCACCCCTCCCAGCTGCTTTCCGTGGGAGATGTGGTCACGGTGTGGGTTCTGGAGGTGGACGAGAAGAAAAAGCGCATCAGCCTGACCATGAAAAAACCGTAACACGGGTGCGGCGGCCGGAGGGGACACCTCCGGCCGCCGGTCTTTCATCCCTGGCCGCCCCTGACCGCCCCGCGGTCCCGGCCCAGCTCCTCCGGGGGCACCCCCAGCAGCAGCAGGGCCCCCGCCGCCGCCAGCACAGACAGGGGAGACATGTGATCCGGCAGGCGGAGGGGCAGCTCCTGCCGCTCCACCACCCGTCCCTCCACCGTCACCAGCTCCCGCTGGATGGCGCACCACAGCTGCCGCCCCTCCCGGCTGGACAGGGTCAGGGTGTCCCTGGGCCCGGTGCCGTAGCTTACCGCCGCCGCGGGGTCCAGCCCGGAGAGCAGCCCCCCCGCTCCGCCGGGCAGAAGCACCGTCCGGCACCCAGTGGGCAGCTGCCTCCTCCGCTCCGCTGCCCGGGGGGAGACCACCAGCAGCCAGGGTGATCCTCCCGCTACAGTGCGCCGGTCCCGCTCCCCCAGCTGCCGGCGCACCGCCTCCCCGATGCCCTCGCTCTCCTCGGCTACCCAGAAATTCTCCACAGATCCCGCCCCTTTCCTCCTCAGTCTGGGGCATTTCCCCTCTTTTTATTCCCGTCCCACCCATTCTTTCCCTTTTTTGTCTGTCTCCCAGCCTCTTTTTTCTGTCCCAGGCCGCTCCGCCCTTTTCTTGACTTTCTCCGTCCAAATGGGGTATTATTATAATTGTTATTTTGCGCGGTCCCGCGCCGCATTGTACTGTGAGGGATCTTTATTACTATGGCTCAGAAGAAACCCAGCTACGGCAACGAATCCATCTCCGCCCTAAAAGGGGCCGACCGGGTCCGCAAGCGCCCCGGCGTCATCTTCGGCTCCGACGGGCTGGAGGGCTGCGAGCATGCCGTGTTTGAGATCATGTCCAACGCCATCGACGAGGCCCGGGAGGGCCACGGCGATCTCATCATCGTCACCCGGTTCGAGGACAAGTCCATCCAGGTGGAGGACTTCGGCCGGGGCTGTCCGGTGGACTGGAACGAAAAGGAGCAGCGCTACAACTGGGAGCTGGTGTTCTGTGAGCTGTACGCCGGCGGCAAGTACGGCGGGGACGGCGACAACTATGAGTATTCCCTGGGCCTCAACGGCCTGGGCTCCTGCGCCACCCAGTACGCCAGCGAGTATTTCGACGCAACCATCTACCGGGACGGCTCCAAATACACCCTCCACTTTGAGAAGGGGGAGAATATCGGCGGGCTCCACAAAGAGCCCACTGACCGGGGCAGAAAGACGGGCTCCACCTTCCGCTGGAAGCCCGACCTGGAGGTCTTTACCGACATCGACATCCCCGTGGAGTACTACCTGGACGTGATGAAGCGCCAGGCTGTGGTTAACTCCGGCGTCACCTTCCGCTTCCGCAACCAGACCGGTGGGAAGTTCGAGACCACCGACTTCCGCTATGACAACGGCATCCTGGACTATGTCACTGAACTGGCCGGGGAAAATCCCCTGACCCAGCCTGTGTTTTGGCAGACCGAGCGGAAGGGCCGGGACCGGGAGGACAAGCCGGAGTACAAGGTGAAGCTGTCGGTCTCCTTCTGCTTCTCCAACCGGGTGTCCATCGTGGAGCACTACCACAACTCCTCCTGGCTGGAGCACGGGGGCAGCCCGGAGAAGGCCATGAAATCCGCCTTCGTCTCCGCCATCGACGCCCGGCTCAAGCAGCTGGGCAAGTACCAGAAGTCGGAGGGCAAGATCAGCTTCAACGACATCCAGGATTGCCTGGTACTGGTCTCCAACAACTTCTCCACCCAGACCAGCTACGAGAACCAGACTAAAAAGGCCATCAACAACAAATTCGTCCAGGAGGCTATGACTGATTTCCTCCGCGCCCAGCTGGAGGTCTATTTCATCGAGAACCCCTTCGACGCAGACAAGATCTGCGAGCAGGTGCTCATCAACAAGCGCAGCCGGGAGACCGCGGAAAAGACCCGCCTGAACATCAAAAAGAAGCTGTCCGGCTCCATGGACATCTCCAACCGGGTGCAGAAGTTCGTGGACTGCCGCACCAAGGACGTGTCCCGCCGGGAGCTCTACATCGTGGAGGGAGACTCTGCCATGGGGGCGGTGAAGCTCAGCCGGGACGCGGAGTACCAGGGCATCATGCCCGTCCGGGGCAAGATCCTCAACTGCCTCAAGGCGGATTACGCCAAGATCTTCAAAAACGAGATCATTACCGACCTGCTCAAGGTCATGGGCTGCGGAGTGGAGGTCCAGGACAAGCACGTGAAGGACCTGGCCTCCTTTGACCTGGACAGCCTGCGCTGGAACAAGGTGGTCATCTGCACCGATGCCGACGTGGACGGCTTCCAGATCCGCACCCTGATCCTCACCATGCTCTACCGCCTAACCCCCACCCTGATCCAGCAGGGCTATGTCTACATCGCGGAGTCCCCCCTGTACGAGATCACCTGTAAGGAAAAGACCTGGTTTGCCTACTCAGACAAGGAAAAAAACGACATCGTCGCCTCTCTGGAGGGAAAAAAGTGCGATGTGCAGCGCTCCAAGGGCCTGGGCGAGAACGAGCCCGATATGATGTGGCTGACCACCATGAACCCTGAGACCCGCCGGCTCATCAAGGTGATGCCGGAGGACGTGGAGCGCACCGCCCAGGTCTTTGACCTGCTGCTGGGGGATGACCTCCAGGGGCGCAAGAGCCACATCGCGGACAACGGCTACAAATATCTGGAGCTGGCGGACATCTCGTAATCATCTCATCACGAGCGGCAGGGAGAAGCCCAATGTCAGACGATTCCATTGTGATGTTTGGATTTTCCATCCTGTGTATCTTCTTTCTCCTGCTGGGCATCATCCTGTACAGGACTGACGCTGCAATTCAGGCCCTCTGCTATTTTAAGGACGGAGGCATCTATCTGGTCAAAAACGGCAGGCGACTTGCCGACGACACGCCGGAGGACCGCCGTCGGCTGGCCAGATGGCTGGGGCGCTTTGTGATCGGCCTTTCCTGCCTGATGTTTCTCTTTCTTTTATTGCTTTACTTCACATGAGATCGCAGCGGAGGAACACACCTATGAACCTGTTCGACATCCTGGGTCCCGTCATGGTGGGGCCCTCCAGCTCCCACACGGCGGGGGCGGTGCGCATCGGCCGCATGGCCCGGGCTCTGCTGGGGCAGGAGCCCGTCCGGGCCCAGCTGCTGCTCCACGGCTCCTTTGCCTCCACCGGAGAGGGCCACGGCACCCACCAGGCCCTGGTGGCCGGGCTGCTGGGCCTCTCCCCGGCCGACGTCCGGGTCCCAGACAGCTTCCGTCTGGCCCGGGAGCGGGGGCTGTCCTTCTCCTTCGGCACCTGCGTCCTGCGGGACGTCCACCCCAACAGCGCCCTCATCCGTCTTGAGGATGCCGGGGGCGGACAGCTGGAGGTGGGGGCCTCCTCCCCTGGGGGCGGGCGCATCCGGGTCTTTCAGGTGGATGGACTGCACACCTCCTTCAGCGGGGAGCTGCCCACCCTGGTGGTCCACAACACCGACCAGCCCGGCTGCGTCAGTCAGGTCACCGGCGTGCTGGCCAGGCGGGGCCTCAACGTGGCCACCCTCCAGCTCAATCGGGGCGGCCGGGGCGGCAGCGCCGTCATGGTCATCGAGTGCGACCAGCCTATCCCCGAGGACGCCGCCCGGGACGTGCGGGCCCTGCCCGGCATCCTGCGGGTCACCCGCTACACCCCGGAAGAACAGGAGGTGCCCCTTTGATCGCCTTTGACTCCATCGCCCAGATGCTCCAGGATACGGAACAGTTCGGCCTGCCCCTCTGGGAAAACATTCTGGAATCCGACTGCCGGCGGCAGGACCTGCCCCGCGCCCGCTCTCTGGAGCGGATGGGGGCCATGCTGGACGCCATGGTGCAGGCGGACGAGAGCTATCAGGCCCAGGACCGCTCCCACAGCGGCCTGTCTGGGGGTGACGGGGCCAAAATGACCCTGTACGCCGCCGGGGACCCCCTGTGCGGCCCCCTTCTCTCCCAGGTGATGGCCGGGGCTCTGCGGATGGGGGAGTGCAACGCCTGCATGAAGCGCATCGTGGCCGCCCCCACGGCGGGGGCCTGCGGCGTGCTGCCCGCGGTGCTCCTCCCCTGCGCCCGGCACTTCTCTCTCTCCAGGGAGCAGCTGGTCCAGGCCCTGTATGTGGCCTCCGGCTTCGGAATGGTCATCGCCGCCCGGGCCTCCATCTCCGGGGCCGAGGGCGGCTGTCAGGCGGAGATCGGCTCTGCCGCCGCCATGGCCGCCCCCGCCCTGGTCCACCTCCGGGGCGGCACTCCCTCCATGATGGCTCACGCCTGCGCCATGGCTGTGAAGAATCTGCTGGGGCTGGTGTGCGATCCTGTGGGCGGGCTGGTGGAGGTCCCCTGCGTCAAGCGCAACGTCATCGGGGCCATGGACGCCCTTTCGGCGGCCCAGATGGCTCTGGCCGGCATCGAGAGCCGGGTCCCCCCAGACCAGGTTCTGGACGCCATGGCAGAGGTGGGCCGTTCCCTGCCCCCCTCCCTCCGGGAGACGGGAAAGGGCGGCCTGGCCGCAACACCCTTTGGGATGGCGTACGCACCCAAGGAGGGGTGATATGAAACGGCTCACACATCTCTTTTTCTATACACTGGCATCCATCGCTTTTCTGAATGTCTTCTCACACAGTTTTCCCTCTCTCCCCGCTCTGTACGCCTGCATGACCATTTTCTCTCTGTTATTCGGTGTATCCTTTCTGACGGCCAGCGGAATGCCTTCCGCCTGGACAAGTCGGAAAGTTTCCTCCGCCGTATGGGATCACTGGAAAAAGATCCTCGGAGCTCTGTTTTTGCTCAATGGAGCGCTCTGCCCCACAGGTTTTCTTCTGTGGTTTTTTCTGCGGTTCGACCAGGATCTTATTTTATGTACTCAAATCTTTGGATCTTTGAGCATTTGTTTTGCCAGCCTGATCCCTCTATATCGGGCAGATGCGTGATCTCTTTCAGTGTTTGATTGAAAATGTCCCCCTAAGCTGGGGCAGAAGATAGGACGGATATCCCTATGCCAAAGAAGAAAAACCCCGACGAGACCAAACCCAAGGTAACCAACCCCAACGTCATGGGCCTGCGGGCCGAGGTGCTGGAGCAGCCCATCACCGAGACGCTGGAGATCAACTATATGCCCTATGCCATGTCGGTCATCGTCTCCCGGGCCATCCCGGAGATCGACGGCTTCAAGCCCTCCCACCGGAAGCTGCTCTACACCATGTATCAGATGAAACTGCTGGGCGGGGCCCGTACCAAGAGCGCTAACGTAGTAGGCCAGACCATGAAGCTCAACCCTCACGGGGACGCCGCCATCTACGACACCTTGGTCCGCCTCTCCCGGGGCTACGGGGCCCTGCTCCACCCCCTTGTGGACTCCAAGGGCAACTTTGGAAAGGTGTACTCCCGAGACATGGCCTGGGCCGCCAGCCGATACACCGAGGTGCGGCTGGACCCCATCTGCGCCGAGCTGTTTCGGGACATCGACCAGGACACCGTGGACTTTGTGGACAACTACGACGGCAAGCTGAAGGAGCCCACCCTCCTGCCCACCACCTTTCCCAACGTGCTGGTCTCCGCCAACCAGGGCATCGCCGTTGGCATGGCCAGCAACCTGTGCGGCTTCAACCTGGGGGAGGTGTGCGACACCACCATCGCCTATCTGAAGGACCCGGACCACGATCTCATGTCCACCCTGAAGGCCCCCGACCTGCCCACCGGCGGTGAACTGCTCTACGACGCCTCGGAGCTGGCCTCCATCTACCGCACCGGACGGGGCTCCTTCAAGGTGCGCGCCAAGTGGCGCTACCTCAAGGCGGACAACATCATCGAGGTCTACGAAATCCCCTACTCCACCACCGTGGAGGCCATCATGGACAAGGTGGCTGAGCTCATCAAGTCGGGCAAGATCCGTGAGATCACCGACATGCGGGACGAGACCGACCTGTCCGGCCTGAAGCTGACTATCGACCTGAAGCGGGGCACTGACCCGGACAAGCTGATGGCCAAGCTGTTCAAGTCCACCCCCCTGATGGACAGCCAGTCCTGCAACTTCAACATCCTCATCGCCGGGATGCCCCGGGTGATGGGGGTGCGGGAGATCCTGGAGGAGTGGACCGCCTGGCGCAGCGACTGCGTGCGCCGCCGCACATACTTCTCCCTGAAGAAGAAGCAGGAGAAGCTGCACCTGCTCAAGGGCCTCAAGCGCATCCTGCTGGACATCGACCGGGCCATCCGCATCATCCGGGAGACCGAGGAGGACGCGGAGGTAGTGCCCAACCTGATGATCGGCTTTGGCATTGACCAGATCCAGGCCGAGTTCGTAGCCGACATCCGCCTGCGGAACATCAACAAGGAGTACATCCTCAAGCGCACCCAGGAGGTGGACTCCCTGGAGGAGGAGATCGCTGACCTCCAGGACCTGGTGAACAGCCCCCGCCGCATCCGTCAGGTCATCATCGGTGAGCTGGAGCAAGTCAAGAAAAAGTACGCCCTCCCCCGCCGCACCGATATCGTCTATGACCACCAGACCGAGGAGCTGCTCACCGCTGAGGAGGAGGTCCCCGACTACCCGGTGAATCTCTTCCTGTCCCGGGAGGGATATCTGAAGAAAATCACCCCCCAGTCCCTGCGGATGTCCGGCGAGCAGAAGTATAAGGACGGCGACGGCCCCTTCCTTACCTGGGAGGCCTCCAACCGGGACGAGCTGCTGGTCTTTACCGACAGGCAGCAGTGCTATAAGACCCGGCTCAGCGAATTTGAGGACACCAAGGCCAGCGTGCTGGGGGACTACCTGCCCACCAAGCTTGCCATGGACCAGGAGGAGCGGGTGGTCTGGGCCTGCATCCCCGGGGACTACCGCCGCCAGCTGCTCTTCTTCTTTGACAACGGCAAGGCGGCCCGGGTGGAACTGTCCGCCTACCAGACCCAGACCCGCCGGAAAAAGCTCACCGGGGCCTATTCCGACAAGGCCCCCCTGGTCTCCGCCTTCCTGCTGGAGGAGGACCAGGAGATGGCGGTCTACTCCACCGAGGGGCGCTGCATGATCTTCCACACCTCCGCCCTCTCCCCCAAGACTACCCGCACCACCCAGGGGGTCAACGTCATGTCCCTCAAGCCTAAATACCGGGTGGAGAAGGCCCTGCCCCTGGCTCAGACCCCCATCCGCAACGCCGCCCGCTACCGGGCCCGCTCCCTGCCCATTGCGGGAGCCCTCCTTCGGGAGCCCGACCGGGGAGAGGAGCAGATGACCCTGCTGTAACACCACCGTCCCGGGCAGCCGCCGCGCCGCCCAACCAGAAAAGGAAAGGAAGTTTTTTTGTGCGCACCGGCAAGCTCTGGGCCGCCTTCCGGCCCTATCTGTGGATCACACTGGCCTCCGCTGTCTTTGCCCTGGGCTTTGACTGGTGCTATGTTCCCAACCAGATCACCTTGGGCGGGATGACCGGCCTGGGGCAGATCATCCATGCCATCGTCCCCGCCATCCCGGTGGGCAGTGCGGTCATCGCCCTCAACCTGCCCCTGTTCCTGCTGGGCTGGCGGCTGCTGGGGTGGAAGCTGCTGGCCTCCTCCCTCTTCGCCACCGCCGCCACCTCCCTGGGGGTGGACCTGCTGGCCGCCCGTTACTCCTTCCCGCCCATGGACCCCATGCTGGCCTCCGTCTTCGGCGGCGCGCTGATCGGGCTGTCCCTTGGGATGGTGTTCCTCCAGGGAGCCACCACCGGCGGCACCGATCTCATCGCCCGGCTGCTGAAGCTCCGCTTCGGCCATCTGCCCATGGGCACCCTGGTCATGGCGGTGGACCTGGTGGTCATCGCCCTGGCCGCTCTGGCCTTCCACAGCCTGAGCAGCGCCCTGTACGGGCTGGTCTCCCTGTATATCTCCTCCCTGGTCATCGACCGGGTGCTCTACGGCCTGGACAACGCCAAGGTGGCCTATATCATCAGCGACCGCCCCCAGGAGATCATCCGCTCCATCAGTGCGGAGCTGGACCGGGGCGTCACCATCCTCCGGGGGGCCGGGGCCTGGTCCGGGGAGGCAAAAGACGTGCTCATGTGCGCCTTCAAGCAGAAGCAGATCGTGGCCCTGAAGCGGGCGGTAAAGGAGACCGACCCCTCCGCCTTTCTCATCGTGTGCGATGCCCACGAGGTGCTGGGCCAGGGCTTCCACAGCTATCACCAGCATGACCTGTGATCCATTCATTTTTTCAGGGAGGTATCACCATGGCAGATCTGGAAAAACTCCGCGCCAACCTGGAGGCCCGCGGCTTCCGCACCGCCTACTTCCCCACCGCAGATGAGGCGGCCGCCTATCTGGACGGCCAGATCGATG
The DNA here is from genome assembly GCA_003112755.1 of Lawsonibacter asaccharolyticus. Taxonomy (NCBI): domain Bacteria; kingdom Bacillati; phylum Bacillota; class Clostridia; order Eubacteriales; family Oscillospiraceae; genus Lawsonibacter; species Lawsonibacter asaccharolyticus. The sequence continues at coordinate 1,955,982 of BFBT01000001.1, read as the reverse complement.
GGAAAACGGTGGGCATCGGCGGGTCCATGACGGTGAAGGAGATGGGGCTCTACCCCAGGCTGGCTGCCCACAACCAGGTGGTCTGGCACTGGGAGGGGGGCGCCCTGAGGGACTCCGTCCTCACCGATGTGTACATCACCTCCGCCAACGCGCTGGCGGAGACTGGGGAGATCGTCAACATCGATGGCAACGGCAACCGGGTCTCCTCCACCCTGTACGGCCACCAGAAGGTCTACTTCCTGGTGGGTGTCAACAAGGTCGCCCCCGATTTTGAGGCGGCACTGTGGCGGGCCCGGAACGTGGCCGCCCCCAAGCGGGCACAGTCCATGGGGTGCAGGACCCCCTGCGCCGCCAAGGCAGACCGGTGCTATGACTGCAAGAGCCCGGAGCGCATCTGCCGAGGACTTGCGGTTCTTTGGGCTCGTCCCAATGCCACAGAGGAGATGGAAGTCGTACTGATCGGAGAGGCGCTGGGGATGTGAGCCCCGGCGGGAACATGGGAGGAGGGATCTGATGAAATGGAGGCTCTGCGCGGCCGTGGCCGCGCTGTCCCTGCTGCTGTCCGGGTGCTCCTCACTGCTCGCCCGCAGCTACACCAGCGTGACTCCCCACAGCGCCACGCCCCCTGCCGAGGGGGACTCCTCCATCCTTCGGGTGGAGAACTACCAGGAGCTGGTCAATGCCCTGATCTACCTCATCTCCCTGGGTGAGGAGGAGGGCACTGTCCGGATGTACAACTACGACCAGGATGTGGAGCAGTCCCTGTCCAACGCCTGTCTGGAGGTGGTCCAGGAGGACCCTCTGGGAGCCTATTCAGTGGACTTCATCCGCTATGATGTGACCCCTATTGTCTCCTACTATGAGGCCGCTGTGGAGATCACCTACCGCCGCACCCGGGAGCAGGTCTCCGCCATCGTGGCCGCCACCGGTGCCACCGCCATCCGCTCCCAACTCAAGGACCTGCTCTCCTCCTTCGGCACCGAGGCCGCCCTGCGCATCAGCTACTTCGAGGGGGACGAGACCTACATCCAAACCCTCTTCCGGGAGGCCTACTATGCCAGTCCGGACACCGCCCTGGATCTGCCCGAGGCCCAGGTCTATATCTATCCCCAAGGGGAGGAGAGCGGCCGCCAGCGCATCGTGGAGGTCCTGCTTACCTACCACCTGGAGCAGAAAGAGCTCCAGCGCCGCCGGACTGCCCTGGCCCGGCGCGCCAATGAGATCGTGGTCTCCATCTGGGGGACCGAGGGGGACGAGGCCATCCAGACCGTATCTGCCGCCGTGCTGGACGCCGGACACTACGATCCGGAGGGGGGGGCCAGCGCTTATGACGCCCTGGTGGCGGGGGCAGCAGACAGCGAGGGACTTGCCCTGGCCGCCCTGCTGTTGGCCCAACGGCTGGAGCTGACCGGCATGGTGGTACCGGGCACCCTGGACGGGTCACCCCACTTCTGGAACGTCGTCCGCACCGAGAGCGGCTATCGCCATCTGGACCTCACCCGGGGGGCGGACAGCCGCGGGCAGTACCCCCTCCTCTCTGACCGGGAGATGGCCGCCCTGGGCTACCAGTGGGATACCCAGGCGGTCCCCCCCTGCGGGGAGCCGTCGGACAGCCAGGAGGGGACGGAGGAGGTTCCCGGCACCTCCTCCGCCTCCTCCGACGGGGCGGAATGAGATCATTCTCAATTTTTTCATTTTATGCTTGACAGCGACAAATTTTCTGCTATAATATGCTTTGTTGTTGCGAGTGTAGCTCATCTGGTAGAGCGCCACCTTGCCAAGGTGGAGGTAGCGGGTTCGAGCCCCGTCACTCGCTCCAAAAAGAAAGACACGCTTCTAAGCGTGTCTTTTTTTGGCCTCTTTGTCCGGACGGACAGATGTCCTCTTCCGGCGGAACACCCTCCATTCCCCGGCCTTTGGCCAGAAAGGAACCTCTTCATGGAACTGCTTTGCAAATGGAACCAGCTCAGCCTGGTCAAACGTATTCTGATCGGCCTGATCCTGGGCGCTGTCCTGGGCTTCCTCCTGCCCGGCGCCTCCTTCCTCAGCCTCCTGGGCACCCTGTTCGTAGGCGCGCTGAAGGCCCTGGCCCCCCTGCTTGTCTTTTTCCTGGTCTTGCACTCCCTGGCACAGCACAAGAAAGGGGCCAAGAGCAACATGAGCACCGTCATCGCGCTCTACCTCATCGGCACCCTTCTGGCTGCGCTGTGTGCGGTGGTTGCCAGCTTTCTGTTTCCCTCCACCCTGGCGCTGGCCCAGGAGGCCGCCTCCAGCGCCCCCGGCGGCATCGGCGAGATCCTCCAGACCCTGCTCAACAACGCGGTGAGCAACCCCATCTCCGCTATGGCGGAGGCCAACTATATCGGGGTGCTGCTGTGGGCTGTGGTCTTCGGCATCGCCCTGCGGGACGCCTCCGACCGCACCAAGCAGGTGCTGGGCGATCTGTCTGACGCCCTCTCCACCGCCATCCGCTGGGTCATCAGCTGCGCCCCCTTCGGCATCCTGGGTCTGGTGTTCACCACGGTATCGGAGACCGGCTTCTCCTCCTTCCTGGACTACGGCCGCCTGCTCTGCGTCCTGGCGGGCTGCATGTTCTTCGTGGCCTTGATCGTCAACCCCATTCTGGTCTTCCTGTGCATCCGGCGCAACCCCTATCCTCTGGTGTTCCGCTGCCTGAAGGAGAGCGGCATCATGGCCTTCTTCACCCGCAGCTCCGCCGCTAATATCCCGGTCAACCTGCGGCTGTGCAAGGAGCTGGGCCTGGACGAGGAGAAGTACTCCGTCTCCATCCCCTTGGGAGCCACCATCAACATGGCTGGGGCCGCCATCACCATCTCGGTCCTCACCCTGGCCGCTGCCAACACCCTGGGCATCTCGGTGGACTTTCCTACCGCCTTCCTGCTCAGCGTGGTAGCCTCCATCGCCGCCTGCGGCTCCTCCGGTGTGGCGGGGGGCTCCCTGCTGCTGATTCCCATGGCGTGCAGCCTGTTCGGCATTCCCAACGACATCGCCATGCAGGTGGTGGGCATCGGCTTCATCATCGGCGTCGTCCAGGACTCCTGCGAGACGGCACTGAACTCCTCCTCCGACGTGCTGTTCACCGCGGCCGCCGAGTTCCGCAGCCGCCGCCTGGCCGCTCGTCAGGACTGACCAAACGCCAAAAAGAGGCCCGGGATCAGAAGATCCCGGGCCTCTTTTCTCTTCAGATCTGGTGCGCCGCGAAGAAGGTTTTGGCGGTCTCCAGGCAGCGTCTGGCGTGCTCCAGCTTGCCCCGGATCGCCACCTCCGCCGCGTTGGGCAGCTCGATGGAATAGTAGGGGGGATCAGGGATGTTCTTCAGCATCCCCGCCAGGTCGATGCCGCCCTCTCCCACGTACAGCCGTCCGCCCCGGGCCACGCCCACCATGTCCGGGTGGTCCACCGGCGGGATGAAGGCCGGACCGTCGCACAGGTGGACGAAGCCGAATCGCTCTGCCGCTACCTCCCGCAGCTGTTCTGGGGTGACCTTCACCCGGTGGGCGTGCAGAGTGTCCACCAGCACCTGCACATTGGGCCGGTCCATCAGGTCCATCCAGGCCAGGGCTTCGGTCAGGCCGGGGATGTTTGAGAAGGGGACGAACTCCAGATTGAGCTTCATGCCGTATTTGTCCGCCAGATCGCACATCTTCTCGAACTGCACCCGGGAGAAGTCCCGGTCCGCACTCCACACGCTGGCGATAGCGTATTTCGCCCCCAGCTCGGCCCCCAGGGCGAACTCCTTCTCGTAGCTCATTACGTCCACCCCGTCCGCCACCCGGGCCAGTTCGATGTCCATCAGCCTCACGCCGGTGCGCTCCAGGGCAGCGCGGACCATCTGGAACATTCGGCCGTTGGCCAGGGCGTAGTCCGGCTCTCCGGGCAGGTGCTGGGAGATGGTCCGCAGGCCCACCCCCTCATAGCCGCACTGGGCGGCGATCTCGATCTGATCCACCGGGTGGGTGTTGGGCAGAGTCAGATAGGCCAGGGAAAAAAACTTGCTCATAAGAGAGACCTCCTTATTCTGTGGGGCGTTCGCCCGTCTGTTTGATTGCTGGAAGGGGAATGCCCCCTTACGGCCCGCTCTGACCAGCGGACCGCAAAGAGGCATTCGGTTTAAGAGGAGCAACAGGAAGAAACTGCTGCTAAGCGGAATATCGCGGGATAGATCAGCCCTGAGCGGCGGCAAGCTCCTCCTGAAGGGTGGTGCCCAGACCATTTACATCCGCATCGATCTTATCGTAGAGGGCCTGGACAGTATCCAGCGCCAGGATCTCCTGGAAGAAGGCGTCATCATACTCAATGAGGGTCATGCCACCATCCACCAAGGTCTGCTTGTTGGTCTCATCGCTCTCCACCATCTGGGATTTCATCTCTTCAATCGCCTCTGCGACTGCCTGATTGATCGCCTCCTGGTAAGCGGGATCCAGGGAGTCATACTTCTCCTTGTTCATGGACAGCTGGTTGGCGTACAGGATATGGTTAGTACAGGCCAGGTACTTCTGGACCTCCTGAAAGTTGGTGCTGGCGCAGGTATCCGCTGCGTTCTCCTGGGCGTCGATGGTGCCGTTCTGAAGGGAAATGAACACCTCAGCCCAGGCCAGAGGAGTGGGGGCGGCGCCGATGGCAGTCCAGAAGGCCATGTGGTTGCTGTTCTCCATGGTGCGGATCTGGAGGTTTTTGAAATCCTCCAGTTTGCGCAACTCCCGATTGGCAGTGGTGAGGCGGTAGGTGGCGTACTGCTGGATGCCCAGCAGCTCCAGACCCACTTTCTCATAGGCGGCGGACATGGCGGCATGGGTCTGGCTGTCGCCGTTGAGCACCTGGTCGATGGTCTCACCGTCATACTGGGCAAACACCATGGGCAGGTCGAAGATGGCCATCTCGGGGACAAAGGAGACCACGGGAGCGATCTGGCAGCCCACCAGATCAATATAGCCCGCCTGCATCTGGGACAGCAGATCCATATCGTTGCCCAACTCGCCGTTAAGATACAAATAGACCGTCATCTTGCCGCCGGTGATCTCCTCCACTTTCTCTGCAAACAGGCGGTCAAAAATCTCTCCAGCCGCTCCCACCGCAGCAGAGTCCGCCAGAGTCAGCTCCACAGGCTCCAGATCCGCATAGGCCCCGGAAGCAGAACCGGAAGAGACCGTACCAGATGTGCTGCTACCGCCGGAAGCAGCCGGGGGATTGGAAGCGGCTCCGGAGCCGCTTCCACCGCCTGAGCAGGCGGCCAGGCTCAGGGACATGGCCAGGGTCAGAATCAGGGCAATCGCTTTTTTCATTGTCTTTCCTCCTCGTTTTATGTATCAGCTATGGATCAGCGCCGTTTTCACGGCTTTTGCACAAAGGATCTGCCGGCCTCAATACTGGAGGCCGCCGTTCACATCCAGCACCTCGCCGGTGGTCCAGGCGGCGTCGTCGCTGCCCAGATAGGCGATGGCGGCGGCCACGTCGCTCAGTTCGCCCATCCTCTGGAGGCGGATACCGGCGGACAGGGATTCGATACGGTCCTGGGTCATGCCGGCGAACATCTTTCCCTTCAGGGGGCCGGGGGCCACGCTGTTCACCGTGATCTGCCAGGGCCCCAGCTCATAGCCCAGGCACATCACCAACCCGTTCACACCGGCCTTGGTGGCAGCGTAGTTGACACCCACGCCGGGACGGCCCGTCCGACCTCCAATGGAGGAGATGACCACGATATGTCCGTATTTCCGCTCCTTCATGGAGGGGACCACCGACTTCACCGCGTGGAACACGCCGGTGAGGTTGATGTCCACAACATCCTGCCACTGGGCTTCAGTCATCTCGTCGATGGGACAGTGGCGGATGATGCCGGCGGTGGCTACCAGGGTGTCGATCTGCCCCCACCTGGCCAGGACGGCATTGGCCGCCGCCTCGCACTCCTCATACTTCCGCACGTCGCACTTTATGCCCATAAGGCGCTCCCCGTCCCACCCCTCGGCCTTCAGCCCGGAGATGGCTGCGTCCAGCGCCTCCTGGGAGAAGTCAGAGAAAGCCACCTTTGCTCCCTCACACAGCAGCCGCTTAGCAGCCGCCTCGGCCACGTCACCCGCACCGGTGATCAGCACCACTTTATCCTGATAACGCTCCATATCGATCCCTCATTTCTAAAGCTCTTTCTTTGAATATTATCACAAATCCAATCGGGTTTTCTTTTCCTTTTCCTGTCTCTATTATCCAGCCAAGCCGTCAAAAAGTAAAATACCAATTCATTTCCTTTTTGATAGATTTAATTTTATTAATATTTGTTTATTTCTTGACAAACTTCTCAATCTTTAATAAAATATAGGGAAATATATAGGATATTTTTCCGCATTTTTGGGGAGGTGCAGCAATTTGACATTGAATCAGCTCTATTATTTTAGGACAGCAGCCGGACAGCTGAACTTCCACCGGACCGCGGAACAGCTGATGATCTCCCAGCCCTCCCTCAGCGCCGCCATCGCCAGCCTGGAACGGGAGCTGGGAGTCCCCCTCTTTCTCCGAAAGGGACGCCACCTGGAACTGAGCAAATACGGCCTGCTCTATTTTAAGGAGGTGGACGCCCTCCTGGGCCGCCTGGACTCTGTGAACGCCACCCTGAAGCGGGCCGCCCGCCCGGGGCAGGGCCACATCGACGTGGGCTACATCGCCCCCCTCTCCCCCAAATTCATGCCCGAGACGGTGCGGGCCTTTCTCCAGCAGCCAGGCTATGAGCAGGTCACCTTCGGCTTTCGGGAGCTGCCCACCCGGGAGCTGCTGGACGGGCTGAAGACCTTCCTCTATGACGTGGTCTTCTGTATCTACGAGGAGGGCGAGCCGGAGGTGGAGTTCGTCCCCCTGCTGGACCAGGAGCTGGTGGCCATCGTGCCGCCGGACCATCCGCTGGCTGCGGAGGACCAGATCCTGCTCAGTCAGCTCGCCCCCTACCCCTTTATCACCTATATGCCCCATGTCCAGATCTACCGGGATATCATGGCGTACATCTCCCAGAGCGGCTGGACGCCTCAGGTATTCTGCAATGCCACCGGAGAGGCCAGCATCTCCTCTCTGGTGGCCAGCGGCTTCGGAGTGTCCATTGTGGCCAAAACGGACGTGCTGGACAACAGCCAGGTGAAGCTCCTTCACCTGAAGGACCGCCTCTACAAGCGCACCATCTATATGGCCTATCGCCGGGATGAGGAGCAGCCCCCCTCTATGCAGGCCTTCCTGCGTTTCGTCCTCCAGCGGGCCCGGGCGCAGTCCGACTCTCAGCGGCACAGCTGAACGGGCTGCGAAAAGCCCGGATGGGACCCTATGGTCCCATCCGGGCTCTTTCATGCAGATCCTGCTGGGCGTCAAACGCCTGCCGGCCTCTCCGGGTATCCGGCGAAGGCCTCCACCGCCTTGGCGTCGGCCTCTCTCCGCTCCTCAATGGCGTCTCTGAGCAGGAGCTCCTTCACCTTCATCAGGCGTATGGTGTTGGCCCGCTCGTTTTCGTCCAGCTTCATGGTGATATATTTGATATTTTCCTGCATCTCCGGGATCTTTACATACTCCAGGGCATTGACTCGGCGGCGGGTCTTTTCGATCTCCTCCGCCAGCAGCTGGGAGGTCTTTTCGATCTCGGCCAGCTTCAGCATATCCTGGAACACCTGGGACATGGCAGAGACCGCGTCATCCAGCTCTCCCGAGGTGTTGGCGAAGCCGTAGGGGTAGATCTCCCCCGGGTCCTGGCTGTGGGTCCTGAAGTGGTACTGAGGCACATCCACCGACATGATATTCTGAAAAGTCATGTCCAGTTCTACGCTCTGCTTGGGATAGAGCAGGGACTGCTCCAGCATCTCCGGGGACATGACGGCGGCAGCCACCGTGAAGGAGCTCTGGGCGCGCATCAGCTGCTCCTCCACCCGGCGGCGGAGGGCCCGGTTCTCCCGCACCACCTCCATGAACTGCTTCATCAGCTCATCCCGCTTGTCCTTGAGCAGCTTGTGGCCCCGCTGGGCGGTGCGCAGGCGGCCCTTCAGGCGGGTCAGCTCCATACGGGTGGGATTTATGGTCGTGGAAGGCATTCTGGTCCCCCCTTAGCCCTTTTGGGGCAGATACTTCTCGATCAGCTCCGGCTTGATGCGCTTGAGCTCCGCGGTGGGCAGGATAGACAGCAGCTCCCAGCCCAGGTCCAGTGTCTCCTGGATGGAGCGGTTCTCCTCTGTTCCCTGGGAAACATAGCGCTTTTCAAACTCGTCCGCGAACTTGGCATACAGCAGGTCGGTGGGGCTGAGGGCGGCCTCGCCCAGGATGGACATCAGCTCCTTGTTCTCCTTACCGGTGGCATAGGCGGCGAAGAGCTGGTTCATGGTGCCCGAGTGGTCCTCCCGGGTCCTGCCCACGCCGATGCCCTTGTCCTTCAGGCGGGACAGGGAGGGCAGCACGTCCACCGGCGGATTGATGCCCCGGCGGAACAGCTCCCGGGAGAGGATGATCTGTCCCTCGGTGATATACCCCGTCAGATCAGGGATGGGGTGGGTCTTGTCGTCCTCCGGCATGGTCAGGATGGGGATGAGGGTAATAGAGCCCTCCTTGCCCAGCTGGCGGCCCGCCCGCTCGTAGATGGTGGCCAGGTTGGTGTACAGATAGCCGGGGTAGCCCCGGCGGCCCGGGACCTCCTTCTTGGCGGCGGAGATCTCCCGCAGGGCCTCGGCGTAGTTGGTGATGTCGGTCATGATGACCAGTACGTGCATCCCCTTTTCAAAGGCCAGGTACTCCGCAGCGGTCAGGGCCATACGGGGGGTGGCAATGCGCTCCACCGCCGGGTCGTTGGCCAGGTTGGTGAAGAGCACCGTGCGGTCGATGGCACCGGTGCGCTTAAACTCGCTGACAAAGAACTCCGACTCCTCAAAGGTGATGCCGATGGCGGCAAAGACCACCGCGAAGTTGGATTCCCCATCCAGCACTTTGGCCTGGCGGGCGATCTGAGCGGCCAGCGCGGCGTGGGGCAGGCCGGACCCGCTGAAAATTGGCAGCTTCTGGCCCCGGACCAGGGTGTTCAGTCCGTCGATGGTGGAGATGCCCGTCTGGATGAACTCGTTGGGGTAGTCCCGGCCGGCAGGGTTCATGGGCAGGCCGTTGATATCCCGGTACTCGTCAGCCAGGATGGCAGGTCCGCCGTCGATGGGCCGGCCCATGCCGTTAAAGACCCGGCCCAGCATGTCCTCCGACACCCCCAGCTGGAGGGGGTGCCCCAAAAAGCGGATCTTGGACTCCGCCAGATTGATGCCCGCAGAGCTCTCAAACAGCTGCACCACGGCGGAATCACCGTTGACCTCCAGCACCTGGCAGCGGCGGATGGTACCGTCAGACAGCTCGATCTCCCCCAGCTCGTCATAGGTGACGCCCTGCACATGGTCCACCACCATCAGGGGGCCGGAGATCTCCTGGATCGTCTTATATTCCCGAATCACAGCGCTTTCTCTCCCTTCTCAGCCACGGCGGAGATCTGCTCCTCCATCTGGCGGACCAGCTGGGCATAGGCCTCCACATACCGGTCGGCGGGGACAGACTTGGCCCGGCCGATGCCCTCCCGGGCGGGGATGGTGAACAGCTCGGCCAGCGCCCCGCCCTTCTCAGCGGCGGCCCGGCACTGCCGGTCATAGCTTCGGATCATGGCCAGCATCTTCTCCTGCCGGTCATACTCGGAGAAGGAATCGATGTCCACAAAGGAGTTCTGCTGGAGGAAATCCTCCCGGATCATCTTGGCCGTCTCCAGGGTGATCTGGTCCTTGGCGGACAGGGAATCCTTGCCCACCAGCTGGACGATCTCGTTCAGGCTGGCCTCCTCCTGGAGGACCGCCATAGCCCACTCCCGGTTCTGGAGGAACTCAGGGCCCAGGTGCTCGTCGTACCAGGGCTTCAGGGAGTCCAGATAGAGGGAGTAGGAGTTGAGCCAGTTGATGGCGGGGAAGTGGCGGCGGTAGGCCAGGGAGGAGTCCAGGGCCCAGAACACCTTGACGATGCGCATGGTGGCCTGGGACACGGGCTCGGACAGGTCGCCGCCAGGGGGCGAGACCGCGCCCACAGCGGTGAGGGAGCCTCTGCGGTCCTCCTCAGAGCCCAGACAGGACACCGAGCCCGCCCGCTCATAGAACTGGGCCAGGCGGGAGGACAGGTAGGCGGGGTAGCCCTCCTCGCCGGGCATCTCCTCCAGGCGGCCGGACATCTCCCGCAGCGCCTCCGCCCAGCGGGAGGTGGAGTCGGCGATGACGGCCACGGCGTAGCCCATGTCCCGGAAATACTCGGCGATGGTGATGCCAGTGTAGATGGACGCCTCCCGGGCGGCCACCGGCATGTCGGAGGTGTTGGCGATCAGCACAGTGCGCTTCATCAGGGTCTCGCCGGTGCGGGGGTCCACCAGCTCGGGGAATTCCCGCAGCACGTCGGTCATCTCGTTGCCCCGCTCGCCGCAGCCGATATACACCACCATGTCCACATCAGACCACTTGGCCAGGGCGTGCTGCATCACCGTCTTGCCCGAGCCGAAGGGACCGGGGATGGCGGCTGTGCCGCCCTTGGCCACCGGGAAGAAGGTGTCCACGATGCGCTGGCCGGAGGACAGTGGGACCACAGGGGGATATTTGTGCTTATAGGGCCGTCCCACGCGGACGGGCCACTTCTGCATCATGGGCAGCTCTACCCGGGAGCCGTCCTCCCGTTCCAGCACGGCCACTGTTTCGGTGACGGTGTAGGAGCCGGACTGGATGGAGACGATCTTCCCTTGCATCCTGGGCGGGATCATGATCTTGTGGAGGATAGAGGGGGTCTCCTGCACCGTGCCGATGATGTCGCCCCCCACTACCTGGGTGCCCGGCTCCACCACGGCCTGGAAATCCCACTTCTTCTCCCGGTCCAGGGCGGGCACCTCCACACCTCTGGGGAGGTTATTTCCCTTCACCGTCTCCATGATGACCTCCAGCGGGCGCTGGATGCCGTCGTAGATGTTCTCGATCAGGCCGGGGCCCAGTTCCACGGACAGGGGGGCGCCGGTGGTGACCACCTCCGCCCCGGGACCCAGGCCGGAAGTCTCCTCATAGACCTGGATGGAGGCGGTGTCCCCATTCATGGTCAGCACTTCTCCGATCAGGCCCTGCTCGCCCACCCGGACCACGTCGGCCATGTTGGCCTCCTGGAGCCCGGTGGCCACCACCAGCGGGCCGGAGACCTTGACGATTTTTCCCATTGGCTCAAACCTTCTTTCTGATCCTTCCTGTGCCGCCGTCCCGCTCAGTCCCGGGACCCCAGGGGGTACTGAAGGAGATCCCCGAGATACCCCTGGTCCTCCACAGGCGCCACAAATCGGAAGCCAAAACGTTCATAATAATCATGCAAAACCGGGTTGTCCCGGGCGCAGTCCAGGCGGAGATAGTCCTGCCCCCGCTCCGCGGCCAGGGCCAGGCAGCGCCTGAGCAGCTCCGTGCCCGCTCCGGAGAAGTGGAGGCTGGCCGCCAGATTATGCACATAGAGCGCTTTCCCGCCATAGCCGGTCCAGCGCGGGTCCTCCTCCAACACCACGGCCCCCGCGGCCAGAGCGCCGCACTCCGTCCACAGGGCGTAGAGCTGTCCCTCTTCAGCGCACTGCCGGAAATAGTCCAAGGGATACCGCCTGAGGTAGCCGGGGTGGTTCCACTGCTGGATGCCCCGCTCATCCATCCAGGCGATCCGCTGCCGGATCAGGTCAAAGACCTGCTCCGCCTCCCCTGCTGCCGCCCTGCGGAAGGTACCGAATCCATCTCTCATAGGATATCCGCCCCCACCGCCCGCTCCACGGCGGTCTTCACATTGGCCATCCCGATCCCCAGGGAGCCCTCTTTGCCCGGGATCAGGATGATAGCGGGGGTGAGGGCGTCCTTATAGCGCTGAAGCTCACTCTGGAGCTGGACCGCCAGCTGCTCCGTGAGGTAGAGGATGGCACAGTTCTCTTTCGCCAGACGGTGGATGATCTCTCTGGCCTCGTCCGCGCTCTGGGCAGGACAGACCTCCAGCCCCAGGGCCTTGAAGCCCAGCACGCTGTCTCGGTCGCCCACCACCGCGATCTTATACATGCTCCTCTCCCCCTTATACATAGGTGGCCCGCAGGCGGCTGCGGATGGTCTCCCCATCCAGGCCGGCCATGCGTCCCGCCATGATGATGCGCACAGCGGTGATCTCCGCCTCCCGGGCGTAGAGATAGCCGATCACCGTCTCCTCCCCGAAGGGGACCCGGCTGGCCGAGGCCAGATATCCCGTGACCGCATTATCACACAGGCGCTCAAATTCGGTGAGAGGACCAGAATCCGGCTGGGTCCGGGCCGCCCCCAGCGCCGCCGCCTGGGCCAGGGGCCCGCTGCGGAAGCGCTCTGCCAGTTCCTCCGGTCTCGCTCCGGCCAGGGCGCGCTCCGATACGTTCCCATCGGGGAGCAGGATCTGGTTCAAAAACTCGCTGCCCTTGCCCATCCGGGCTGCCCGGACAGCGGCACGCAGATTAGCGGCGTCCACCGACAGGCGGACATAGCCCTGCAGGAAAGCGCTGCCGCATGCCCGTGCCAGGCTCTCCATCTCCTGAAAGCAGGCCCGGTCCAGCACCAGGTCGGCCTGCTGAGGATCTCCGGTGGCGGCCAGCACCTCCCTGGCCCGGAGCACCGCCTGGCGGAACACCTCGCCCCAGTCCCGAAGGTCATCCCGAAGGAAATCCTCCCGCAGCCGCTGGGGATCGTACCGCCCGCCCTGGGAGAGCAGACGCGCCTCGTCCAGCCCCATGGCCTGGGCCTTGATCAGCACCTTAGCGTTGTGGTAGTCGTATTTCAGCTGAAAGACCTCCACCAGCCGCCGGTCAGGCACCGAGTCCGCCATGTCCCGGAAGGTGTTCCGCCGGGCATCGGCCAGCAGCTCTTCCAGCGCCGCCGAGGTCAGCTGGGTCAGCTCGCCGTACCCGCACTCGCTGAGCACCTTGGCTGCTTCGCCGCTGTCCTTGGCGTCGATCATCCGCTCCATCCGTTCCCGGGTCAGCATGCGGTTTTCCATCGCGTGGATGCGGGTGGAGACGGCTAAATAATCCGTATCTCGTTTCTGGGACAAAATACCACCCCTTTCGGGTCAGAGCAGAGCGCCGCGCGTATCTCTGCGGGCAGTCTTTGCTTCCTGCGGGATCTGGCAATGGGCACCCGGGCCCTCCGTCCCCCCGCTCCGCTCCTCACTCTTCACTTTTGAAACAGGATCTCCGCCACCGGCTTTTCCAGCTGCTCCCGCTGGGCACGCACCATGGCCTCAAAGGCGCAGTTGACCTCCACCGGGCCGTCCACCATGATGAAGCCGCCCCGGATGGGCCTCGTCTCCTCGGACAGGGTCAAAAGCCCGGTGCCGGTGATCTGCGCCGCAGCGCTGTTGACCACCTTGCCCAGGAAGGCCCCCACCTTGGAGTCGGTGATGGCGTCGGGCAGCTCCGGGGCCACCTGCTTCACCAGAGCGTCGTTGGCCGCCATCACCACCGCCTTGCCGATGCGCGTCCGGTCCTTGGGGGAGAAGATCAGCTGCTCCCGGCCGGTGGAGGACGCCTGCACCGCCAGGCGGGCCAGCAGCTGGATGTACTGCTCCTCCGGCAGCGAGCACATCTCCTCCAGAGCCTGGCGGAACGCCTCGTCCAGCACCTCCTGCTTGGCAGCCAGGGACATCTTCCGCCCCTCCATCTGAGCGGCAGAGATCAGGCGGGCCTTCCGCTCCTCCGCGGACCGGCGGCCCCGGGCGAGCAGCTCGCCCTTCTCCTTCTCCGCCTGGGCCCTGGCCTGGGCCAGCAGTTCTTCCGCCTGGGCCTGGGCCTTGTCCCGAATGGCCTGGATCTCCGCGTCCGCGTCGGCGCTGATCCTGGCCGTGATCTTTTCAAGTCCGTCCATAGCTGTTCCTTTCCGGCGCTCAGGCGCTGATGTTGATGATCATCAGCATGGAGGCCAGCAGGGAGAGGATGGCGTAGAACTCCACAGTGATGCACAGCACCATGCCCTTGGACCAGTCATCCGGCTTTTTGGCCAGAATGTTGATGGAGCCGGCGGCCACACGGCCCTGGGCGATGGCGGAGAACAGGCCGCCCAGCGCCATAGGCAGGCAGGCCACGAAATACTGCATCCCCTGGGCGATGGTCAGCTGAGGCAGGGTCCCAGACAGCAGGCCCATACGGAAGATGGCGAAGAACCAGACTACCAGGCCGTACAGGCCCTGGGTGCCGGGGATGACCTGAAGGATCATCACCTTGCCGAACTTGGAGGGATCCTCACACAGCAGGCCGGTGCCCGCCTCGCCGGCCAGGCCGGTGCCCTTTGCGCTGCCGATGCCGCTGAGTACAGCCGCCAGTCCAGCGCCCAGCAGGGCCAGGGCCAGCCCGCCGATGCTGCCCAGGAAAGTCATGCTCTGTCCATACTCTACCACTTGTGACATATCCATTTTTGTATCCTCCTCAAATCATTGTTCTTTGATATCCACATACCGGGTGTTCACCGCCATAGGCCGGAAAGGCTTTCCGCCATCCTGATAGAACTTTCCAAAATACTCCAGGCACTGCAGACGCAGGTCATGCACATAGCAGCCCAACAGATTCAAGGCAAAGTTCAAGGCATTGCCTGCCAAGGAGATGATGAAAAAGATCACCAGGTTGCCCGGGATCGCGCCCAGAGTATTGAACACCTGGGCAATGACGCTGCCTGCCAGCATCAGGGCCATGAGACGGGAATAGGAGAGGATGTCCCCAAAGTACCCGGTCACATGGTTATACAGGGAGCCGAACACGGCGGTCACCTTACCGAAGCCCTTGGCGTTCCAGCCCGAGCCCACCAGCACCATGACGCCGCCCAGGATGATGACCACGTTGGTCACCCCCAGCACTGCCAGGGCCAGACCGGCAAAGACGATCCACCAGGTCAGCTCCTCCCATACCGCATCCAGGATCTGCCCCTCCCTGATCTTTTTGATGAAGCTGATGGCCATGCCCGTGACGATTTGAATCAAACCCAGGGCCATAGCCCCCACCAGGATCATCAGGGTGTCATCCAGGGGGGTGAACAGGGGCGGCCAGAACCAGACGAAGGTGCTCTCCGGATTCAGGATCTTCAGCACCTGAGGGATCATGTCACCGAAAAAGCCTCCCGTGACCGCCCCCATCAAAAAGGTACTGACGCCGCACAGTCCCAGCAGACCGAAGAAGTGGCTCATGGTGCCCTTGGGTCTCATCCGGCGCAGGACCACCACCGAGGCCAGCATCATCAGCAGGCCATAGCCCATGTCCGCCATCATGATGCCGTAAAACAGGATAAAGAAGGGGGCCATCAGGGGGTTTGGGTCCACGCTTCCGTAGGCAGGCAGGGAGTACATCTCCGTGACCATGTTCAGCGGCCGGGTGAGCCAGTTGTTTTTCAGCTGCACCGGCACCTGGGGATATTCCTCCGGCTCTGGGTCCCGGACCTCCCAGGCACAGGGGTAGTCGGACAGGGCCTGCCGCAGCTGGTCCCAGCGCTCCTCCGGCACCCAGCCCTCCAGGAAGAAGGCCACCTGGGTCTCCACCAGGCGGCTCTTGCCCTCCTCACGGTCGATCTCCACCGAGGCTCGGTCCACCGCCCGCTTCAGCGCCTCCCGCTGGCCGGCCTGGGCGGCGATCCGCCGCTCCTGCTCCGCCCTGCGCTGAGACAGCTCCTCCATCTCCTGCTCCAGCCGGCGGTCGTTGTCTGCCGCCGTGCCTGTCAGATCCCGGAACACTGCCCGGGACCAGCCGTGCTCCTTCAGCTTCTCCAGCACCTCGTCCAAGGCGGAGCGGTGGCAGATCAGCAGCAGATACTGGTTTTCCCGGTCTGCGCTGGCCAGCGTCAACTGGGCCAGCTCACTCACTGCCTGCACCTCCCCCGCCAGCTGGGGGAAGGGGGTCTCCGCCGATACCGTGCCGAACTGCACCTCCACCTCCCGGGTGGAGGCCGTGTCAAGGGGGAGCTCCAGGGGGATCCACGGTGCCAGGGAGGCCCGCTGGGCAGCCCGCTTGTCCCGCTCCGCCTTCAGCGCCGCCAGCTCCCGCTCCCCATCATTGATGGCTCTGGCGGTCTCCAGGGCGCTTCGGTACGCCTGCTCCTCAAAAAACTGCTGGGGGGAGACCACCGGCCTGGGGCTCAGGAGGCCCCCCTTCACCTTTGCGTAGCGCTTGAGCACCTCCAGGGCGTGCTGGGCTGCGTTTTTCTCCTCCCGGGCGGCGGAGAGCGCCCCGCTGTCCGGGCTCTTCAGCCCGGCCCACTCCGGATCGCTCCAGTCCACCGACGGCTCTTCGATCTCCAAGCAGCCCATCCCCTGAAGCAGCCGCAGCAGGGCCTCCCGGTCCGACTGCATGGCCGCCAGGCGCAGATGCTTCATTTTGACGATCGCCATCAGCCCTTCACTACCCCTTCCACGATGCGCTTCGCCGCCTGATCCAGACGGGTCCGGGCGTTCTGCTTCAGCGCCTGGCAGCGCTGCTCCGCCTCCGCCAGGATGGTCTTCGTCTCCTCCGCGGCGTCCGCCTCCGCCCGGGCCAGCATCTGCCGGGTCTCAGCCCCCGCCTGGCGGCGGGCCTCCTCCAGCAGCTCTTCAGCTGCCTTCCGGGCCTCAGCCACGGTCCGCCGGCTCTCCGCCGCGGCCGCCTCCCGGCGCTCCTGGCTCTCCTGCTCTGCGCCGGCTACCTTTTGAATGGAGTCCATTTCCATATTCTCACCACCCGCTTCC
Organism: Lawsonibacter asaccharolyticus; assembly: GCA_003112755.1. Taxonomy (NCBI): domain Bacteria; kingdom Bacillati; phylum Bacillota; class Clostridia; order Eubacteriales; family Oscillospiraceae; genus Lawsonibacter; species Lawsonibacter asaccharolyticus. The sequence continues at coordinate 1,939,227 of BFBT01000001.1, read as the reverse complement.
CCCATCTCAACGCAGCGGACCTGCTGTGGGGGTATCTGCTCCAATACAATACTATGTGAATTTGTCCAAAAAAGCAAGGGGAATTTTCCTTTTTTTCTTATTTCACTCCCATTTCATTCTTCTTTCACCTCTCATTTTTTCCAAAAAGGTGGATATATTGTATGCCTTTTCCCCGTTCCGCCCCTTTTTCAGGACTTTTTGTACAATTTCCACCTTCTGTCCAGTTTTTCTGCCTTCCGGGGCCGGCCTCCCCTTCGGCGGCGGGGGCCCAGCGGCGCTTTCCTCCTTGCCAACCGGGAATCGGACGGATATAATCGAAGACAGTAGAGCAGAACATTCTGAAAGGAGCGCTGTCCATGTCCCGCCTTCATTTTGAAGAGGCCCGCACAGAGGAGCAGTTCGCCGCCCTGTCCCTGATCCACGCCCTGGGCTGGCGGACCACCTACGCCGGCGCCATCCCCGCCGACTTCATGGCCCGGGAGATCACCGATGACCGCTGGGTCCCCACATTCCGGGAAAATCTGAAAACAAATCGCAATCAACTCCTTCTATTATACGATAAGGATATTCCCGTCTGCTGTGCCACCTTCGGCCCCGCCCGGATCGATGCAGGTCTCCAGGCAGGTACGGTGTGCAAGTTCAACTCCCGAGGATATGAGGGCTGGGGAGAGATCATCTCCTTTTATACCCACCCAGACCATAAAAGGAAGGGCTATGGCACCAAGCTCATGGAGGAAGTCCTCCGCCGCCTGAGCGGCCAGGGCTATCTTCAGGTCTTTCTCTTTGTCCTGCGGGAGAATGAAAACGCCCGCCGCTTCTACGAAAAAATGGGGTTTGCCTGGGACGGGACCCACGAGGACATCCCCTTCCCGCCGGACACCATCTGCGTGGACCTGCGCTACACCCGTTCCCTGCCATGATGCCGCCCCATATCGGTAAAACAGGAGGTGAGAGCTCTGTGCGGCAGTCCAATGACGGTATGCTGGGCGCCATGCCGGTGCCCCGTTTGGTGGTGACTATGTCCCTGCCCATCATGCTGTCCATGCTCATCAGCGCCGTCTACAATCTGGTGGACAGCGTCTATGTGGCCCAGTACAGCGACGAGGCCTTTCTGGCCCTCTCTTACGCCTACCCCATCCAGATGCTGCTGGTGGCCTTCTGCTCTGGCATCGGGGTGGGCTTCAGCGCCATTTTCTCCCGCCGGCTGGGGGAGGGAGACCAGGAACAGGCTGCTTCTGCGGTCTGCCACGGGTTTTTCCTTTACGGACTCTGCTGGCTCCTCTTCCTTCTTTTCGCCCTGACAGGGGCCGCCCCCTTCCTGCGCCTCTCCACAGAGGACCCCTCCGTCGCCCGGCAGGGGGCCCAGTACCTGCTGATCTGCTGCGGACTGTCCATCGGCACCTGCATGCAGTTTTTGACGGAGCGCATTCTTCAGGCCATGGGCCGCCCCGCCGGCTTCATGATCGTGCAGGGCTCGGGTGCCATCCTCAACCTGATCCTGGACCCTATCTTCATCTTCGTCCTGGACCTTGGAGTTGCGGGGGCCGCGGCAGCCACGGTCATCGGCCAGATCTCCGGCGCGTTGATCGGCTTCTGGCTGGTGTACCGCCTCCGGCGCCAGCTCCCCATCCGCCTGCGGGGCTTCCGCCCCCGGGGGGAAATGCTGGCTGAGATGGGCCGCGTCGCCGCCCCCGCCGTGGTGATGCAGTCGCTGAGCAGCTTCATGTCCCTGGGGCTGAACCAGCTGCTGACCCGGTGGTCCGAGTCCGCGGTCTTTGTACTGGGCGCCTACTTCAAGCTCCAGACCTTTATCTTCATGCCCATATTCGGCATCAGCAGCGGCCTGATCCCTATTTTGAGCTATAACTACGGGTCCGGGGCACTCCGGCGCGTGTCAGCCTCTGTCCGTTTTGGCCAGCAGTTCACCGCCGTCCTCTCCCTGTCCGGGGCCCTGCTGCTCTCCCTGCTGGCCTCCCCCCTGCTCCGCTCCGCCTTCCGGGCGAGCCCCGAGGCCCTGGCCATGGGGGCCCCCGCTCTGCGGATCATCGCCCTCTCCTTTTTCTTCGCCGGGACCAGCATTATCTTCTGCTCCGCCTTTCAATCCCTGGGCCGCAGCCGCTGGTCTCTTCTGGTGGCCCTGCTGCGCCAGATCCTGCTCCTGCTCCCCGCCGCTGCCCTTCTGCTGGCCCTGAAGCCGGCCCTGGTCTGGGCCGCCTTTCCCCTCTCGGAGCTGATCTCCTGCTTTGCCGCCGCACTCCTCTACCGCCGCACAATTCAAAAACAGCTCCTCTGAACGGCGCTCTCTGCGATCTCAATTTCCCCGTTAACATGTCACATATTAACAATGGAACAGATAAGTGATGGTCTAAGAGTCTTTGTCCGTTTTATCCACGGGGCAGGATACAGATCGGCCAGTTGGATCTCACACCTGGCAGGCGGCGAGGGCAGACGGGGCTGTCAGCGGTGAGCGCAGCCCCATTCACTTGCCGTGCTGACTGGCTCAGGCAGGTCCGCTGTTTACTGTGCTCTTTTGAGTTTAAGCTCCTGGGAAATGCCAGACAAACTCATTCCTATTGCAACCAAGGCAAGCAAATATTCTTTCAAATATGCTGATCGAGCCGACGCCCGCATAACACCTTAGCTGCTATGCGCTTCAAGAACAGTCTGCTTTCTGATATTCCCTTCAGTAATCAGTTCACTCACTTTTTTCTATTTCCTCCGTTTCTTGCTTCTGTCTTTCAAGGATCGTGTCTGGTATTTCTCGATACCGTCTGAGCAGATAGTCCCTTTCTTTTGTATGCCATTTGCAGGCTGTGATCAGTACCCCAACTGCAAAGATCAATATCGCTATTCCAATGCTATTCCGGTATCCAGTCAACTCAAGAATGAAATAACTGATAAACGAAGAGAACATAGCCGCCACCAGATAGATACAGATAACATACTTTTGCAGCTTTCTTTCCGGAAGTGAAATGAAAAAGCTATCCCACTCGTCAGAGTTAAATCGGAGCTGCCTGCCTTTGATCCAAAACAGCAGCAGAAACCCTCCTAACGAAAATCCCTTGCATAAAAGCGCTTTCATGCCTGAAATCAAGACAATTCCAAAAATCCACATCATAAATGATCGTTCCTGTTAATATCCATATTTCTTTTGGTATCTGCCAAACATAATAAGAGATAGGCAGATCGCCGCAAACTCCGCAGCGGGTGTCGCAAACCACACACCTGTTACGCCGAAGAGTGCGGGAAGTATCAGCATAGCGATCACCATGAATACAAAGGAGCGTGAAAAAGCAAGCACCGCTGAGATCAGCCCGTTGGATAACGCCGTAAACATTCCGCTGGCAAAAACATTAAAGCCGATAAAGATAAGGGCAAAGGAACAGATACGGTTTCCTGTAACCGCCAAATCATATACTGGGTTATCTGGGCGGGCGAACACCGAGACAAGCGGCTCTGTAACGACCAGCGAAGCGATGAGGGTCACAGCAGCGATCACGCTGATGATCTTCAAGCTCATACGTATCAGCTTTTTTAATTTTCCATGATTTTGTTCGCCATAGTAAAAACTGATCATAGGCGCGACTCCGTAGGAATAGCCGGTATAGAGAGAAGTGGCGAACATCAGCACATACATAATGATGGTAATGGCTGCTACGCCGTTTTCCCCTACATATTTCAGCATTGTCCAGTTAAACATCATAGTAACGATACCTGTCACTAAGGCGGTCGCCATTTCCGAACTGCCATTTGTGGCAGCTTCCCACAAAGTTTTCCTCCGGCATACCGGCTTTACAAAATGAAGCAGGCTGTTTTTCTTGGAAAACAGCACAATTCCCACTACCGCCGTAACAGAATACCCCAAGCCGGTGGCAATCGCCGCCCCCGCAATCCCCATATCAAGTACAGCGATCAAAACATAGTCAAGGACCATATTCAACACGCCGCCTGTAATGGAGCAGACCATAGAAAGATCTGACTTCCCGGCGGCGATCATATAAAGGGTAAAGTTATTCATCAGCAGGATAGGGATTGTGAAAATCAAATAGCGGCTCAAATAATCGTGGCAGTGATCAAATACAACCGGCGAAAGGTTCATGCTTCCAAAGATGCCGTCCATGACAAGATAACCTAAAACGGACATGACAAGCCCTACAATCACATTCACAACAATTAGAAATGTGAAGTCCTCATTTGCTTCCGTTGCTTTTTGCTCTCCTACCTTTCTCATAATGACAGCGCTTCCACCCGTAGCAAGCATGGTAGAGATGGCAGTTACCAGTGAAATAATCGGGGCGGTCAAATTGACTGCGGACAGTGCATCTGTACCAATCAGATTGGATACAAACAGACCGTCCACCATGGTATAAAAGGACATGAATACCGTCATAACGATAGTCGGGACAGCAAATCTCAAAACATTTTTTAATGTTACCGGGCGGCTGTATGCGTTCTCGCTCAGCATAAATAAAGATCCTCCTTGTTTTTTCTCTGAACATTTTATATAATAAACCGTACAGTAACAGTACAGTCAAGGGGGATCTTCAAAAATGCTGAAAGAAAAAGCTGCACTGTTTACCATAGGGCAGTTTGCGGCGCTCCATGAAATCAACAAAAAAACTTTGATGTGGTATGATGAGATCGGTCTGCTGAAACCTGCCTGTATTAAGGAAAACGGCTATCGGTATTACAGCTACCAGCAGAGTGCGGCACTGGAAACCATTTTAATGCTGCGGGAGTTAAATGTATCTCTTGATGAAATCAAACAATTTATGGAAAACCGTACCATTGATAACTTCGCTTCTCTTTTGCAAGAAAAAATCACAGAATTAAATCAAACCATTTCCCATTTGAGATCTATCCAAAAAATTCTGATCAACCAGCAGCAGGATATGGATATGCTGCGCTCTTTGGATATTGCAGAAATCAGCCTTGTGGAAAAGCAGAGCCGCTATTTGGTGGCTGTTGATATGGCTGAAAACTTATCATTTGAACAAGAAATTGAACGGGTCATTGCCGAAACAAAAAAACACCAACTTCGCCGTCTGCATGACGCTTCCTATGGTGCCATGCTTCCAGTGGAGCATTTATATCAAGGAAAATTCAGCGAGTATAGTGCCATATATATTGAAATGCCTTTTCCTGTTTCCAAAAGAGGACTGCATCTGCAGCCTGCCGGAACATACCTAAGGGCTTTTTGTAAAGGAAATTGGGAAAAGCTTCCCGAAAGATACAAAGAAATCCTTGCCTACGCAAAAAAGCAAGGGACAACTCTGTGTGGCTATGCTTATGAAACGGGGATCAATGAGTTGGTTATTGATAGTATAGACGATTATATCACTCAAATTGAAATTCCCATTAAGCCGGAATAGTGGGAGGCTGTCTGTCAAATCCTTATGTGCTGCTTTACCGCACATGAGCATTGACAAAAGAAATATCTTCCACAAGGACAATGAAACGTCGTCTGCCAGGAGAAGCCTCCTTTGACAGCCGGCATTTCTTGTATTCCGGCTCTATCTGTGCCCAGTGCAGCACAAAAAGAGGGACTATCGGCTTTTCACCGATAGTCCCTCTTTAAATTTCCACATTTCACTTGCTGACCACACAGTATAGGCGTCTCCTGACACTTTTCTACGGAGGCGTCAAAGCACACCGCAGCCTTACTTTTCCTCAGGCCGCTCTTACATCATTTTGACGGTGTAATACACCAGCAGAGCGAAGAGCCAGGCCACCAGCACATAAATCAGATAGTAGCCCACATTTCCGCCCATCACTGCGGCGGCGGCTACCGCCACCACATTGACGGCCAGGGTCAGGAAGATCAGGGAGTATCCAGCCTCTGCGGGAAGGACACGGACCTCACGGCCCGCCAGGCTCCACACGCCGCCGTTCTTCCTGGCCTGGAGCAGCATCACCAGCCCCAGCACCATCAGGATGGCCACGATGGCCAGGAACACGTACGTAGTCAGCCGGGAGGAGGAGGGGTCCACTGTGCTGTCCTTGTGGCGCAGCATCCACAGGAGCATGGTGCCCAGACCGGTATAGAAGGCGGAGTAAAAGAACTCCCGCTGATACAGGTAGTACACCAGCGCCAGGGCGGCCCAGGCAGGCACCAGCAGGAACAGCATGCGGACGCCTGCGTCCTTAAAACAGATCGTGATATGGGCGATGGCCGTCACCGCGCTGAAAGCGGCCACCAGGACCAGGGGCATGGTGCCGGTGCGCCCCTCCCGGGAGAAGCGCAGGAAGCACCACACTGCGGAGGCCGCCAGGGCTATCAGCGCCACGATGCGCACCGCCTTCAGGCCCGCGTCAAAGGCGTAGACCATATTGATGGACTCCACCGTGGAGTAGTAGTTGATATAGTATTTATTGACCAGCATCAAAAGCAGCTCCATCAGGATGGCCGCCCCGACCCAGAGCAAGCCCCGGTTCAGTGCGATATCCTCCTGACGGCGCCGCTCTTCTCTCTGATTCTTGTCCATTGCGATGATTCTCTCCTTACTTGCAGCAGGGGCGCCCTTGGGCGGCAACCCTGAGATTCTCGTTTTCAGTCAGCCCGCATCCCGTTCCGTCTGCCTCCCGGCGGGGGGATAAAACAGACTGGATGGGAAAAGAATATCCAGTCGAGTTATTATTTTACCAGACCGGCACAAATATTGCAAGCTAAAAAAGGATTTTTCCGGCAAAAACGGGCGAAAACCTGAAAACATGGCACCCCCTCGCGGCCCGGGACCGGGCCATGAGGGGGGCTGCATCGCTTTGACGCCTGTTCAGGCGTTGCCTCCAAATTCGTTGAAGAAGCGGTCGTGGATGGCCTGGACCGCCCGGTCTGCGTCCCGCTCATTCACCAGGACAGAGACCTTGATCTCGCTGGTGGAGATCATGTTGATGTTCACGCTGGCACCGTAGAGGGCCTCAAACATCCTGGCGGCCACACCGGGGTTGTTTACCATCCCGGCCCCCACGATGGAGACCTTGGCCACCTGCTCATTCACTTCGATCTCCCGGAAGCCGATGGCCTCCCTGTGCTCTTCCAGCAGCGCCTTGGCCCGTTCAGTGTCGCCCCGGGCCACGGTGAAGCTGATATCCTTGCTGCTGTCCCGTCCAATGGACTGGAGGATGATGTCTACGTTGATCCGGTTCTTTGCCAAGAGAGAGAAGATCTTAAAGGCGATCCCGGGCTCGTCGGCCAAGCCCACCAAGGCCAGCCGGGCCACATTTTTATCTTTCGCCACACCGCTGACGTGGGATTTTTCCATGTTTTTTACGACCTCCTTAACTTTCGTACCCGGATTCCCGGTGAAGCTGGAGAGAACCTCCAGATTGACGTTGTATCGCTTGGCCATTTCCACCGAGCGGTTGTGCAGCACCTGCGCCCCCAGGCTGGCCAGTTCCAGCATCTCGTCATAGGTGATCTCTTCCAGCTTTCTCGCTCCGGTGACCGAGCGGGGATCGGCGGTGTACACGCCGTCCACATCGGTGTAGATCTGACACAGATCTGCATGGAGGGAGGCGGCCAGAGCCACCGCCGAGGTGTCGGAGCCGCCCCGTCCCAGGGTAGTGATGTCATCATACTTATTGATGCCCTGGAAGCCGGCCACCAGGACGATCTTCCGGGCGTCCAGCTCAGTCTGTATGCGGTCGGTGCGGATGCGCTTGATCCGGGCACTGCCGTAAGCGGAGTTGGTGAGCATCCCCGCCTGCCAGCCAGTGAGAGAGATCACAGGATACCCCAGAGCTTCGATGGCCATGGCGCACAGGGAGATGGAGATCTGTTCTCCAGTGGCCAGCAGCATGTCCATCTCCCGGCGGGAGGCTCCGGGGTTGATCTCTTCCGCCTTGGCGATCAGGTCATCGGTGGTGTCCCCCTGGGCGGACAGGACCACCACCACGTTGTTTCCTTTGCGATATGTCTCCGTGATGATCCGGGCCACATTCCGGATGCGGGCCGTGTCGGCGACGGAGCTGCCGCCGAATTTTTGTACGATCAATGCCATATATCTGTTTCCCCCTAAAGGTCAATTCTCGATCAGCGCGCAGGACTCTGCACACCATTCTATGCCGGCGGCGTTCCTCACTCCAGCACCCGGATAAGGGAGTGGAGCTCCATCCCCTCCAGCCTGGCCCGGACCTGGGGCTCCGTCATGGGTGCGGTCAGGAAAGCGGTCTCCCCGGCAGGCGCACCTCCCCTTGCCAGGGGGCTGATCTCCCCGAAGGCGGCCCGGACTTTGTCCATGGAGGCCGTCCCCCGGACATACCAGCGGGAGCTGAGGATGTCGGAACTGACCACCAGGTCCCGGGACCCGGGTCCCCAGACCGCACACCGGGCAGTCTTCAGATCCTTGGCGATGTCGATGACATCGGCCACCACGGCGGAAGCCGTGGGCAGCTTGCCCGCCCCCCGGCCATAAAACATCACGTCACCGATGGCGTTTCCGGTGACGGAAATGGCGTTGAACACGTCCTCCACCCCGGACAGGGGGTTGGAGGCGGGCACCAGATGGGGGGCCACAAAGGCGCAGAGCTTTCCATCCCTCTCCCGGATGGCCCGGCCCAGCAGCTTGATCTTATAGCCGCAGGAGTCGGCATAGGCCACATCGGCCAGGGTGACGCCCCGGATGCCCTGGGTGGGCACCTGGTCAGGGTAGACGTGCTGCCCGAAGGCCAGGGCTGCCAGGATGCAGATCTTCCGGCAGGCGTCGTGTCCGTCTACGTCGGCGGAGGGGTCCCGCTCCGCGTAACCGTTCTCCTGTGCCTCCTTCAGCGCCTGCTCGAAGGTGAGGCCCGCCTTGATCATCCGGGTAAGGATATAGTTGGTGGTGCCGTTGAGGATGCCGGTGACCTGGCTGAGCTCGTTGGCTGCCAAGCAGGAGGTCAGGGGCCGCAGGATAGGGATGCCCCCGCCCACGCTGGCCTCGAACAGATAGCTGACTCCGTGCTCCCGGGCCAGCTGGAGCAGCTCATAGCCGTGGGTGGCCACCAGCTCCTTATTGGAGGAGACCACGCTCTTGCCCGCTTTCAGCGCCCGGGTGGTAAAGTCCAGCGCCACCGTGGCGCCGCCGATAGTCTCCACTACGATGTCCACCTCGGGGTCGCTCTCGATGACCCCAAAGTCCTTGACGAAGCAGTCCCGGTACGGGCTGTCCGGGAAATCCCGCACATCCAGGATATATTTCAGCCGCACCAGATTCTCCACCCGCTGGTCGATCAGCCCGCCGTTGGTGGTGAGCACCTCTGCCACGCCGGAGCCCACAGTGCCAAAGCCTAAGATCGCAACATTTACCATTCCGTTCACCTCATGAATCTCTTCCACGATAATCTAAAAACACGGCCCGTTATCCGGCCAGGATCTCACAGCGCAGCACGCCGGGGCTGCCTCCCGCGGCGGCCAGCAGCTCCTCCAGGGAGCGCCGCAGGGCGGAGGTCTCCGCCGTGATGGTCACCACCGCACAGCCGTTGACCGGGATGTTCTGATTGATGGTCAGAATATTGATGCCTGTACCGGCGAACACGTTCAACACGCCGGAGAGCACGCCGGGCTCATCCCGCAGTACGGTCTGGAGCGTGACGATCCTGCCGTGGAGCATATCCTGAAAGGGATGCACCGCGTCCTTATACTTATAGAACGCGCTCCGGCTGATGCCCACCTCCCGGGCCGCGCCGTTCACCGTGGTCTTCTCCCCGGTCTCTAACAGGCGCTTGGCCTCCGCCACTTTCCGAATGATCTCCGGCATGGCCTCTGCCTCCACGATAAAGTACTTCGCCCCTCCGCTCAACTGCGTCTCCCTCCAGACTATGCGTCATCCCCGCCCCGTGTCCGTGTTGCAAGGGCATTTGTTCTTGTGTTGTGGTCCATTGTAACACACCCGGCGGACCGCTTCAATGAAATCTTTGACGAAAAATAGAGATTTTCTTCCCGTCCCACCGAAAATATCCGTCATATTACACAGTCTCCTGCTTTTCAGGCCCTTTTGAGCATAAAAAAACAGCGCCGCACACGCCGGCGCTGTTTTTTTGTTGCCAATCAGCCCTGGGAAATGGCACCCACAGGGCAGGTGTCAGAGCAAGCGCCGCAGTCGATGCAGGCATCCTCGCTGATGACATACTGGGAATCGCCCTGAGAAATCGCACCCACAGGGCAGCCGTCGGCGCAGGAGCCGCAGCTGATGCAGGCATCGCTAATCTTGTAAGCCATGGGAAACACCTCCATAAAAATCTAGTCTCATTTTATCACAAGTTTTGAAAAATGCAATGATAATTTTTTTGAAATTGGAAATACTGAGAGGAAAACCTATCCAGAGGTGATATGTATGCCAGAATGCCGCTTTACCTCCACCGCCCTGGGCGCCCTGCGGCTGGCCCAGGAGAACGCCGCCCGGCTTGGGCACAGCTATGTGGGCAGCGAGCACCTGCTGCTGGGTCTGGCCAGCCAGGAGTACAGCGCCGCCGCCCGGTCCCTTCAGAGCAGCGGGGTGGACAGCCGCTCCCTGCGCTCCGCCATCTCCCAGCTGGTGGGCACCGGCGTGCCCGCCCGGTCCCTCCACCAGGGCCTGACCCCCAAGTGCTGCCTGGCCATCCAGCAGGCAGCGGCCGCCTCCCGCCGCCTGGGGCAGAACGCTGTCAGCGCGGAGCACCTGCTGCTGGGTCTGCTTCAGGATCGTGAGTGCGCCGCCTGCCGCCTTATGGCGGAGCAGGGGGCGGATCTGGACCAGCTCTCCCAGGGACTGGCAGCCTTTCTGGGGGGCGAGGAACTCCCCACCCGCTCCGTCCGACCCCGGGAACCGGAGCGCAGCACCGATACCCGCCTGCTGGACCAGTGCGCCCGGGACTTGACCCGGATGGCTGCCGACGGACAGCTGGACCCGGTGATCGGCCGGGAGGAGGAACTGACCCGGGTGATCCAGATCCTGTCCCGGCGGACCAAGAACAACCCCGCCCTCATCGGGGAACCAGGCGTGGGAAAGACTGCCATTGTGGAGGGGCTGGCCCTGGCCATCGCTGATGGCACCGCCCCCTCCCACCTGCTGGGCAGGCGTGTGTGCGCTCTGGACCTATGCGCCATGGTGGCGGGCACCAAGTACCGGGGGGAGTTCGAGGAGAAGCTCAAACACGTGCTGGAGGAGGTCCGCCGGGCAGGCAACATCATCCTCTTCATCGATGAGCTGCACACCATCGTGGGGGCGGGGAGCGCGGAGGGGGCCATCGACGCCGCCAACATCCTGAAGCCCGCTCTGTCCCGTGGGGAGCTCCAGGTGCTGGGGGCCACCACACTGGACGAGTATCAGCGCTATATCGAGAAGGACGCCGCCCTGGAGCGCCGCTTCCAGCCCGTCACGGTCCGGGAGCCCACCCGTGACCAGGCCCTGGCCATCCTCCAGGGCCTTCGGGGCCGATACGAGGGGCACCACCACCTCTCCATCTCCGATGAGGCCCTGGAGGCGGCGGTGGACCTGTCCTGCCGCTATCTGCCCCAGCGCTTTCTCCCAGACAAGGCCATCGACCTGGTGGACGAGGCGGCCAGCCGGGCCCGGCTGGCCGGGCGCTCCCTCCCCCCGGAGCTCCAAGCCCTGGAACTCCGGGCCGTCCAAACCGGCCGCCAGCTGCGGGAGGCCATCCGGGCCCAGGACTTCGAGCAGGCAGCCATGCTCCGGGACGCGGAGGAGGATTTTCGGGAGGAGCTGAATCACTCCCGCCGGGCCTGGCAGGCCAGCCAGGAGCGGCGCTCGGTGGAGCCCTGCCACATCCGGGAGGTCCTCTCCCAATGGACCGGGGTGCCGGTCACCGATCTGGACGATGGGGACCGCCGGGCCCTTTTGGAGCTGGAGGACCATCTGCGCGGGCAGCTGCTGGGCCAAGATGCCGCAGTGGAACAGGTGGCCCGAGCCATCCGACGGGGACGGCTGGGACTAAAAGACGGCCGCCGGCCCACCGGCTGCTTCCTCCTCCTGGGTCCCAGCGGCGTGGGCAAGACCCAGCTGTGCCGGGCCCTGGCCGCTGTCCTCTTCGGCAGTCAGGACGCCCTGATCCGCTTCGATATGTCGGAGTATATGGAACCCCACTCCGTCTCCCGCCTCATCGGCTCCCCACCGGGCTATGTGGGCCATGAGGACGGCGGACAGCTCACCGAGGCGGTGCGCCGCTCCCCCTGGTCCGTGGTGCTGCTGGACGAGCTGGAGAAGGCCCATCGGGATATCTGGTCCATCCTGCTCCAGGTGATGGAGGAGGGGGTGCTTACCGACAGCCGGGGCCGCAAAACGGATTTCCGCAACACCGTGCTGGTCATGACCTCCAACCTGGGTTCCCAACGCTTCGTGCGGGGACCCGGCCTGGGCTTCTCCCCCGGCCCTGAGGGGGACCGAACCGCCCTGGAGCGGGAGGTGCTGGCCGACGCACGGAAGTCCTTTCCCCCGGAGTTCCTCAACCGTCTGGACGCCGCCCTTGTCTTCCACCCACTGGACCACACTTCCTTGGTCTCCATCACCCGGCAGCTGCTGGACCAGGCGGGGGCTCGCCTGGCGGAGCTGGGCGTCTCTCTGTCTGCGGAGGAGGGTGCGGTGGAACTGCTGGCCCGCAGCGGCGGGGACCGGGAGTACGGCGCCCGCCCTCTGCGCCGCGCGGTCTCCTCCCTGGTGGAGGACCCCGCCGCAGACCTGGTGCTGCGGGGTGCCCTGGTACCCGGAGACACGCTCCAGGTCTCCGTCTCCCAAGGCAAGGTCACAGTTCGCCCAGTTTCCCCGAAATGAACGGAAATATTGCACAATTTTCTCTTTCCTTTCCTTTTCTTTTGTGGTATAATGCCCATAAGGCGACCCCTCAGCACATGCACGGCCCCGCTGGTCACCAGCGGGGCTTGCCATATTCCCGTTTAGGAGGCATCGTTTCATGGAAGATCATCGTTCCAGCGGCATCCTGCTGGCCGTGTCCTCTCTGCCCGGCCCCTACGGCATCGGCTCCCTGGGCGGACCCGCCCGGCGGTTCGTGGATTTTCTCGCCGAGGCCGGGCAGCACTACTGGCAGATCCTGCCCCTTGTCCCACCGGGGGACGGCTCCTCCCCCTATATGTCCCCCTCCGCTTTTGCCGGCAACCCCTATCTCATCGACCTGGATGAACTGGCGGCCGAGGGGCTCCTCACCCCCCAGGAGCTGGACGGGGCCCGCTGGCCCGACCCGGACCGGGTGGATTACGACCATCTGGCCCAGACCCGTATCCCCCTGCTGCGGAAGGCCTGGGAACGCTCCCAAACCGCCCACCTCCAGTCTGACGCCCCAGACCTGCCCTGGCTGGAGGATTACTGCACCTTCGCCGCCCTCCACGACCGGTATCAAGCCCCTTTCTGGCAGTGGCCTGAGGACGCCCCTCCGCCGGAGCTGGAGGAGATTGATTTTCACCGTTTCCTCCAGGAGACCTTCTACCGCCAGTGGATGGCTCTGAAGAAATATGCCAGCCGGCGCTGCATCCGCATCATGGGTGACATCCCCTTCTACCTCTCCCCAGACAGCGTTCAGATGTGGCGCCAGCCCGAGCTCTTTCAGCTGGATGGGAAGGGCCATCTGGCCGCCTCGGCCGGCGTTCCCCCCGACGCATTTTCTGACCAGGGCCAGCTGTGGGGCAACCCCCTCTATGACTGGAAGGGAAACAAGCAGGGGGTCTTTGACTTCTGGAAGCGGCGCATCCAGTGGTGTGCCGCCATCTATGACGCCGTGCGTATCGACCACTTCCGGGCTTTCCACAGCTACTGGTCCGTCCCCACTGGCGCGGAGAATGCCCGGGAGGGCCATTGGGAGGATGGACCGGGGATGGAGCTCCTCCATGCCCTGCAAAAATCCGCCCCCCAGCTGGAGCTCATTGCGGAGGACCTGGGGGACCTGGGGCCCGAAGCCCTGCAGTTCGTCCGTACCTGCGGCATCCCCGGCATGAAGGTGATGGTGTTCGCCTTCGACCCCGTGGGGGAGAGCGCCTACCTCCCCCACAACTGCCAGCGGGACTCCGTCATCTATACTGGCACCCATGACACCCCGACCTTCCTCCAGTGGCTGATGGAAACCGACCCCGACTCCCGCCTGTTCGCCAGCCGCTATCTCCGGCTCCGGCAGGACGAGGGGCTGGGCTGGGGCGTGATCTCCGGCGCCTGGGCCGCTCCCAGCCGCCTGGCTATCGCCCCTCTCCAGGATGTACTGGGGCTGGGCAGCGACGCTCGGATGAACACCCCCGGCACTATGGGCAGCCAGAATTGGAGCTGGCGGGTCCGTCAGGAGGCCTTCAACCCCTACGTCTCCGGTAAGCTGCGTGAGATCACCCGCACCTACCGCCGCTGAAACAGCAGAGCAGCCCGTCGTGCCCCTTGGAGGGCTTGGCGGGCTGTCCTGTTCTTCTTGACGTGCCGCCTCCCAGCCGATACAATAACGAGAGAAAACGTGAGGAGGAAGATCCATGACCTATTCTGAAGTCCTGCAGGCCGCCAGGGGATGCAGCGGCCCTTACTGCAAAGCCTGCCCGGTATGCAATGGCCGGGCCTGCGGCAGCTCCATGCCCGGCCCGGGAGCAAAGGGCACCGGCACCGTCGCCGTCCGGAATTATGAGGCGTGGCAGAGCATCCGGCTGGATCTGGACACCATCTGCGAAAACAAGCCTGTGGACACCCGTTACACCTTCTTCGGGCAGCAGTACGATCTGCCCGTCTTTGCCGGCCCGGTGGGCGCCACCAAGCTGCACTACGGCGAAAAATATGACGACCAGGCCTACAACAGCATCCTGGTCCCGGCCTGTGCCCAGGCCGGCATCGCCGCCTTCACCGGCGACGGGACCGACCCCGCAGTCTTCACCGCCGCAGCCAGGGCCATCGGTGCCTCCGGCGGGAAGGGCATTCCTACCGTAAAGCCCTGGGACCGCAACACACTCTTCTCCAAGCTGGACGAGGCCAAGGCGGCCGGCGCCCAGGTCATCGCCATGGACATCGACGCCGCCGGCCTCCCCTTCCTGAAGGGGCTCCAGCCCCCGGCGGGCAGCAAGACGGTGGCGGAGCTGCGGGAGATCGTGGAGTACGCCGAAGTCCCCTTCCTGATCAAAGGCGTTATGACCGTGAAGGGGGCCCACAAGGCTCTGGAGGCCGGCGCGGCGGGCATCGTGGTATCCAACCATGGGGGCCGGGTGCTGGACGGTGTCCCCGCCACGGCTGAAGCCCTTCCCGCCATTGCCGACGCGGTGAGGGATCAGATGGTCATCCTGGTGGACGGCGGCATCCGCAGCGGCGTGGACGTGTGTAAGGCACTGGCGCTGGGTGCTGACGCCGTTCTGCTGGCCCGCCCCTATGTCACGGCGGTGTACGGCGGAGGAGCAGAGGGCGTGGCCCTGCTGACCCAGAAGCTGAAGGGGGAGCTGGAGGACACCATGGCTATGTGCGGGGTCCACAGTCTGAAAGAGATCACCAGAGAGATCCTTTTCTAAGTAAAATATAGAGATAACAAGCGGCTCCCACGTGTCTTCGGCATATGGGAGCCGCTCTGTTTGCAGAACGAAAAACGGGCCCGCGGAGCGATGCTCCGCGGGCCCGTTTTTTGTTCAATATCCGTAGGGCCTCCCTGTCTCCGGGTTGATGATGGGGTCCGTCCCGCTGGGGTCCTCCGTCTCTCCGCCCTGAGGCGCGTCCGGGTCCTCCTGTCCAGGGTCGGCGGCACCCCCGCCGCCCTGCCCTGTGGGATCCAGTGGGTTGGTGTTGGGATTCCACGGATCGCTGGGGTCCCATGGCTGGTTGGGATCAAAGGGCAGATCCGGGTCGGGCTGGGCCGCAGTGTGGACCGTACAGGGCCCGGCCTCCTGGGTCACACCCAGAAAATACTTGGCGTCCTCTGCGCTGGCGCCTCCCACATCCTCCCGCTGGTAGCCCAGCAGGCTCACTTCCTGCCGGCTCTCCTCCGGGCAGAATTCCCCGGCCAGGTGGTACAGGCCGGTCTCCTCACCGTTTCCATCCAGGATGGGGCAGTCCAAACATACCGTAACAGTGGTCTCCGCCGTGTGGCTGGTGCAGAATTCGGTCGGCGCATCGCCCTGGAAGACGGTTCCTCTGGCTGTACGGTCCCCCCGCGGGTCCATCCGGCAGTAGTCGGTGGCCAGCAGGCCACTGTCCAGGCAGTAGGTGACGGTGGTCAGCCCGGCGGGCTCAGAGAACTTCCGGTCTTCCAGCCCCTCGTGGACACCGGACATGACCAGAGTCCACATCTTCAGGGCCGGGTTCCCGGAGGCAGGCACCCGCTCGTTTTGCTCAAAGCCCACCCAGACCGCCGCGGTGTAGTAGGGGGTGTAGCCCACGAACCAGCGGTCGTACTTGTCATCGGTAGTACCGGTCTTGCCGGCGATGGCCATGCCGCTGTCAAAGTTGCCCGACGTATTGACCCGGGTGACCACTTCCCGCAGGATGGAGTTGACATAGTAGGCAGTCTCCGACTTGAGCACGGCCTCGGACTCAGGCTGGTTTTCCAGCAGTACGGTCTCCACGCCGTCCACCTCCCGGGTCACCTTGGTGTAGGTGCGGGACTTCTGATAGAGGCCGCCGTTGGGGAACACCGCGAAAGCCTCCGCCATGTCCCGGGTGTTGACGCCGTAGGTCAGGCCGCCCATGGAAAGGGGGGCCACCCCGATGTCGCTCTTCATCTGGCCGCCTATCTCCACACCATCCTCCAAATCGAGGTGGAAGTGCTCCTCCACAAAGTTGAAGCTGTTCTCCGGGGTGACCAAGTCGGCCAGCACCCGCACGGACACGGTGTTATAGGAGTTGGACAGGGCCTGACGCACGGTGACCAGTCCCCGGTAGCGGCCGTCCACGTTCACCGGCCAGGGCCGGCCGCCCATCACCTCGTGGGGATAGTCATCCAGCACGGAGATGGGGCTGATGAGGCCCATCTCAAAGGCGGGGGCGTACACCGACAGAGGCTTGATGGAGGAGCCGGGCTGACGCTTGCTGTCGGTGGCGAAGTTCATCCACAGGTTGCCCGTCTTCTCCCCCACCCGGCCGGCGATGCCCACTAGGTTGCCCGTCTCGTTGTCGATGACGGTGATGGCGGACTGGAGCTGCTGACCGCTGCTGGAAGTGTAGTCCAGGTTGGTGCGGTCGCTGTATATCTGCTCCACCTGGGCCTGGACATCCGGGTCCACACAGGTATAGATAGACAGGCCGCCTCTGGTCAGCAGCAGGGAGACCGCCTCATCGCTGTATCCGTACTGGGCCTTCAGGTCGTCCTTCACATCGGAGATGACCTGCTCCTCATACCAGGAGTAGATGGTAGAGGGAGTGGACTCCCCCGCCGCCCGGTCGAAGACCAGCTCCTGGGCCACGGCCTCATCATACTCCTCCTGAGTGATATAGCCCTGGTCCAGCATGCTCCACAGCACCAGTTCCTGGCGCTCCTTGTTCTTGTCCCGGGCAGTCTTCTGCTCCCCGGTCTCCGAGTTGGTGAAGACAGCATCGGAGTAAGGGCCATAGATGGTGGGGTTATTGGTGATGGAGATCAGGCTGGCGCACTCCGCCAGGGTGAGCTCCTGCACGGGCTTGCCAAAGTAGTTCATGGCCGCCGCCCCTACACCCCGACAGCGGTCCCCCAGCCAGATGAAGTTGAGGTACCACTCCAGAGTGGTCTCTTTGGTGTAGTCCTTGTCGAACTGGAGGGCTCGGAAGATCTCGATGACCTTCCGCTTGACGGTGACATCGTCGTACTGGGTCAGGTTTTTGATGAGCTGCTGGGTGATGGTGGAGCCGCCCTGGATATCCTGACCAGTGAACATGTAGAGGATGGCCGCAGCGGTGCGTTTCCAGTCCACACCGTTGTGCTCCCAGAACCGCCGGTCCTCAATGGCCACGGTGGCGTTGATCAGGTCTTCGGGGATGTCCTCATAGTTCACCCACTCGGCGTTCTCCTCTGCCGCCAGAGTGACCAGCTCCCGGTAGTTCCCGGTGTCCTGGTCCATGTAGTACATCACGCTGTTTTCTCCCACCGCGAACTGGCTCAGGTCCACGGCTCCGGCCTCCGGGATGATGACCGTCTTGATATAGACGGCGGCGAAGCAGCACAGGATTGCCCCCGTACACAGCCCCACAAGCAGCAGGGTGCCCAGCACCTGAAGGATGCGCCTGCCCACATGGCCGCCGCTCTCCTTCCGCTTCTTCTTTTTTCCGGACTTGCGGGGGGCGTAATCCCGCTCCCCGTAATCGTTGTTCTCGTTATATAAACGACTGTTCTGTTCTTCTGACACGTTACTTCCTCCGTTGGGGACAGGCCCCCGGGCAGTTGATAGATCCTCCGCTCCGGCAGCCGCCCCGGACGGGGCGGGACACCGGATATCTAGCATATTATATCATAATATTCCCGTTTGTCCACCTTTATGATTTCCACCGGGCAAAAGGTCGCTTTTCTCCCCTGTGAAAATTTGGGGCCTCCGGGCCTTGCTTTTTTCTTCAAGTCGGGGTACAATAGGTCCAGAACAAAACAGCGGGAGGGATCTCCATGAGTGAAGAATTCGGCCCTGACTTTATTACCGTCACCGACGAGGACGGCAATGACTTCGAGCTGGAGCACCTGGACACCCTGGAGTACAACAACGAAGTCTACATGGCCTTTTTCCCCGCCGTCTCAGAGGATGCCCAGGAGGGCGAGCCTGCTGACATCGACCTGGATGACGAGGAGTACGGCCTGATCATCATGAAGGTGGTGGAGGAGGACGGCGAGGAGCTGCTGTCCACCCTGGACAGCGATGAAGAGCTGGACCTGATCTACAACCAGTTTATGGAACGTCTCTTTGCGGACGAAGAGATGGAGGATTGACCGAACTGGATCTCCTGCTCGGTGCGTGATGGGCTCTTTTAAACCCACATTTCTAAAACGGGACACCCCCTCACAGCGTGGCTTGCAGGCCTCCCGGCTGCCCCTGCGGCATGCTGGAAGTTGGAAGCAGTAAAGCGCTGTGGAGGTGACCCACCTGCCAGTCGTGCAGGTTTTAAACGGGCCCACACGGCCAGAGCGGGGTATAAATGATCCATTTGGAACTGGGGCCGCGGCTTTGCCGCGGCTCTTTTTTACACCTGCTCCCTCCCCGGAAACATGAATAAAATGTAAAAGCTGCCCCCGCCCAGAGGAAAACCCGCTTCTCCTCTTGAAAGTTGGGGTCATTTCTTATATAATATCAAGAAATGTGCGGTCGTGAACCACGCGCATTGCCAACTGAACGAGAGGACTGAACAAACTGTGAGTGCATCCCGAGAGAAGAAGACCCGCCAGGACCCGAGCGGTCAGGGTCTCAGTGAAAAGAAGCTCAAGCAGCAGCAGGAGGAGCGTCAGACCCATGTCCACCACATCGTCTACACGGTGCTTGCCGTTCTGGTGGTCCTGTTCGGCGTCGGCCTTCTGATCTGGAACAGCAATTTCTTCCAGAGCCGCGCCGCCGCCGTCACCATCGATGGGCAGGACTACACTGCCGCCGATGTGCAGTACTACTACAACGGCGCCCTTCAGCAGGAGATCTACAACAGCTACAGCGGCGCCAGCACCATGGACTACACCCTCGATCCCGAGGACCAGATCTACGACGAGTCCACCGGCGAGACCTGGCGCGACCATCTGCTGGACGTGGCCATCCAGACCCTGACTCAGCAGGCGGCCATTGCCAACGAGGCCCAGGCCAGCGGATACACCATGTCCGCCCAGGCCCAGGAGAGCCTGCAGAACACCCTGGACTCCATTCAGGCCGGCACCATCACCTCCGGCTACGGCAGCAAGGACGCCTATGTCCGCGCCAACTACGGCCCCACCATGAGCTATGACAAATTCGTCCAGATCATGGAGCGCTACTATCTGGCCGCTGACTACGCCCAGAGCCAGGTGGACTCCTACACCTACGACGACAGCCAGCTGGATGCCTACTATGAGGAGCACGCCGACGAGCTGGACACCTTCACTCTGTCCCAGTTCGTTTTCCAGGCCCGGGTGAACACCGTGGACGACGAGGGCAACACCATTGAAATGACCGATGAGGAGAAGGCCGCCGCCCTGGAGGAGGAGAAGGCCGCCGTTAAGGAGCAGGCCGAGGCGCTCCAGGCCCGCCTGGAGGCCGGGGAGGACCCGGAGGCCCTGGCGGAGGAGTTCAGTGACTCCCTTTACTCCTCCGAGGTGGCGCTGGAACAGATGGGCTCCACCGTCAATTCGGAATACAGCGAGTGGGCCTATGACAGCGCCCGCCGGCCCGGCGACATCACTTTGGTGGAATATGCCGGCGGCAGCAGCGAGAGCTATAACTACTGCGTAGCCCTCTTCCACGACCGTGTACGGGATGACGCCCCCACCGCCGATGTGCGCCACATCCTGATCGGCGCCGCCGACGCCAACATCACCCCCACCGAAGAGCAGTATGAGCAGGCAAAGGCCAAGGCGGAGGAACTGCTGGCCCAGTGGGAGGCCGGCGATGCCACTGAGGACTCCTTTGCCCAGCTGGCCCAGGAGAACAGCGCTGACACCAGCTCTGCTTCCAACGGCGGGCTGCTCCAGTATGTCTCTCCTTACTCCGGCTATGTGGACACCTTTACCCAGTGGTCCCTGGACCCCAGCCGCCAGCCCGGAGACACCGGCATCATCCAGAACACCGGCAGTTCCGTCAAGGGTTATCATATCATGTACTTTGCAGGCTGGGACGACCCCGTCTGGGCCGTCAGCGCCAAAAACGCCCTGAACAACGAGCAGTACAGCCAGTGGGCCGAAAAACTGGCCAGTGCCTGCACTGTCACCCGGGGCAGCGGTCTGAAATATGTGGAGTGATCCTCCCAATCAATACGAGCGGCGCCCGGTGCTTCAAGCACCGGGCGCCGTCTCTTTCTCTATTCTTCCCCATGCTGAGGCTTTTCGTCAAACTCCCGGAAGGCCAGATTCATGTCCACATTTCCCTCGATCCCGGGCACCGAGGCGGTGTGGGTGTACTGCCACAGGTCGAAGTGGTAGAAGAAGCTGGGGCGGGCGTTATACTCCGCCAGCCAGAAGGTATAGTCGGTGAGCCGATCCAGCTGGTAGGACAGATAACCCAGGTCCTGGTTAAAGTAGACCACCGGGTGGTAGCCCGCCTCCCGGATCATATCACAGAAGGCCCCGGCGCAGCGTGTGATGGCCTCCGGCTCCATGCCGTCCGTCCGGGCGGTGTCCCCGGCAATGAACTCCCAGTCAAAGGCCACGGGGTAGGTCACATCGTACCCCTGAATGGCGTCCAGGACGTACTGCGCCTCCTCCTCCGCCTCCCAGACGCTGACGGCCTGGGAGAAAAAATAGACCCCCACCTCCAGGCCAGCGTCCAGCGCCCCCCGGAGGTTCTGCTCAAAATTCTTGTCCGGCATGATGACCCCCTGGGAGTATCCCCGGTAGCCCAGCCGGATCATGGCAAATTCCACTCCCGAATCCGCTACCTGCTGCCAGTCGATCTCCCCCTGATAAGCGGACACATCGATGCCGATGGCCGCCTGCTTTCCATCCTGCTCATAGGTGAGCCAGCCCCGATCATTGACGGAGAAGCCGTCTGACACATAGCTGTTCACCGCCACCCCTTCCAGGACGGGGAGCTCCCGGTCCCGGTAGGAGATGGTAGGGGACTCTGCTCTCTCCCCTGGCTCCTGTGGGTCATCCTCCCCCGGCGGCAGTGTCCGGTACAGCGCCAGACAGGCCACCGCCAGGGCGACGACCGCCAGCACCAGGGCCAGCTTCCCCACCCAGCCCCCGCTCCGGCGGGGCGGCTCCACCCGGGACGGGCGCCGCTCCTCCTCCCGCTCCTCCAATGGGATCAAGGTCTCTGCCATAATGAACTCCTTTCCGGCTCCGCACGCGGATTCGACTTTTTTCTGTTCCGATTATAGCAGACGGGACAGGAGGGCACAAGGGGCTTTCCCTTTCAGCCGCGGGCTCCTCCTCCGGGCCCCGGAGTCCGGAAAAAAGCGGGAGCCGGAGAGGCCCGCTCTCCGGCTCCTGTTCTATCGTCCCAGCCCCTGGCACAGCTCAAAGAGATCGGTGAGGGCGGGGGGCAGTTCCCCGGTGGCCAGATACTGCTCAAAGCCCAGGGCGTGTCCTGCGTCAGGGTAGATGTGGACGGCGAGGTTGTCCTTCCCCAGCCTCCGGAAGGTCTCCTGGATGGCCAGGGCGTCCTCCACAGGGGTGTTGGCGTCCCACCTCCCCTGGAGGATATGGATGGGCAGGTCCAGACGGGGCAGGGTCTCCCGGTTGGGGGGAAACCTCCGGTGGCCCCGGAACCAGTTGGTAGTGAGGGGGACTGGGTAGTGTTCCCAAAGCCATTCGTCGTCCCCCGCCTCGATGGCCCGGAAGATCTCCGCCCGGCTCCCGGCATACACCGCCTCCAGGTCCGCCGGGGTGATCCGGCCGTCCCCGTCCAGGTCCAGCCCGGAGAAGGTCGCCTCCAGGGCCTCCCGCACCGCTCCCGGCCCCGTCTCAAACTCCTCCCGGGAGATGCTCCCATCTCCGTCGGCGTCAAAATACTGGCAGAGCATGGTGTACAGCCCCAGCCCCCGCTGCTGCCAGTCCAGGGCCTCCTCCATGGTCCCGTTGGCGTAGCCCGCCAGCAGCAGTCCGGCCAGGGGTACCGCTCCCCCTGCAGCCACAGCCGGAGCGATCATGGTCCCCTCGCTCCACCCCAGCAGCAGGAGCTCCGCCCCAGCACAGCGGGGGTGGGCCTGAAGGAGGGCGGTCCAGTCCTCCAGGTCGGCCACACAGGTCTGAGGGGTGTAGGAGCGGTAGACTGCCCGGTCCACTCGGCAGTAGAGTGGACCCTGATTCCCATCGGTGTACCCGCGGGTGCTGTAACAGAAGAAGCCCAGTCCCCGGCCGGCAAGCTCCTCCCCAAAGAAGCCGCAGAAGCTGTACGTGGTCCCGTCTCCCCGCTCCCGGAAGGTGTTGCAGGTCTGGGGGCCGGAGCCGTTGACCTGGACCACCAGCCGGGAGACGACGCCATCCCGGGGCAGATACAGCTTTCCCTCCAGCTCCTGCCCGTCCCGGGCCCGGAGCCTCATGTCCTCTGTGACAATGTGTGGTTTCATGGCCTTCGCCTCCTCTCTGTCCGGAGGATAGCAGATCCCTGGCTCACACGCAAGGGGATGGGAGCTGTCAGGCCTTTTTCCGCCGGTAAGCGGCACAGAAAGGCCGGGAGGACGGCTTGACAGCCCCTCCCGGCCCCATTGCGGTCGTTACCCGATGACCCGCTTAGCGATGTCCACGCTCTCCTTGGCATCCCGGGCGTAGAAGTCCGCCTGGATCTGGGACGCATACTCCGGGGTGAGCACCGCCCCCCCCACCATGATCTTACAGGGCAGGCCCTCCAGATGGAGCAGGGTGATGGTGTCCGCCATGCTCTTCAGGGTGGTGGTCATCAGGGCGGACAGCCCCACCAGAGGGGCCCGGTGCTTCCGCACCGCCTCCGCCACGGCGGCTGGGTCCACGTCCTTCCCCAGGTCCACCACGGTGTAGCCGTAGTTTTCCAGCAGCACCTTGACGATGTTCTTGCCGATGTCGTGGATGTCCCCTTTCACGGTGGCCAGCACGATGGTCCCCCGGTCCTCCCCCTGGCCCGGCTGGCCGGACAGGCGCTCCCGGATGACCTCGAAGGCGGCCTGGGCCGCCCCTGCAGACTGGATCAGCTGGGGCAGGAACACCTTTCCCGCCTCGAAGGCCGCCCCTACTCGGTCCAGGGCGGGGATGAGGACGTTGTCCACCACGTCCAGGGGGGCCCGACTCTCCAGCAGGGCCCGGGTGGCCTCCCCCGCCTCCCCCTTCAGGCCGGCCTCCACGATCTCCTCCAGGCCCCGCTTTTCCCCCGCTGCGGGGGCGGCGGTCATCCCGGCCGCGCTGGTGATAGAGGTGGAGACGGTGGCGTTCCCGTAAGCGGCGATGAATTCCCGGGCGTCGGTGTCGATGTTCATCAGCAGGTGGTAGCACCGCACTGCCGCCATCATGGCGTCCACATTGGGGTTGAGGATGGGCAGGTCCAGGCCGGCGGCCATGGCCATGGTAAGGAAATTCTGGTTGATCAGGGGCCGGGCGGGCAGTCCGAAGGAGATGTTGGACACCCCCAGCACCGTCTTCAGGCCCAGCTCTCCCTTCACCCGCCGCAGGCCCTCCAGGGTCTGGGCGGCGGCTTCCTGCTCAGCGGAGACGGTGAGGGTCAGGCAGTCGATGTACACATCCTCCCGCCGGATGCCATAGGACAGGGCCCGGTCCAGGATACGGCGGGCCACCGAGAGCCGGGCGTCTACCGTCTTTGGGATGCCGGTGTGGTCAAGGGTCAAGCCCACCACCGCAGCGCCGTACTTCTTCACCAGGGGGAGGATGGCGTTCAGGGTCTCCTCGTCCCCGTTCACCGAGTTGACAATGGCCTTGCCGCAGTAGACCCGCAGGGCTCCCTCCAGCACCCGGGGGTCGGTGGAGTCCAACTGGAGGGGGGCGTCGGTGACCCCCTGGAGGGCCTTCACCGTGCGCACCATCATCTCCGCCTCGTCGATCTCGGGCAGACCCACGTTCACATCCAGGATGTCGGCCCCCGCCTCGGTCTGGGCCAGGGCCTGGTTCAGCATGTAGTCCACATCCCCCCGGCGCAGGGCCTCTTTCATCAGCTTTTTGCCGGTGGGATTGATCCGCTCCCCGATGACCCGCACCCGGTCGATGGGCACGGTGCGGGTGCCGCTGCACACCGCCGCGGGCACCTGCCGGGGCACCTGGACGATGGTGCAGCCCGCCAGTTTCTCCCGCAGCAGTGCGATATACTCCGGCGTAGTGCCGCAGCAGCCGCCGTACAGCTTAACGCCCAGCCCGGTCAGCTCTGCCATGCTCCCGGCAAACTCCTCCGCCGTAATGTCATACCCCGCGCCCCCTGGGTCGGGCAGGCCCGCATTGGGCTTGATGGCGATAGGCAGGGTGGACCACCGGGTCAGCTCCCGCACCAGCGGGGGCATCTCCCGGGGGCCCAGGGAGCAGTTCACTCCGATGGCATCTGCCCCCATCCCCTCCAGGGTCAGAGCCGCAGAGGCCGGGTCGCAGCCCAGGAAGGTGCGGCCCCGCTCCTCATAGGTCATGGTGACGATGACGGGCAGGCTGCTGTTCTCCTTAGCGGCCAGCAGGGCGGCCCGGGCCTCCTGGAGGTCGGTCATGGTCTCGATCAGGATCAGGTCCGCCCCGGCCTGGACACCGGCGCGCACCGTCTGGGCAAAGATATCCACCGCCTCCTCAAAGCGGAGGGTGCCAGTGGGCTCCAGCAGCTGGCCGGTGGGCCCCACGTCCAGGGCCACTAAGGCCCTCCCCCTGGCCGCCCGGCGGGCGATCTCCACTGAGGGAGGGACCACCTCCTCCACGGTGCGGCCGGTGCGGCCGAGCTTCTCCCGGTTGGCGCCGAAGGTGTTGGCGCACAGGATCTGGGCCCCCGCCTCCACATAGGCCCGGTGGATGTCCTCCAGCCAGTCCGGGTGTTCCAGGGCGGCCAGCTCGGGCCACTCCCCTATGGACAGGCCCCTGGCCTGCAGCATGGTGCCCATGCCGCCGTCCAGCAGGACGGGGCCCGGCGTATTCAGCAATTCACGAAATTCCACAGTGTCCACCTGACTTTCGATACTGGCAGCTCTCCCGGGCGGGACAGCCCAGACAGCTACGCACAGTTGGTTGGATGGGTCCGTCGGCCGCCCCCAAGATAGCGGTCACCGACTTGCGGGGGGTGAGGATGTGGCTGGCGCTGGCGCACAGCCCCACCCGCCGTGGGGCGTCCAGCAGGTCCAGCAGGGGGTTCTGGAGCTCCAGGGGCAGGTCCCCATACCCCGGGCTGTACCGGAAAGGGAAGGAGCAGCCGGGGAAGTGCCCCTGGAGCTCCAGTTCGATCTGGTCGCACATCTGCTCCACCGCGGCGGCGGCGGAGCAGTCCAGGGCCAGGGCCCGCAGCATGTCCCCGCTCTCCCAGCGGCGGATCAGGGCGTCCACCTGGGCGGACAGGGTGGCGCAGAACACCGCCGCCCGTCCGCACCCCCTCAGGTGGCGCTTCAGGTCCTGCCCCGGCAGCAGCAGGCCGCAGGACAGGCGCACCCCGTCCGCCTCCTCTGCGATGTCGAAGGCCCTCCAGGCCCAGCGGGGCCGGGCGGCGGCGCATACGGCCCGCCCGCACTCCTCCACCAGGGCCCGCAGTTCCGGCCCGGCCTGGCTGGGCGGGGTCCCCATGTAGCGGAGCACCTCGTCCAGGTCCAGTTCCCCCAGGGCGATTGGCATGGCGCTCACACCCGCCGGATGGCGGAGACGCTGTCGCTGATCTGCCTGGCCACCGCAGGGTTGTTCATGGTGTAAAGGTGGATGCCGTCCACCCCGGCGGCCACCAGGTCGGAGATCTGGTCGATGGCATAGGCGATGCCCGCCTCCCGCAGGGCCTCCGGGTGGTCGCCGTACCGAGCCAGGATGCGGGAGAGCTTCCGGGGGATGGAAGCCCCGCACAGGGATACCATCCGCTCGATGGACTTCTGGTTCAGCACGGGCATGATGCCCGCCTCGATGGGCACCGTGATGCCCGCGATGCGGGCCCGCTCCAGGAAGCGGAGGAAGTCCTCGTTATCAAAGAAGAGCTGACTCACCAGATGCTGGGCGCCGGCGTCCACCTTCTGCTTGAGGTAGCGCAGGTCGCTTACCGCGTCGGGGCTCTCCGGGTGCCCCTCAGGGTAACAGGCGGCGGACACACCGAAGTCCCCCCGCCGGCGGATGAAGGCCACCAGCTCGTCGGCGTGGAGGAACTCCGTCTTTGGGGGATAGTCCGGGTTCCGGTCCCCCCGCAGGGCCAGTACGTTCTCTACGCCGTCTGCCTTCAGGTCATAGAGCAGCTCGGTCACCTCCCCCCTGGTGGCGGTGATGCAGGTCAGGTGGGCCATGGCGGGGATGTGGTACTGCTTCTGGATGATGGCCGCGATCTCCCGGGTGGACTGGTTCACCTGGGAGCCACCGGCTCCGAAGGTAACGCTGATAAAGTCGGGTTTAATATCCTTCAGCCCGTCCAGGGTCTGATAGATAGTGTCCACGGGGCTGTCCTTCTTGGGGGGAAACACCTCACAGGAAAAGACGGTCTTCCCCTTTCCGAATAATTCTGCTATTTTCATGGCTGCTGCCTCCTTGATCAAAATTGAGATTTTCAGGGATGGACCATACACAAGGTCCCCTCCTGGGGCATTCGGTCATCCCACTCGTAGGTGACCAGGTACTCCGTTCCCGGCTGAAGGAGCTCCCATGCCAGCTGGGGGCACCACAGTGTGATCTCATACCCCTCCGGATGCCGGATCACCGCCTGCAGCCCCTGCGCCGGCACAAGGACCGTCTCTGTGACCTGGGCCAGAACGGTGGCGGTGGAGCGGTGGGATTGCTCGATCAGATAGCCCCACTGCACCGCCAGCAGGACCGCCAGGGCCCCACAGAACGCCAGCTCCCGGCGCAGTGTCTTTCCCCGGGCCCCTTTCACCAGCGTAATGGCCAGCCAGACCGCGGTGGTCAGGGCAGACACATAGGGGAGCATAGACAACAGCTCATGGGCCCCATAGCCGATCACCTCATAGATAGCGTATCGGGAACAGACCGCATCAAACAGGTAGGCCACCCACAGCAGGGCGCCGGAGAGGAGAATAATGATCCGGATCAGGCCGCGCTCTTTCACAAGATCTCTCCTCTCTCTTCACCAGGCCGCTACCGTGCCGTCGCACCGGGGCTCGGTGCCGCCGGCCAGGGTGCCGTCCTCCATCCGCCAGATGATCTGCCCTCGGCCCATGTCCAGGTTGGAGTTGCAGATCTCCACCTGGTGGCCCATCTCCGCCAGGCGCAGGCCGATGTGGGCGGGCACCTCCCGCTCCAGCTGGATGCGCTTCCCACCGGTCCACTGCATCCGGGGAGCGTCCAGGCACTCCTGGGGGTTCATGTGGTAATCCACCGTGTTCACCACCACCTGCACGTGGCCCTGGGGCTGCATGAAGGCCCCCATCACGCCGAAAGGACCCACCGCCGTCCCTTCCTTCATCAGGAAGCCGGGGATGATGGTGTGGTAAGACTTCTTGCCGCCGGCCAGGCAGTTATCGCTGCCCTCATCCAGGGA